>NZ_LABY01000044.1 GCF_001043975.1 Methylobacterium variabile
CCCGCCTGTCCCTGAGGACACGGCTCGCGTCGCCCAAACCGCGTTCCGACGCGGCAACCCCTACCTGCTCCTACGCACCCGCCTCGGCACCATCTTCGCCGATGCCGCGTTCGCTGACCTCTATCCCACCCGCGGCCAGCCCGCCTACGCACCCTGGCGCCTCGCCCTCGTCACCCTCCTGCAGTTCCGCGAAGGCCTGAGCGACCGCCAGGCCGCTGAGGCGGTCCGCGCCCGGATTGACTGGAAATATCTGCTGGCCCTCGACCTCGCCGATCCGGGCTTCGATCCCAGCGTCCTGTGCGAGTTCCGCGGCCGGCTGCTGCAGCACGAGGCCACGGGACGGCTGCTGACCCGCATCCTCGAGGCCGCGCGCGACCAGGGCGTGCTCAAGGCGCGTGGGCGCCAACGCACCGACAGCACCCACGTGCTCGCGGCAGTGCGCGACCTCAACCGCGTCGAGCTGCTGGCCGAGACGCTGCGGGCGGCCCTCAATGCCGTCGCGGTCCTCGCCCCCGACTGGCTGCGGAGCCTCGCCCCGCCCGAGTGGCACGAGCGCTACGACCGTCGGATCGAGGACGCGCGCCTGCCGCAGAGCGGCCCCAAGCGCGAGGCCTACGTGCTCCAGGTCGGGGCGGACGGCTACCATCTGCTCGATGCGCTGGAGGGCGCGCGCACCCCACCACTCGCCACCACCTTGCCGGCCGTCGCCGTGTTGCGCCGGGTGTGGGCGCGCCACTTCGCGCGCGAACGGGACGGCAGCCCGCCCGCCGGCGCCGGCGTGCACCTGCGCCCGGTGCAGGGGCGTGGGCCCGGTGACCGGGTCGAGTCGCCCTACGACGTCGAGGCCCGCTTCCGGGCCAAGTCTGGAACGGAGTGGACCGGCTACATGGTTCACCTGACCGAGACGTGCGACCCCGACCTGCCTCGGCTGGTCGTTCACACCGACACCACCCCGGCCAATGTGCACGAGGCGATGCGCATCGGTGCGATCCACGCCGGCCTGACCAGCGCGGGACTGGCCCCCGGCGAGCACTTGGCCGACGCCGCCTACGTCAGCGCTGAGCACCTGGTCGCGGCGCACGAGCAGTACGGTATCGCGCTGATTGGCCCCGCCCGGCCGAAGCAGGGGTGGCAGACGCGTGAGGAGGGAGCGTTCGACGTCACCGACTTCGCGGTCGAGTGGGAGCGTCAGCGCGTGCGCTGCCCGGAGGGCCACGAGAGCACGAGTTGGGGCGCGTACAAGGACAGGGCGAGCGGACGCGCGTTCATCCGCGCGGGCTTCAGCCCCGCCGTTTGTCGCGTGTGCCCCGCCAAGCCGCGCTGTACCCGGGCGGAGAGCCGCCGGCTCAGCCTGCATCCGCGTGCCGAGCACGAGGCGCTGGCGGCCGCGCGACGGCGGCTGGAGAGCGAGGAGGGCTGGCGGCTCTACGGGCAGCGGCAAGGCATCGAGGCGACGATCTCGCAGGGCGTGCGCCGCTTCGGCCTGCGCCAGGCCCGCTATCGCGGGCTGGCTAAGACGACCCTCCAGAGTGTGGCGACGGCGGCCGCTCTCAACCTGGATCGCCTTGCCGCTTGGTTCGCCCTGCGGCCGTTGGCCCCCACACGCACCTCACGGTTCAAGGCACTCACGGCTTAGCCGCTGACTTCGCCAACAGTGTCCGACCCATTCCTGACAGGCCGGCGGGTCGGCCAGGGCTGACCCACCTTCCGCGAGAGCCGCGCGTGCCGGCGGATGTCAGGAAACCCTGTCTGCCATTCAAATGTCAGGAAAACGCTCGCCCAATCGGCCGATGACTCCATCTGCCTGGTCCATTAGGGCCTGCCCTACTGGACCGATCCAGCCCAGCTCCGTACCCGTTCTAAGAGAATAGTATTTGATTTCTGGATCGGCCTGGGGCGCGCGCCTAAGAACCTAATCGACCAACGCACCCGGGATGACGCCTGGTTGTCTGCTGCTCTCTCGGCAGTGGCATCGACGCGAACCCCAGAGCTCAGGCTGATGTTCATCTGGACCAACCTACCTCGGTCCGCGCTCCTGTCGGCCTTGCCTGATGCTGGTCGACAGGAGATCGTTGGGAACGGCTCAGGCTGCCTTGCGGGACCTGCCCAATCCGATGTTCTTGGCAAGCTCGGAGCGCTGGGCGGCGTAGTTGGCGGCGACCATCGGGTAGTCGTGCGGCAAGCCCCACTTGCGGCGGTACTCCTCGGGGGTGAGCCCGCGGGTCGACAGGTGGCGCTTGAGCGACTTGTACTGGCGCCCATCCTCGAGGCTGATCAGGTAGTCCGGGGTGACCGTCTTCTTGATGGGCACCGGCGGGGTCAGCTTCTCCGGCTCCACGGAAGCCGCCTGCCCCAGGTTGGTCAGAGAGGTGTGAACCGACGCGATCAGGTTCGGCAGCTCCGCCACCGGAACGGAGTTCTTGGACACGTAGGCTGACACGATGTCAGCCGCGAGTTCAACGAGAGTGACCGAAGGGCCTTGTTCTTGTTGCGACACAAAAAACTTTCCTACTCCAGGGCTCGGTTCAAGACCGAGCAATGGTACCGTATCGAGCAACGCGCAGGGATGCACAACCCTGATCAAGCGGCACACCTACCTGATCCAGTGGGTGACGACATCCTCGACGGCGAAATACACACCGATCAAGGCGATCCTCAAACCTCCTGCCACGAGGAGCACACCCGAAAGCGACAGCGTGCGTCGGGCACGCTGTCGCCGCCATGGGTTCGTCGGGTCCACGTCACTCAGTTGCGCTGGCCGTAGCCTTTTTCGGCCGGCCGCGGCGTGCAGGCTTCGCGTCCACGGGTGCGGTGACGACGGGATCGGGCTCGGCCCGCTTCTCAGCCGCCTTCTTGGCGGCCGCCCGATCGCGCCGGAGCTGGCCGAGGCCGAGGCTCTTGGCGAGCTCGGAGCGCTGGGCCGCGTAGGTGGCTGCCACCATCGGGTAGTCGCGGGGCAAACCGTACTTCTGCCGGTACTCGTCGGGGGTCAGGCCGTTCGAGGTCAGGTGCCGCTTGAGCGACTTGTACGGCTTGCCGTCGATGAAGCTGATGATGGCGTCCGGTGTAATCGACTTGCGGATCTGGGCCGGTGTGACCTTGTGATCCTCCACCGGGGTAGCGGCCGGTTGGCCAAGGCCGCTCAGTGACGCGTGCACCGAGGCGATCAAGCCCGGCAGTTCGGCGATCGGAACGTTGTTGTTGCTCACGAAGGCCGACACGATATCGGCCGCGAGATCGATGAACTCAGGCTGTTGGGCTTGGGACTCGTCGGACACGGAAAATCTTTCTACTGCGAGGATCCAACCAGATCCGAACACGGAGAATTTTATGGAGGACAGCCGGCGTCGAGCAAGTGCCTGCCGCTGGCTAATCCAAAGCCATTTGACGAGTAAACTGGTTCATCAGCAATTTGCCGCACCTAGTCACCAACCCGCGGAGCAGCATTTTCGGCCGTGACCCACGTGGATCTCACGCCCACGCATGACCGACGGCTTACAAGATCCCCCAAGCCCGATAGCGTTCCCGCCCGGTGAGCTCGCGCAGGCCGAGTTCGGCCACAAGGGTCTGAGCTGCGCGCGGCGTCACGCCGAGCTCGTCGGCGATGGTGGTCGTGGAGACCAGGGGCCGGGCGAGCACGAGGTCGATGAGGCGGGGCAGGCTGGAACTCCCCCTTCTCCCTCTCACCTTCTCCTGCAGAACCTCGCGCGCGAGCATCCAACGGTCGTGATCCCTCATGCCCTGCTCGGCACCTGCGGCGACGGCGCCGAGGACAGCCAGCCAGCGGGTCAGCGGATCGCGCACGAGCCAGCGGTCGCGCGGCACGCGGCGCAGGGCGCTGGCGAGGGCGGGCAGGTGGTGTCGGGCCTTGTCGCGGGCGCGCAGGAGGTCGGCGGCGAGCAGCGGCCCGAGCCAGGCGCGGTGCTGGAGCGGCTCGAGGGCGGTCCAGGCATCGACCGCGATGGTGGTGGCGAGGACCGGCGGCAGGACGCGGGTGTCGGCGACGGCGTGGCGCCAAGCGGCGAGGCGGTCGCTCTCGCCCCAGGCCGGGTCATAGAGCAGCGGCGACTTCTCCCGCACCGGGCCGGTGTCGGCGAGGAGGCGGCTGGAGCGGGCGATCAGGGCGTCGATGCCGGCGAGCTCGGCGGAAAACGCCTCATCAACGTCCGCGAGATCCCCCTCCCCGTCCGCACCGTCGATCGGCGGCGCGGCTGGCATCGAGACCGCGTCCTGATCGCCTGCCCCATCCGGATCCTCGGACAGAGCGGCGAGGCCGGCGGGGCTGGTGGCCCATCCGGGCTCGGCGGCAGCGATGCGGCGGCGGGTGCGCAGGACGGCGTGGGCGCGGGTGAGCTCTTGCGAGGGAGCGTGCCGGTCGCGACCGGCGTCGTGGAGGACGAGGTCCTCAAGGAGGACGAGGTCGCCTTGGAGGGCGAGGCTGGCGCAGGCGTCGGCGAAGGCAGTGCGGGCGCCCCAGCCCTGGCGGATAGGGCTGGTGGCGAGGCGCTCGTCGAGACGGGCGAGGGCGTCCTCGGCGGCGGCGAGCGGCGGGGCGAGGGCGGCCCAGGGAAGCGGCTCGGGCAGGCGGTAAACCATTGCGCTGCTTATACCGGCTCATCATCAAGGAAGCGAACAGGCCTTTTGCTTCGCGCACCTGTATGAGGGTTGGAGAGCCGTCCTAACCATTGATAATGTCCCCTTATCGATGGCGATGGACCCAAGGCCTGAAAACGGCTTGAATGGGCTTCCCGCGGCCCTCTTCACGCTCCTCTGCCATGTTCGATCCCACTCCTACCCTCCTCCCGGATCCGACCCTCGCCCGGGAGCGCGACCTCGACGCCCTCGCCGGACTCCTGCCCTTCGATGCCCGCGAGCGCCTGGCCGTCCTCCTCACCGACGAGGATGCCGCCACCCTCAAGCACCTCGCCCGCTCCGGCATGGGCGCCAACACCCTTCGGGCGCTCGCTTCCGACCTCGGCTACCTCGAGGCCTGGTGCCTGGCTGCCACCGGCCATCCCCTGCCTTGGCCCGCCACCGAGGCCCTGGCGCTGAAATTCGTTGCCCATCATCTCTGGGATCCGGCCGAGCGGGAGAGCGATCCCCGCCACGGCATGCCCAGCGCCGTCGAGGATGATCTACGGGCCCGTGGCCTGCTGCGGGTCGCCGGTCCGCACGCGGTCTCGACCGTGCGTCGACGCCTCGCCCACTGGTCGACCCTGCACAGGTTTCGCGGCGTCGAAGGACCGTTCAAGACGCCGCGCCTGCGCACCGCCCTCTCCCTCGCCGTGCGGGCGAACCGGCGGCCCCGCACCCGCAAGAGTCAGCGGGCGGTCACCGCCGCGGTGATCGAGAAACTGCTCACCACCTGCCTGTACGAGCATCGCCTGGTCGATGTGCGCGACCGCGCGCTGCTGCTGGTCGCCTTCGCATCAGGAGGTCGACGTCGGGCCGAAGTCGCGTCCCTGCGGGTCGAGGACTTGGTGCGCGACGCTCCGGTGCCACGCGATCCGGCCGATCTGGACAGCCCCATGGTCGCGAAGATCACGATCCGCCTCGGCCGCACCAAGACCACGACCGCGGAGGACGACGCCCGCGTGGTGGTGATTGGGCGGGCCGCGACGGCTTTGCTCGACTGGATGGCGCTCGCTAAGATCGAGGCCGGGGCGGTGTTCCGGCGCATCGACCGCTGGGGTCGGCTCGGTGCGACGGCGCTCGACCCGCAGAGCGTGAATGCGATCCTGAAGGCGCGCTGCGCCCGGGCCGGGCTCGACCCAGCGCTCTTTTCCGCCCACGGCCTACGGTCGGGGTTCATGACCGAGGCGGGCAAGCAGGGCGTACCGCTGCCCGAGGCGATGCAGCTGTCGCAGCACCGTTCGGTGCAGCAGGCGGCGCGCTACTACAACGAGGCCGAGATCGATAAGGGCAAAGCCGTACGGCTGATCGGATGAGGTGAGTACCAGCTCCGCCACATCAGCGCGTTGAACTCGCAATCCCGGCTACCCCATCAGGCTCGCGTCGGCGGCCTTAGTCCGTCGCGTGAGGATCGTCACCCGTGAGGGCCAAAACACCGGAACGGTGGCTTGGGGAGCGCTTGTGCGACTAGAGCCCGGCCCGAAGGGACACGCCTATACCTCCATACTTTCATATGTGGATACACATGTTGCGCGGCGATCCGGCCGGCGATGGCTTTCCCCTACCCTGGCCCCCAAACTGCCTGCTGGCCTGACTGAGGACCTGCGCCCATCAGAGTGGCCTCGAAGTGCCGGCCCCGGAAGTCGCCGCGGGCTTGCCGCTTCAGCTTGAGGGCGAGGGCGTTGAGGATCATGGGCCGGCTCCGAGGCGGAGGCGGCAGGCTGGGTAGGGATGGTTAGCGACTCGTAAACGGATGTCCGTTCGCGTTTGCGACAAGCCCCAGCCGGCTCAGCCGCTTACGGATGGTTAACGTTTTCTTGCTTAGCTGCCAAACGACAGAGCTGCACCATAAGCGTTCGAAGCAATGTGCAAAATCATGGTCAGCACGCAGGCACCATAAGCACTCGCTAGAACTTGGACCCTCTGATGCCGTTTATTTCCGCTATGCAAGAAAACGGCCAAGATCGCAGTCGCCATTTCGATCCGCTAGCGCGCTTCTACACGAAGCAGCATGTTGCCGATCTGCTCGTAAAACTTATGAATGGCACCCCGCCAAAGCGCATAGTAGATGTTGGTGCAGGTGCAGGAACATTATCAGTAGCAGCGGGCGGAAAGTGGCGTGGTGCTGAACTTTGCACAATAGATCTTGATCAGGACTGTGTAGTCGATCTGAAATGTAACATCTCAGGATTAGGCTTTTCTCGTCATACACATGTTACGATAGATGCGCTTGACGTTGACCTGCCCAAGCAAATCCTTCGAGGAAGGGCTGGCTTTGATGCGGCAGTCTCAAATCCGCCATATCTTCAGCCACAATGGCGTCCGGGCTTTGAGCAAATATTATCTGAGGCCCGCTTAGATAACGTTTTTTCAGCGATAAGCGATGTCACACTAGATGCTATTTTTATTTCCCAACTACTCCGCCTAACACGATCTGGAGCTAATGTCGGGATAATTGTCCCCGACGGAGTTATCACCGGTCAAAAAAGCCAGAAACTGCGGCGGGCGATCATAGAAAACTATGAGATCAAGTGCGTGGTCCAGCTTCCTCGCTGCTCATTCGCAAAGACTGACGCACAAGCGTACATAATGGTTCTAAGAAAAACAGCACCAGTTAAAAAGCAAATCAACTTACTAAATTATACGCTCGAAAATGGCCTTTCGCGTCCACTCAACATCTCGCTAGATGCTGGTGTAGAACGCTTGGATTACGCATTTTATACAGTTGACCAACTTCTGGGTCGTCGCGACTCTCATGTAAGCCTCAGCGATATAAATGCTGAAATTGTTCGAGGACGCCTAAGTTCAGCTGAAGCCAAAGCTGTAAATTATAAGGTGTTCCACACATCGGATTTCCCCCCGGTACCTGGAGGACCCGTCAGACTGCCACCCCTTACTTCCAGCTGCGATACCGGCAGCAAGCCTGACGTGCTTGCAACGGCGGGAGACATTCTCCTCGCTCGCGTAGACCGGCAGTTGCATCGAAAGGTTGGGTTGGTTATCGAAGGAGCAGCTCCGATCACGGACTGCATCTATCGAATTCGACTCCCTCAAACGATGCGCACAGCAGTTCTGTCAGCTCTCTCATCCGACGAAGGCAGAAATCTGCTGTACAGCGCTGCGCGAGGAGTTAGTGCCCGAATGCTCAGCAAGCATGATCTTTTGCATCTTCCGTTATTATCAGCAAAGGCCTGAACGTGCCTCCTAATAGTCACAGTGATGCTGGTCTGGCGGATGGGCTTCTTGATGGCTTTGAAGAACGAGCCGATCATGTAACTGAGGAAGTTTTAAGAGATGGAACAGTTAAAGGCGATTATTACGACGCAGTTCATGAATCACTCGTAGCTAAAGGACTTGTCTTAGTTCAGGGCCCTAGAGGCTGTGGCAAGACGCACATGATGCGCTATACGTGGCTTGTGTGCCGTGATGACAAAACACAGCCATTAGCAATATATGTCAGCTTCAATAGATATTTAAGACTGGAGCCTCTGCTTCGTAAGCGCCCGGACGCACTTACAATCTTTCAAGCCTGGACTCTGTCGCGCATCCTCCAAGCCGCAGACGATCTAGACAAAGCTCTAAAGGGGAAAAAATTCGATATTTTGGACTCCTTCGATCTTGATCGCGCATCAATCGACAAACTGATTGGCCGCCTTGAGCGAGGCTTGTCTGTCTCGGATCGTGATGAAGAAATTGTCAAAGCGCTGACCATTGATGGCGTTGCCGATGCAATCGAAGAGATGGCCACCTTCCACAAGAGGAAACGTGCCATCATTCTTTTAGATGATGCAGCTCTTACTCTAACGCCCGAATATCTTGTTGAATTTTTTGATATTGTGCGCGTACTCAAACGCCCAAGGTTGTCTCCCAAAGCCTCTATATACCCAGGCACGACAGAGTTCGGACCGAGATTTCATGCAAATCACGAGGGGAAGACGGTTACTGCATGGTTGCCGGTCGAACATCAGACCTACCGTGAAATTATGGGCGGCATAGCCCAACGCCGCTTCCCCGAAAGCTCGACAATTCCTAGTGAGGTAAACGACTACCTAAAATATGCGGCATTTGGAGTTCCCCGAGCCTATTTGGCAATGCTGCGCGAGTGGAAAGCTGGAAACTATGCAACTACACAGCAGGGTCTGAACACAATCATCCAAAGCCATAATGATGCGAGAAAAAAGGAGTTTCTTTCACTAGGCTTGAAAATGCCCAGGCTTGCTACGCTCGTAAAAGTAGGAGACACATTCTTCAACAAATGTGTCGAGACTATTCGCGAGGCCAATGAAAATCTCGGTGATAAAAACGAAAAACAGATCATGTTCGGCTTGGAAAGCTCCAGCCTAGAACACCTTACCGATCGTATGATCAATCTGCTTATTGAAGCTGGGCTCTTCTACGAACATCCGCAAGTTTCACACGGGGGGCCCGATCGTACATATCGGCGACTAACTCCTCATTTATCTGCACTTATTGCTGTTCGTGCCTTCTCAAGCAAAAGCAAGGGAACATCACATCGAGCTGTCGTTGAGTTTTTATCCAGACCCTCTACTAAGCATCCCGTTCGCCGGCAAATCGATACTTTACTTGGACAAGCAACTCTAAATGAGCTGAAGCTCGATCTACCGCCCTGCCAAGTATGCCATACAGCTCGGATGAGCGAGGGACAGAAATTTTGCCATAACTGCGGCTCTAAGCTTGTGGACGACTCTACGTTTACACGCCTTATGAAGCTTCCATTCGATGAGGTACCTCGATTGACAGAATGGGCGCGGCAGAAGCTTGTAGATAATCACATTCGGGTGATCGGCGACTTGCTGTCGCTACAAGATCCCGGCACAGAACTCCGCAAGATATATATGGTTGGTAGCAAGAGAGCAGAGCGCATAGTCACGGCTGTGGAAAGCTACGTGGACGAGTTCGTATCCTGATGCCCGCATCACCACCACCGGCCGCTAAATCGTCCTATCGCTC
This sequence comes from Methylobacterium variabile, assembly GCF_001043975.1. Classification (GTDB taxonomy): domain Bacteria; phylum Pseudomonadota; class Alphaproteobacteria; order Rhizobiales; family Beijerinckiaceae; genus Methylobacterium; species Methylobacterium variabile. The sequence continues at coordinate 9,604 of NZ_LABY01000044.1, forward strand.
AATAACTGTTCTACAGGCGATTACGCCTCTAGATACAAAAGCACTTTTCTCGGCAGCTCATCAACCTGGGAAGCAAAGCCCGATTGATCAATTTATTGCCAACACGAATGCCATCAATATCATATATCTACCTCCCAATATTTCTATAACTCCTGAACTTGGAACGCTGGTCATTCTTGGATATATGTCAGCGGTAGAGAGCTATTTTCGGGCTCTAATCCGTGGACTAATAAATATTGACACTCATGCGCGGCTTTTGGCGGAACCCCTAAATGTCAGCTTTGGCGCCGCGTTGCATCACAAGCCTGCACTACTCCCTGAAGCTATTTTAGAAGAAATATCTTTTGCCGGAAAGCATAACATAGAAAAGACTTTTTCAGACTTACTAGGCATAAAAGGGGCTGTTCCAAATGAAGTGAGTACAGTTTTAGAAGAATACAAAAAAATATGTGAAATCAGGCATTGCTGCGTTCATCGTTTTGGCAGGCTTGGAGCAAACAACGCTATCAAGCTGGGCTTAAGCGATCATTCCATAGTTCTTGAAAAGCCATTCACTCCAACGAAGGACAATCTTCAAGAAATCGCTGATCTGCTTCGCACGTTCGTAAAAACCGTAAATAATTATATTTTTCACTCAGTTCTCGACAGAACGAGCGCCATCAACGCTTTTGATGGAAAAGTCACTTACGATAATTGGACATGGAATTACACGAAAGATAGAAGTCGTTTTTCTAAGTACTATGGGCTTTTTGCTAGCGCCTCGGACAGCCCCGCATCAGCAAGCGCAAAGGATCTGTATAACAGTTTCAAAGACACTGTTGCCGATATACGTGCCAAGAAAGCAGCAAAAATGGGGACTAAGTACAAACAAAAGCCCGGTGGCAAACCTTAGAAACCCCTACTTACATTCTTAATAGAGTGATTGTCTATCGTAACACACGTCGTTTAGCGGGACGTTGCCCGCTATGTTCGACTTAGCACTTCTTCCGCCAGACGCAGACTTCATGCCGCGCCGTGAACTGACGGCGCTCTGGCTGCATTGCTTCTGTGAGAAAACGACATGCAACAGCGTCGCAACTCACGCCCTAGCGACGCTTGTGGCACGCCATCGCTGCGAAAACCTCCCACTGCGCCGTGTCATCCGTCGCCTGCGATGTCGGCGTTGTAGCGGCAAGCCCGCGCGGGTTCCGCTGGTGAAGAAGCCGGAGCGGGACGCCTCGCTGACCTGGTGGGGCAGCACCCGCGACGTGCTCCCGGTGCTTGGGCCGTGATGCCGCCTTTCACCGTTGGAACGGCCCTGAGCCGCCCGTTGGCCGAGCTGTCGGGCTGGTGGCTGGCAATCCCGCTGCGAGTGTGGGCAAGGTCTCACGGATTATCCGCTGCAGCTGCTGTTGACGCAGCAGCCCCGGCTTTGCCGGGCCAGGTTGCGCCAAGTGCTTCCCCGTCTCCGCTGCCGCTACTGCCACGGCGCCCCGGCGAGGGTGTAGCTCATCGATGATCCGCAACGCCGACCTTCGGCCCACTCCGGTATCCCGCCAGGCGGCAGCTGTACAGCCGTCATTCTAGAGCTGCCGCTATCAGCTCGCAACGCCGCGACTGTGAAAAGAAAGGCCACCCTTGCGAGGCGGCCCGAAGTCTAGGGAGGAAACGCCCACAAGGGGCAAACCTTATGTGGGGAGCCTCATAGCAGCGCGACGTGCGCAAGCACACACGGCCGACCTCCTCTTTAAATCAGATCGACGTCGTGCGATCAGAACTCCTGCTCGAGGGTGGATCCTGCCGCGTTGAGTGCCTCAGACCATCGCTCATCGAGCCATGCGTGGATCGCGCTGATCCCACGTCGGTCGAGCCGGTAGATCCGACGGGTCCCCTGCGCGGTTTCGATGACTAGACCAGCCTCCTTCAGGATGCGCAGGTGCTGTGAGACGGCGGGCCGAGTAACCGCCATGGTGCTGGCGAGCTCACCGACCGGGCTGGGGCCACGTGCGAGGCGCTCAAAGATCTTTCGTCGGGTCAGATCGCCGAGCGCCGCGATCGCGAGAGAGGCCTGTGTGTTAGCCATGGCTTACTGTAAGCCGCAACTAACCCAGTGGCCAGGCCCGACCATCAGCTCGTTGTCTCTTGCGGCCTCACGAGCGCGCCGCATGCAAGGCGAAGTTGGGAGGGCAGGATGCCAGATCAGGTGCAGGGCGGCATGAGTGCGCCGGAGATCGTGCTGGTCCCCCGAGCATCTGCGCTGCCGAATGGGGCGAGGTAGCTTTCCGCCATCCCTCAGTTCCAGCGCGAGGCCCGCGGGCGGGTGGATGCGGCGCTCGCGGCCCAGGCCATCGAGAAGATTGGCTCTGAAGTGATGTTCTCCCTCTCCCACTCCGGCGATCGCATCCGCATCGCAGCGGGCTCAACCATTACCGGGGGCTTCAGAGCCAGCGACAGCGTGACCGTGAAGGAGATCCCCGGCGGTCGTGCGGCGCACCTGCGGCTGGAAGGCCCCTACAGGCATCTCTCACACGCCTGGTGGTTGCTGATGGCCTGGGCCGCCGAGCACGGTCAAGAGCAGGCCAGTCTGCACTGGTGCCCCACTCGCACGGCGGCCGTTCGGGCCACGGCCAAGCACGGGCGCCCGTGAGCAATCTGGTTAACGGCTGGCGAGCAGGAAACCCAGCGTCCGATTGATTCGCCACTGTCACAAGTTGATTCAAGAAGTCTGATTCTTGTGAATCAGCTCCATGTGATTCTTGATGGTTAAATTCGTCGTTGAATCAGTTAAATTGATGGATTTACCCCATGCCATATCTGGGATCGGCGTCGCATCTTAAAAAATAGTTTGACGAAAAAGTTTGGATCCAGTAGATCGATTTTCGCCGCTGGACGGATTAGTGCCGGGGCGATTCATTTCATTTACGGATTTTCGATGACCGATACGATCAACGCCGCGCCCATGGCTGATGGTGCCGCGGCTGGCGCCTTCATCGCGCTCAAGGCCCTTGAGGACGCGTACCGCAAGCATCTCGTCGCTGTGTGGGACTACGCGGACGCGGGGGGCTTCGACCAGACCCTCATCGATTGCGACTACGACGAGAATGGAGAGGAGGTAGAGGACGAGCTCGGTCTCACCTACTCCGCGGTGGAGGCCGCCTACCAGTCGGCGTTCCTCGCCGTCACCGCTCTGGTGCAGGAGGCGCCGCCCCTCAAGGCTGCGGCCGGAGACGAGCCGTACTCGATCCGCCGGCCGGACGAGGGCTCGAAGCCCACCGTGTCGACCGCGGACGTCTACGTCGCCGTCTACCGGCACCGCCACGGCGAGGACATCTGCGCCTACGCCACCGAAGCCGCGGCTCTCAAGGCTCGCGACGACGTCGCCGACGAGCAGTGGGAGTGCGAAATCGAGGGCAAGCGCAAGCCGAAGCGGATGATCGGAGAGCGCTACTTCGACCTGGTCGAGGACGAGGAGTTCGAGATCCTGAAGCGCGTAGTGCTGGCATGAGCGCGCATCTCCATCGCCTTAGTTTATGATGCGTAGGCGCCGGATCAGATCAACTACTTTAATCTATCCCTGATGAAGCAGGCGAAGAAATATTTAATGCATGCTTCTATGGTCATTATACTTTGAATATTAATTTGGATTTGACTGATGCACGAGTATTACAACAAGCAGGCGTTCGATGCGATGTTCGCCGCTCACCCAGCCCGGGGCATGAAGGACGTGAACATTGCGATTACGGATGCCGATACCGGGCAGACGATGGTGTCATACGACGGTGGCGAGACCTACGAGCGGGCGCACGCTCTGATCGAATCAATGGTGACGGGCAAGCCGTACATCGACCCGGGTAAGGTGGATCCGCGGGATGCGGACGCCGAACTGACGATCCACGTGTGCAAGTACCTGGTCGAGCACTACCGGCGGGATCTGCTGGAGCATAAGCTGCTTGAGGAGGCGGTGTCTGGGATCCTGGCTTCGGCCCGTAACGACCGGAGAGGGTGGATGGCGCGTCAGTCCGACAACTACGGACGGTGGGACCTCCTGCTCGAGTCGCTCTTCGAGTGGCTCGACGCTCACTGATACGGCGACCGCGTAGACCACGGCCGCACCTTTAAGCGTGCGGCCGTGATCGAGACGCCGCTCATTGATGCGAGGGAGCGCCTGCGCCGCGGGGTCGAGCATTCCTTGGCTCTTCCGCGCGGGCGCAACGATTATCACCCGCGCGGGTGTCGCCTTATTCAGCTGCGCACGCCGCTTCGCATTATACCCAACGAAGCTTCATAAACATGAGGTCGACTTCGTTCGGCTCCTCATGGAAGAAGATGCTAGGCGGATTATGTACTCCCCTCGATACCAGAGTACGCGGCGTGCTGAGCATCTCGTTGAACGCCTCGATCTCGCCCGCTTCTACGCGCCATCTTTGTAACGACCAATGCCGTCGCACATCTGTTACCAGCACAGCATCGCCGTAGAATTGGCCGTCGTTCGGGATCCAGCTGGCGCCACGCGTGTCTGGTTGCCTAATCAGCTTGCCAGCAAGCTCATTGAGATGGCAGCTGCTCTCGCAGATGCTGGCTGGCTGCCCGTCGTATCTTACGCCACTGGCTGCAGTGATCTTAGCCCGACCACCGGAGTAGCCGACCCATGCATCGCACTTGACCAGCGGCAGAGCAAAACTCGAAGGCCGTTCTAATGTACCGGAGAGCTGCCACAAATCGTACCCTTGCGGTTCGACGGTGCTACTCTGTGCACGGATGACGTTGTAAATGCCAACCATGCTGTGGGCGAGAACGCCCTTGGCACTGAGCTCCTTCAGAATTGCTCTGCTGCCCTTGTTGGGCTTGGTGCGGATCTCCGAAGCCATGGCTTACGCCTCCTGCTCGGCTTTGCGAGATGCACGACCCTGGGTCAGATCATCCGCACGCCGTTCGAGGTGAGCTTCCACCTCCTCATACAGGCGGGCCGCGTGGCTGATGAATCCAGCCCTGAGGCTGTCGGCGTCGCGCATATCGAGGGAAACGCCGGGGCGGAACATCGCAAGGGCAGCCCAGGTCCGAAGCTCCTCCTCAGAGGAATTCCTCGCGATCTGCTCTGCAGCTGACTTGAACTCCGACGCGAGATAATTCTCGCCCGGGCAGGGCAGTACGTCCTGCCGCAACAGCGAGACGAACTCGCCCACCAACTCCTGATCGAGTTCGGCGCGGATCCGGTCGTGAGTGGACAGGAAAGCGAGGTCGGCGGCGCCCCCGTTATGCGCCGGCATGTCGGGCTTAGCATCGCTGTCCAAACAGGCCTGGCAATTCGCTGCAAATTCGAGCCGCACCACGACATCAGCGGGTAACGCCGCCGCAACGCATGCGGTAGCCAAGTCCACCACTGCGGCGCCCGATCCGGGGTCGGATAGACAGCGCGAGATGGCGCGCCAGTTCTCGATCAGCGCATCAGCTGCAGCGTAGTCCAGCTCATGGTCGAGCGCACTGACCTCGAAGAGAGTCGGAAGAAATTCATGATCGGAACGGTGGCTAAAGTAAGCTCCATCTCCGATCACTCCGAAGACATTCCAAGCCTCTCCATGCTCCCAGCTGAGCACATATCCTTTGAGCAGCGGGTACTGAGCTGCGACAGCCCGGAAGATGGGCTCCGGGCAGCTCCATGCGGTATCGAATACGAAGTCCACGAGCCCGGGCTGACGTCGCAAGACGGATAGCCCTGACGAATTCCACTTCGTCCCCCAGTTCGCTACCGACCAGCTGTACCGGCTGGGTACGCCAGGGACTTCACGAATTATTTTTCGTTCCAACTCCATATTCTCGCGCGTATCACGTTTGGAAGTGGCCCGGACAGCAGGCGGCGTGGGGATCAGAGCTTCGAAATCGAAATCGATCTCGTTAGCTTCAGCATCGCTCAGCGGCCGGATGCAGGTCTCGACGAGTCGCACGACCTCGTCGGCCGGACCAGAAAGGATAACGCGATTAGCTGCCCAATTCGGCATTACAAGACTCCGTAAATTATAAAAATAATGTTGTGATTTTACAATAACTCGCTGCGAAGAGTCTAACCAAAGATGGTTCCAACTGTGTCGCCGCGAACAAATCCTTCTTAGATTGGCTCGCTTGATTTTTCTATATAAAAATTGTCCGTGCACTTGCATTTAAAGATTCTGATCCAGACAAGCGGGATAGAATCACGTTGATTTGATTCACGGGTAGTATCCACTGAACCTACGCGCGTCGCCAGCATATCTGATGCGCGACTCAAGCGAGGGGATGCAAGCCGGATCGTGCTGCAGCCGCCGTTGGTCCGTTCAGTCGACACCCAAGGGGGAGTGGCTCAGCAGCGTCCGCGTGTCGAACGCCTCGATGCGCCATTTCCGAACCTTCGCTCATGGTCGCTGGACTGGCAATTCCGCATCCAACCGCTGCCACGGGTAGGGTTTGGTGAGATGCGGCGGCCATACCATCCTAATGATGAGGGATTTGGGATCGGCCCTGAGTGTCGCGACGCGCTATGCCGGCGCTGGATGGCGCCGGCTGTTCAAGATGTTGAACGCAAAAGTCGTCGACTGGGTACCGGTCGACGAGTTTGGTGTTGCAGCTTGCGAGATGGGGAGGTTCACGCCTTCGGCGTGCCCACCCACTTGTACTCGGCCTTACCGCCGATCTTGCGCAGGGCGAAGACCTGATCCTTGCCGTGCGGCTCGACGCCCGTCTGGAAGCAGTAGGGCCGGATCCGCTTGCCCCAGACCGGCTGGGCCATGATGTCGTACATCCGCAGGCCGGACAGGGTCTCCTCGTAGTGGCCGTGCAGGTCGGCCCCCTTGATCCAGCCGAGCTTGTCGGCGTTGATCTGCGGGATCGCCGCCGGCAGCTTGCGCTTGAACCACACGTCGAAGGACGACATCGCGTCCATCGGCGTGATCTCGGCTTGCCGCTGGTCGAGGTAGTCGCCGAAGCCGCGCCGGAGGATCGGCGAGGGGTCGTCCTCGTCCTGCATGTCGCCGAGGCTCACGTTGGCCCAGAACGCCGTCCAGTCGATCGCCGTGGTGAGCGCCAGGGAGAGGGTGAGGTCGATCTCGTGCTTGGGCTTGAGCCGAAGCTCGTTGTAGCGGCGCATGCCGCGGTGATCGCCCAGGATCTCCATCAGCTGGCGATCGTGGCTGGCAAGCAACGTGGTGACGTTCGGCAGCCGTTCGAACTTATTGGTTCTCATGGGCCGAAAATTGAACTCTTCCGAGGTGATGATCGACTTGAACTCACCGAGCGTCGTGTCGGGCGCCTTGTCGAGGTCATCGATGATGAGGAGGTTGCTGTCCCACATCTCGGCGGCCTTCTCGCCGCCCACGACCTGCTTGAGCGTGACCTTCTTCCGGGCCGCTTCCTTGATCGGCGAGGCGATCAGCCGGGTGAGCCTCGACTTGCCGAGGTTCTGCTTGCCGAAGAACGAGAGCATATGCGGCTGGGCGATCGGGGCCTCGTGCATCTTGCGCTTGCACTGGTACACGAGGTCCTCGATCGAGGCGGCGACGAAGCCCGGGTCCTCGGCGAAGCGCACCTCGGCCATGCGGCGGACCGCCTCGAAGTGCGGGTCGAGGTTCTGGTGGCGCACGTGGATGCCGAGCCAGATCTGGCGCTTGCGGGTAGCCTGCTGCTGGCGGAACCAGCGGCGCATGGCGAGGTCGAGGCGCCCGGTCTTCAGCCCGCAGCGCAGCAACTCGCGCTCGACCTCGTCGCGGATCGTGTCCCGGGTGAGGCGGGGTCGCGCCGCCGAGTCGGCCAAGCCGTCGAAGTCGTCGGCCTTGGGGCGAGCCATGTGGAGGGAGTCGATGCCGCCGTCGAGCAGCACCACCAGCCCGCGGCGGTCGAGGTAGCCGTGGACGAACGCCTCCATCTCGGCGTAGGCGGTCGGGTCGATCTCCTCCTCAGCGGCCTCGTCTTTGGTCTCCTCCTCGTCCTCACCCTGCTGGGCGTTCATGCCCTCCGGGGCCGGGTTCTGGACGGCCTCGACGATCTCCTCAACGGTCCGAGCCGCCGGCTGCTGGGCCTTCTCGGCCAGGGCCTTGGCCTTCAGCCCCTCCAAGTAGTTGGTGGCCCACAGGTCCTTGTGAGCCATCTCGCTGATGTGGCGCTCGGTGAAGCTCTTACCGAAACGCTCGTTGATGGCGGTGGCGACTTTCGGGTACGAATTACCCGCGGCCCACAGGTCGATCGCGGCGCGCTTCATCTCCTCGGTCCACTCGAAGTCGAGAGGGTAGAGGGCCGGCTGGGGGGCGGGCGCCTCAGCCTTGGCCTCACCCTTGGGCTGCCGGCTCGGGGAGAGCAGGTTGTTGACCTGGGGCTTGGTGACCTCGCGCCCGAGATCCACCGTCAGCTTCTCGGCGATCTCGCGGTAGAGCAGACCCTGTTCCCGGTAGCGCCTGGCCGCGGCGATGGTCTCCTCGGTCCACAGCGGGCCGAGCGCCTCGGCCGGGGCGGGCGCGGCCTCCGCCTTCGGCTCGGGGGCGGGCGTCTCGGCCCCCGGCACGATCCGGGCGTCGGCTAAAATGGCCTCCTGATCGATGTCGCCGTCGATCTTCCGGTAGCGGTCGAGCTTGCCGAGCTTGGCGAGGATGGCGGACAACTGCTCGCCCTTGGCGCCGAGCTTGATCTGGCGCAGCAGGGCGGTGTGGGGCGCGGGCTCCATGTCGGCGAGGTTCACCCCGCCCTCGCGGCGGGGCTTCGTCAGGGTATCGGTGGAGGACTCAACGGCCACGGGGATTTCCTCATCGGCGGGCGATGAGGAACCCTCTCATGGCGATATATCGCCGTCAAGGGCGATATATCGCCATCGGCCCAGGGGCTATGGACGCCTGCCCTCCATGCCCAACCTGCCCTACCTGCCCTACCTGATTGGGCGAACGGCTAAGCTTTGTTGTACTTCGCCAACAAGTCGTCGATCGCCTCGGTTACCAGCCCTGAGATCGTAATGCTTTTATCGTTCGTCAAGTATTGCCGCTCCTGCACAAGCTCACGCAGCTTATCTGGCATGTCAAATGGCAGCCATGTCGTGAATAGTTTGCGCTGCCCATCGTTGGTCACAGGGCGGTACTTGCGCTTGCGCTTCGGCTTTTCAACAGCTGCCTGATCCATCATGCGACCCGCCATATGCTCAAAGTAATTCGCGTCTCGTGGGCGATCCATCGCCAGAGGCGGTGGATCTCTAGTGCGGCACAACCCTCCGGCTCAAGCTCACCTACGGTCGCGCCGGTCTGCGAGGCATCCTCGAACAGCACCCGGATGTGGATCGGGGGTGCACCCGCGATGAGTCAACAACGATAGCCCTGCGCCTCCAGTTGCTCGGTGGCCTACCGGGCACAGCCATACGCCCCCTCCCAGCCAGGCCGTATGTAATTGAACAGCTCGTAGTAGTTCGGCTGCCGCTCCAGTTCGAGCAGCGCCTGGAGCGGCAACGCCACGCCCTCGCCGTCCAACTGCCCGACCGGACCGGGACCAGCAGCAGGTCCGAGCGGCGTGGTCTGGAGCAGCGCCGAGCCGATATGGCCCGGGGTGTCCAGCCCCACGAGTTGAGTGCCCTTGGCCTCGATCTCCAACATCATGGCCCGGATCGTAGCAGCGCCCGCGCGCCTGTGTCCAAGCCATATATCGCCTGGACACATGAAAGCGTTAAGGCTACGGCTGGAGGGCGAAAAGGAGTCGCACCGATGTTCGGCTGAGCCACCGCCAGACGCGAAAAACCCGGCGCTTTGGAGAGCACCGGGCTATCGCGCAGACCTAAGTCCGCTTCCGTCTTGTGGTGATTCGGAAGGTACATCAGGTTTGGCCCTCATGACAAGGGGGTCTCCAGCCATGGCTCGGCGCAACCCATGAAGGTTCGCCGTGTACAAACGCAACCCGTTCCGCATGAAGCGCGAGGAGCGCGTCTACGACCTGCCGCCCGAGCGCCAGCCCGGGTTCAAGCCGCCGCCCGGCGAGGACGACACGCCCCACTGGCACGGGATCTACAACCTGCCACGCCGGGTCCGCCGCGCGCTGCGCCGGCCCCTTTCGATCCTGTTCCTCACCCGCCGGACCCAGCTGCTCCAGGCAGTCAACGCGCTGCTGCTCACGATCGGGCGCTTCCACACGGCGCCGAGCGTCTTCGACGTCCGCGGCTGCGGCCTGGAGGGCGGGTTCCTGCTCGACCGCCGGGGGCTGACGGGACCGAACGCCCCACCGACGATGCAGCACATCTCCGAGTGGCTGTGCCGGGAGGCGATCCGGTTCCTCCTCAACGTCGGCTTAATCGAGCGCATCACCCCGAAAGCTCTCACCGCCGTCGAGGACCGGAACGGCCGGTTCGGATTCTGGTTGAAGGCGGTGCGCCACAAAGACGGTATCCGTGCACCCGCCGTTCGGTATAAGCTCGGTCCGCTGCTGCGCAGCCTCTTCGCCGAGACCTTGCGACGGCCTGTACCAGGCGCCCCGGAGAAGGAGGTGACCACCCGGCCTCCCGTAGGTGTTTCTTCGGATCAGGATAAGAACCAAGGTAAGAATACCCTATCGGGTGTATCTATGGGAGAACCGCTGCCGCATCGTCAAGTTGGCGAGTTGGTCCGCAGCCCCGAGCCCGAGGATCCGAGCATCCCGACCGGCGTCACCGCCGCGGCTTATCTCGCGCGCCGCGGCGTGTTCGAGCAGCGCACCGAGGAGGACTACCTGCGCGCCAAGCGCGAAGTTCAGGAGGAACTGGCCCGGAAGGCGGCGAGGCGAATGGCGAGTGGTGGCGGTTTGTTCGACATCTAGCCCCGTTAGTAGGGCAGGTGGGACAGGTAGGGCATGGAGGGCACGCCTCCGCGCCCCACCAGCGCCGTCAGCCCCAGCGGACTCGGGCGTCGACGGGGAAGTACGCGTACAGCTCGACGTGCTTGGCAATGCCCTCCTCACCGAGGCGCTTCACCTCCTCTTCCTTGTCGTCCATCCGGCGCAGCAAGTCGCGGTACTCCTCGGGAGAGCCGAATTTTGGGAAGACGTAGATCCGGCCCTTAAGCTTGTGGCAGATGTACTTCTCGCCCATCTCTTCGCGGAGGCACTCGGCCACCTCATCGAGGTGCTCCTCGCGTAGGGTGAAGCAGCGCTGCATCACGCCTCGGGCGTGCAACAGCCACGCTTGACCGATCACCGACTCCTGCGGCCGGAGCTGCCGGCTACCCTTGAGGTGTTGCACCCCTGGCTGGTTGATCAGCCGCGTCGCCTCTGGGTTGATCTCCGAGGCCGTGCGCGTCGAAGGGCAGAAGGCCCAATCATAGAACAGCCGTGAGTAGCCCGGCTTCTCTGGGAAGCTACCCTTCGGGTGCGGAACCCACGCCCTGCGGTGACCCATGCCGGACAGGCCCAAGGCCGCGCTCATCACCTGGTAGTAGCAGCCCGGTTGCTCGTCGCAGGCGCGGTTCAACTGCGTCACGCAGCAGATCTTCCGAGTCTTCCAGCCCTTGTAGTAGATCTTGTCCATCACGGCACCCCGCAGCGTCGCAGCCGCCGCACTCCCCGCCCCGCGAGGCATTCCCATCGTCGTTCCACGCTCTCCCGCTTCGCCTCAAGCCGGAAGAGGAGAACCAGGACGAGTGGGAGCGATCGATAGTGTTCCAAGGATGCTTGCGTACAGGCCGCCGTCGATGGACACGATCTCAAGGCTCGGCATCAGGATCCCCTATGGTCGGGGTAGCCTTAACGCCCAGCCGTTAAAGAGCCGTCCCGTCCGGCTTGCGCGACCGCTTTGCCGACGACGGCTTGAAGAAGCCCGGCGCCATCTCTTGGCCCGCCTCGTACGTCAGGGCGACGACTTGGTTGGCGTTGCCGCGCCCGTACCCGGCCGGCAGTGGCGCCAGAAGATCCACGGTCGAGGTGGTGGCCGCTTCCAGCGCCTCTCTGCCCTCGCGGTACAGCAGGCGCTCGCGGCTGAAGAAATCGACCTGGGCAGTCAATTCGGCGACCTGAGTCTCAAGGGATTCGAGGTGGGCAGCAATCGCCGCCCACTCGTCGGGGTCAATCGTCATAGGCCTATTTACGCTCTCAGACCCAGCGCAACTTGAAATCCAACGCGTCCGTCTCGCTCGGACAGGTCACATACCAGCGCGCATCATCCTCCGCCGAAGTGATCGGTTCTAGATAGCCTTGCCACTGCGAGCGGTCGGCCAGCCAGACCATCACCTCGTCGAAGCGCTCGCTGTAGAGGGTGCGGCTGACCCACTCGTCCGTGACCGCCAGCAGCACAGTCGTCCGGATCGAGGGCGAGGTCATACCAGCAGCGCCTCGAAGCCCATTAGTTCGCGGTCGCGCGTCTCCAACCCCGCCTTCCAGGCGTGGAACTCCTCCATGGAGTTGATGTCGCGCATCCGGATGATCTGCGTCGTCATCTCCACCCGATCGTGGCGGATGTAGACGAAGGGGTGCGTCTCGTACTGCTGAAGGGCGATCGAGAACCGCCGGGCCTCGTCGTTGAGGCGGGCGATCTTCGGGGCATCCCCGGCGGCGGCGTCGAGAGCGTACATGGTCTCCACGAGTTCGCACGCCGTGACGTGACCGATGTCACGCATCGCCTCGAAGAAGTGATTGCCCATCATCAGGCCGCGGGTGTGCTCGGCTACCTTCTTGACACGGGTCCGCAGGATCGCATCGGTCTCGACCACGACGAGAGACTTGCCTATGTGGACGACGACAGCGCCAGCCGGCGCCTTGAGGCTTCTGAAGGCAGCCATTACGCGCGCACCTCGTGCTCTTCGACGAACGCGCTCTTGCCGAAGACCTCATCGATCGCCTCGGCGATCTCGACAGCGCTCATGTCGCTGACATCGACATCCTCGAAATCCTCGTAGCCGTCGAACTCTTCCGCGACCATCTCGCGCAGAACAGCGGTGGCGCCCTCCAGCGTGGCGTGAACTGAAGTCCGGATGGTCCCGCAACCCTCGTGGTCCTCGACCGCGACAATGAATACTTTCACCATAATAATTCCTAAATCAGATCCAGCGCCACGGCAAAAGCACCGGCTGGCGACGAATGATCTCGTACGACCTTCTAACTTATTAGTCAAAATAATTTTGATGTTGCAGCATCGATCTCTTGTGTGACATAGACTATACATTCATTTTAAGGAATTACTACGTGACAGTAACACTCGAAGACCTGCTCACCCTGATTCAGAAAAATCCCGACATTTTGAATCAACTTCAGACGCTGGCGAATCAAGGTCAGACCCCCATCCAGGGGCCGCCGTCCGTTAACCATGGTCGCGCCTGCCCACTCCTCAGCACCCTAGCGCTCGCTCAAGTCACGTTCTTCGACAACGGCATCCACCGCGCGAAGAATAAGCCTGAATTCGCGTTCACGTTCGAGCTGTGGTCGGGCGACACGAGCACGCTGAAGCTCAACCGTCCCACTTGGAAGAAGAGCTTCCCCCTCGTCCACTACGACCGCTTCAAGAGCAAGATCGACGGCCTGAAGGATCGCGGCTCGATCTCCGAGGAATTCCACAACTCGCTCATCACAGCGTACCAGCACATTGAGCCAGAGCCGAACCAAGACACCACTGTGTTCCTCGGACTAGCAGCTGACAAAACCCCAGGCGTCGGGACCGCGTTCATCGACGGTCACTTCGTCTACGCCGTCGTCAAGAACCGCCGGCCCACGTACCTCGAATTCATCGTCAACGATCAGAGCTTGTCGTTCACCCGGTTCTCAACCACCGACCTGAAGGGTAACCTGCTGAAGCAGAACGCCGAGGTTCAAGCCCGGAACGACCTGACGGGCAAGTTCTACGACAACTGGCCAACCTGATCTTGCCATCAACATCTCTTAGACTATATTAGACTATTAGAGTCTAAGTCGAAGACTAATATTAGTCTAAGAGATGTGGCCAACTCGAAGCCTAGTTTTCCGGCTCCCGCCTCATGACCTAAGCGTCTATGAGGCGCGACCGCTCGCTTCGCTTCGCTGCTCAGCGCCTCAAGAGCTAAGCTCACTCGCTTCGCTCGCCCGCGCCTTCAGCGCTCCGAGACTACTCGGCTCGGCCCACCTCGCTCTGCTCGATGACCCTCAACGACTAAACCCGCAGAGGCGCATCGACCTCGAGCTGAAACTCAGTCGTGCGCCGTCAAGATGGAAAAAATGGAGAGGGAGTCGGCGAAGACATGGGGCAGCGCCGCGAACAAGAGCTCGACAGCGCTACCATCATCAATCGGATACTGAACAGAGATCAGCGTTTTGCCACGGCATTAGTTCACCCGACTAGAATGTATAGCTTCGCAGGAACCGCGCCTCCTCGCGGTCACTGACCGCGATAGACAGAAGCCAGCGATCTTCGTCGATCCGTGTTTCACGATAGACGTGACCGTCACGCGTCCGCTCGCTCAAAATCTGCACAAGATCAGGTAGATCGTTGATTGATACCAACATTGTAATTCGAAACATGTTCATCTGAACGATCGCCTTCCAAGTAGATCGGCAACGTACACGTGCTGTACGATGGCTGCGTCGATCTCGCGAACTTCTTCCGCCAGATCTTTAGGCAACAAAGTGGCGGCTTCAGCCAGTCTCTGGCGCAGACGCGCCACCACGCGCGGGTTGACCCTGGCAGTCGCCCCTCCTCGCCGACCATAGTCCCGAAGTAGATCACCGCTCTTTCCGCACCAGCTTATGGAGAAAGCTTTTTGAGATTCAACGATACCCAGAGCGCTAATTCGCTCAAAGATCGATAATATCTGATGTCCATACATGATTTTATTTACTCTGCGACGGGAAATCCAGCGGGATAAATACATGCAGCATCGCGATAACGATACCTAACTACGACGATAATACAAAGGCAGGCAAACCATGAGAGCGAAGGAAATTATTCGCAAGTACATCGATCCCAAGAGGATCACAGCAAAGTTTCGACGAGAACTTGAGGACGCTATCTCAAGAGAGGGGCCGCAGAGAAGCCCTGAGCTGATAAACGCAATGTACGGCGACGAACGCAGTGATTTGGAACTTGCCCAACTTCGGGCTGATCTCCTAAAGACCCAGGCAGAAGCCGATGAGGCTGCTGCCTCAGCAGTTCTCGATAGGGCCGAGGCTCAGCGCACGATAGGCTCATCAGGGCGTCGGTCTCGGGCGTCTATGCAAACTCACGAGACCCAGAGTGGGTACCGGCGTGCAAAAGGGGTCTGATGCACTCTTGGTCCCCTCCCCTGCCAGGCGACCCACCTCGCCGGCCGCGATCCGTGTCTTACCACCCTTGTAGACGCCAGCGGCCTTGGCCTTGCGATCCCCTCCATCTGGCGCTCCTGCCGCAGGTTGGTCTCGAACTCGGCGAATACCTCAAGCATGTCGAGGAAGGCCATACCGGCCGCCGTTGTCTCATGGCCCTGCCCGCAACCCTATGAGATAGGGCCAGGCATCTCACCGCGGCCGTCTCGCAGGGTGTACCCGAGGGACACGGGTAGGGGCGTTCGGGGAAGCGGATCCGGTCCGAGAACCCTGCATCTTGATCAAATGTACATTTAGGCGCGCGCTTTTCCGCATTTGCGTATATGAGCCTTCTAGCCCTTGCGCCTTCTTGATCGATCGCCTTTACGCCTATGATGGCGCGCCGACAGAAAGGCTCCAAGGCGTGCGCCTTAACGCCGTCCCGCCTTTGCGCCTGCGCGCCTTCATGCTTTGTTGTGACTTCGCCCTTACGCCTATCCGGGCGCTTGGGCGTGCGCCTGTCCGCTCACCTGCCCAAGCCGGCATCCGCCCAGGCCGGCGCCCGCCCATCCATGAAGGAGCCCTCATGCCTGTCGTCAGCCTGTGCTCGACCAAGGGAGGCGTCGGCAAGACGACGCTCGCGATCTGCCTCGCCTCGGCCGCTGCCCAGCGCGGCGCGGGCGTCGTCATCCTCGACGCCGACCCGAACGGCCACGTGCGCGCCTGGCGCGAGGCGGCCAACCGCGAGGGCAGGGGAGGGGGCGTCGACGTGATCGCCGGCGTCACGGAAGCGACCATGCAAGACCGGATAGCCGAGGCCGTCGAGCGTTACGCCCTCGTCGTGATCGACCTTGAAGGTGCCGCCTCTAAGGCCGTGACCTTCGCGATCGCCGAGAGCGACATCGTCGTGATCCCCTCGGGCATCTCGGGCATGGACCTGCAGGAGGTGTTCCGCACCCATGCTGAGGTGAAGCGGGCCGAGAAGATGCTGCGCCGGCCCATCCCGGCACGCGTCATCTTCACTGGCATGGCGACGATCGCGAGCCGGGTTGCCAAGCACGCGCGCCAAGAGGTGGTTGACGCCGGCATTCCGGTGCTCACGACAGAGACGATCCGGCGCCCGAACGCCTACCAGTCGATGCACTTCAACGGCCTGACGCCGCTCGAGCCCGACGGTGACCCGAAGGCCGCGGCCGAGATCGCCCGCGCGCTCGATGAAATCCTCGCCGTCATCACCCCGTCCGAGGCCGCCGCCTGATGTCCACGCCCGCGAAATCCATCCCGCTCGGCCGCGCTCCGCGCCCGCGAACGAACCCCGAGGATCTCGCGCAGCTCGTCGCCGGCGGGGCCGAGGCCGGGTTCGCCCGCCCGCTCGCGCCGCCGCCCGAGCCTGCCGCGGAGCCGGCGCCTGTCGCCCCCGCCCCGCCGGCCCGCCCCCCCC
>NZ_LABY01000440.1 GCF_001043975.1 Methylobacterium variabile
CGCTCGCCGATCCGCTACGAGGAGACGCTGGCGGACCCATCGCCCGCAAGCTGATCACCACTCCACGAAAACGGGCCAACATCAGTTCCGCTCATGACGGCGCGGTGCAGCCTCCTCTGCGCGGCTCGCACTCGGACTCCAACCCCCTTCTCGCCGTGCTCCACTTGCCGGTCCCCCATGCGGCCGCCTGCCGCCCATCCGCGGCCCGCCTCTGCCTGACCCTCCTCGCTCTTCCTGACCCCGCCGTGCCGCGCCTCCCCTCGGGGAGCGCGCGGGCGTGCGCCCCCGTCCCGCCGCGGCGCGAGCCGTTTTTGGCGAACGGCTGCGCTTTGCTGGAAGAGCCCTCTCTCCCGATCGCCGCCCGCCCGCTGCGCGCGCCTGCTCGCGCGGCGTCGGGCCTTCGCGCCCGGATCCGGACAGGATTCGCGGCGCAACGCTCCCCCCCTTTGCCGGTTTCCCGCCATGAGCATGCAGGCTATCGCCTACGTCATCTCCCAGCGCATCGAGCGAAAAAGGCCCGCCTCATCGAAGCGGGCCTCCCGAGAACCGTCCTGCCGATGCGGTCAGCGGCAGGTGGTGACCCGGCGCACGATCCAGCCCTCGCCGTCGACGAAGAGGCGCTTGCGGGCGGTGGTGCACTGGGCGTCGTCCGCCTCGGCGGCCGTCGCGGTGACGCCGGTCGCGGCGACGCTCGCGGTCGCCGCCACGTCGCGGGTCGTCCCCGATCCGGCCTTCGGCGCCTTGTCGACCGCGGGGGCGGCGTTGCCGCTGAGCGGCGCGACGCCCGTGGCCAGGGTGGCCAGGAGGGCGAGCAGTGGCAGTCGGGCGCAGGGACGCGCACGCATGATCGGTGTTCCCATCGGTTGAGTGCCGAGCGGCAATGTCCGGCGAGGTGGCTCTGGACCGCTCTCTCTTGCCATGGATAAGTCGCGAACGCTCGAAGAGTTGCGCGGCCGAAGCGTGTCCGTTTCAAAAAACGGTAAACACGCGGACGCGACGCCGCGGTGACATTTCGCACCACGTCGCGGGATTGCCGGAGCGGCCGTACCGACGCGGCCCTGACCTGGTATCCTGTCCCTGAAGGACTGCAACGTACCTCAAACGAGCAGCATCCCAGCAGGTTCCTTCCGCAGGTGCCGTCGGGATGAGCCGCGTCTCGACTTCGGCCGCTGGCGCGGCTCGTCATGCCGTCGACGCCTCGCCATCGAGGCGGCGCGGGCCGAGGCCTTCGGCGCATCGGCGCGGCGCCCGGCGGCGCGGACCCGCCCGGGCCTCGGCCCGCG
>NZ_LABY01000441.1 GCF_001043975.1 Methylobacterium variabile
CGCCACGATCAGCGACACCCTCGACCAGGTCACCGACCGGATCGAGAAGGAGCTGCAGCAGATCAGCGCGGTGGACTACACCCGCAGCTACACCACGCCCGGCCAGGCGACGGTGTTCGTGAACCTGCGCGACACCACCCCGCCGCAGACGATCCCGTGGCTGTTCTACCAGGTCCGCAAGCGGCTGGGCGACATCAAGGGCACCTTCCCTCAGGGCATGCAGGGCCCGTTCTTCAACGACGAGTTCGGCGACGTCTACGGCAACGTCTACGCCTTCACCGCCGACGGGCTGTCGATGCGCCAGCTGCGGGACTACGTCGAGACGGTCCGCACCCGGATCATCAAGGTGCCGAGCATCGGCAAGACCCAGATCCTCGGCGCCCAGGACGAGGTGATCTCCCTCGACTTCTCGACCCGCAAGCTCGCCGGGCTCGGCGTCGACGCGCAGTCGCTGATCCGGACCCTGCAGGCGCAGAACGCGGTGGCGCCCTCGGGCGTGATCCAGGCCGGGCCGGAGCGGGTCTCGGTGCGGGTCGGGGGCCAGTTCACCGACGAGAACAGCCTCAAGGCGATCAACCTGCGGGTCAACGACCGCTTCTTCCGCCTCTCGGACGTGGCCGAGATCG
>NZ_LABY01000442.1 GCF_001043975.1 Methylobacterium variabile
CTTTGCAGGGCACAAATGTTTCAGAGCCATCGGCGCCCACGAGAGTAATTCTGAGTGATCTGTTTGGAGCGAAGTTCATCAAGTAAGCTGAGCGGGTCGCTGGGCTTCCCCGGGTCGCGAGCTCGAATGAGTTGCGCCCTTGCGACAACAGAACGAAAGCGGCTTCCCAGTAGGTCGTGAAGCCGTTCGGCGTTACAATAAGGTATCTGTTTTCTGATTTTCGGAGGGCGCTCGCCCCATTTTGTCGGTAGGTGCGGCACAGCTCGCGTGTTGCAGCGTAGGTGCCCTGGAATTCCGATGGGATTGGCGCTGCATCAGCGGCACCTGCGGTGACGAGAAGCGCGAGCGCGATGGGAGCCGTACGCATGCGATCCTTGGATATTCATGGGATGCATGCGTATCGCTCGGCGCGCTCTATATCGCTTAGAAAATCTGTAGAATTTACAGCTTCGAGATTGCCGTGAGCGGCCGCACTGCCGCGCTTCCAGACACAGGCACTCTCGCCACGCAGAGGGGAAGAGAGTGCCTGTTTCTCAGTGGCTCCATTGCCATGATGACGGGCGCTACGCTCGCCGCTGCCCGGTCTCCTTGGCGGTGAACCCCTCCAGGATCTTGTCCAGGGTCAGCGGATAATCCCGGATCCGGATCCCGGTCGCGTTGTAGACCGCGTTCGCCACCGCCGCGCCGGCGCCGCAGATGCCGAGTTCGCCCAGGCCCTTGCTCTTCAGCGGGTTCGCCTTGTCGTCGAGCTCGGGCAGGAAGACCGCGTCGATCTCCGGCAAATCGGCGTGGACCGGCCCGGTGGCGTCGA
>NZ_LABY01000443.1 GCF_001043975.1 Methylobacterium variabile
TCGCTCAACACCTTCCGGGCCCTTCTGCTTCCGGCGATGCGCTTCCGCTGGATCACGGTGGCCGTGTGCGTCGCGATGCTGGGTGCGGCGATCGTCGGCATGGGCCACGTGCAGCAGCAGTTCTTTCCCTCCTCCGACCGGCCCGAGGTGCTGGTCGACATGACCCTGCCGCAGAATGCCAGCATCAGTGAGACCAAGGCGCAGATGGACCGGTTTGAGGCGGCGCTGAAAGGCGACCCCGAGATCAAGCGCTGGAGCTCCTATGTCGGCCAGGGTGCGATCCGCTTCTACCTGCCCCTCGACCAGCAATTGCAGAACGCGTTCTTCGGCCAGATCGTGATCGAGACCGTGTCGCTCGAGGCCCGCGACCGCACCATGGCGCGGCTGAACGAGCTTGCCCGGCGCGAGTTCGTCGGCACCGACGTGTTCGTGCATCCCCTCGACCTCGGTCCCCCGGTCGGCCGGCCGATCCAGTACCGGATCAGCGGCCCCGACCTGCAGGTGGTGCGGGCCCAAGCCCTCAAGCTCGCCAACGTGGTGGCGCAGAACCCCCATGTCGGCCTGCCGACCTT
>NZ_LABY01000444.1 GCF_001043975.1 Methylobacterium variabile
GCCAGGGCGCCGCCGGCCCGGCCCGTGGCGGCCGCGCCGATCGCCGCGCCCGTCAGGCCGCCGAGGGCGGCGCCGCCGGCGGCGCGGTCGCCGGGGGTGTTGCAGGCGCCGAGCGACAGCGCCATGGCGCCGGCGAGCGTGGCGGCGATGAGCTTCTTCATGATGGTCTCCCCTCGTGCGTCTCGCGGTCCGGCCTCGGGCTCTCACCCGCGCCGCTGCCCGTCAGCTTAGCCGTACCGCAGCTTAACGCCAAATGAGCTTGGCCGTCCGATGGTTCCCGCGGCCGGAACCGGGCCGGAAGCGATTCTCGCCGGCGCGGCATCCGGGCCACAGGCCGGGGCCTGCCCTGCGCCCGGCAAATGCTCTACAGGCTCAAGGCCTGACCGGTACGCCACGAAGACCCGCGAGGACCCTCAACCGATGCAGCGCGCCACCACCATCGTCCGCAAGGCCGCCGTGCGGCCCGACGCCGTCGCCGACCAGGTCGCCCTCGACCACGCCGCCCGCTCCCGCCGCAGCGCCGAGCTGACCGCGGAGGGCGGCCTCGCCTTCCGGCTCGACCTCGACCGGGCCACGACCCTGGAGGACGGCGACGCGGTGCGCCTGGAGGACGGACGCCTGGTGCGCATCCTCGCGGCCCCGCAGGCGCTCCTTGAGGTCAAGGCCGAGAACCCGGTCCGCCTGACCCGCCTCGCCTGGCAGCTCGGCAGCAACCACGTCCAGACCGAGATGAACGCGGAGGCGCTCTACGTCCTCGACGATCCGGTGGTGGCCGAGTTGATCCGCGGCCAGGGCTGCACCGCGACGGCGCTCCAGCGGCCGTTCCGCCCGGAGAAGGAGGCCGCGGCCCACGACCACAGCACCTGCGGGCACGACCACCACCACGGGCATGATCATCACCACGATCATGGGCACGGGCACCATGACCACGCCCATCACGGTCACGACCACGGCCATGCCCACGACCACCACGCGCATGACCACGGGCACGTCCATGGCCCGAACTGCAAGCACGGTCACTGACGCACCGACTTGTCCCTGACCACGTCCGGCTTGACCACGTCCGGCGTGGACAATGCCGGCCGGATCACCACCTCACGACCATGACCGACACTGCCTCCCCGTCGCCCTGGCGCTTCTCCGTCGCCCCGATGATGGATGGGACGGACGGAGCCGTTTTCTCCTAGGGAGAACGGCTCCGCTGTACCTTCATGCTGTACAAAATGCTGTAGTCGATCCTATGCATCTCCCCGACTTCGAAGGGCTTCCACCCCCGTCCTCACTTGGTCCCGCGGCCTCGCCAGCCTCTCCCCCGGCG
>NZ_LABY01000445.1 GCF_001043975.1 Methylobacterium variabile
TCACCCGCCAGATCACCTTCCCCACATCGTCCGACACCAGCAGCGCCCCGGTCTTGTCCAGGATCACGCCGACGGGCCGCCCCTGCGCCCTCTCGTCGGCATCGAGGAAGCCGGTCAAGGCGTCCACCGGCTGGCCGGCGGGTTTGCCGTCCTTGAAGGGGACGTAGATCACCTTGTAGCCGCTCTTCGGGCGGCGGTTCCATGAGCCGTGCTGAGCCACGAAGAGGCCGCCTGTCCACGCCGCCGGCAGGGTCGAGCCGTGGGAGAAGGCGATGCCGAGCGACGCGGTATGGGTGCCGACCGCGTAGTCCGGCGCGATGGCCTTGGCGACGAGGTC
Source organism: Methylobacterium variabile (assembly GCF_001043975.1). Taxonomy (GTDB): domain Bacteria; phylum Pseudomonadota; class Alphaproteobacteria; order Rhizobiales; family Beijerinckiaceae; genus Methylobacterium; species Methylobacterium variabile. The sequence continues at coordinate 338 of NZ_LABY01000445.1, forward strand.
GGGCTTCTGCGGCTGGACCCGCTCGTCCACGCGCTTGCCCCAATAGCTGTAGGGCCAGCCATAAAAGCCGCCCTCCTTCACCGAGGTGACGTAATCGGGCACGAGGTCGCTGCCGATCTCGTCGCGCTCGTTGACCGCGGTCCAGAGGGCACCGCCGGTGGGCTCGAAGGCGAGGCCG
>NZ_LABY01000446.1 GCF_001043975.1 Methylobacterium variabile
GACCAGGCGCTGATCAACCGGGTGCCGAGCGAGACCCGCGACAAGCTCGTGCTCGCCACCCGCGGCCAGGTCCAGCCCCTGGCCGAGATGGTGCGGAATGCCCGCTACTCGGAGGAGCAGCGCGCCCATCCGGTGCTCGGCCGACTGTCGGCCGAGGCGTTCGAAGCGACGCGCCTAATGGGAGCGCCGCGCATCGTCCTTGCCGAGCCCGGCACCCAGATCCGGGGTCAGGTGGTCGCGACGAACTACGACCATGCTCTGGTCCGTCAGGATCGGGTGCTCGCGGCGGTGCCGCTCAGCAGCTTCCGCGTGATGCCGGAGAACAACTCGCGCGTCGACGTGCGGGTCTTGCGCAACGACGAGAGCCTGGACCGCTCCCAGCCGCGCGAGGAGGTCGCGCGCAGCCAGGTGGTCGGGAGCGTCCTGATCCCGGCGAGCTACATGCTGCTCGCCGGCCAGCGACCGGAGCACGCCGCGCGCAACCGGATCGAGATCCCAGGCCCGAGTCCGGCGCTCGCCGACGCGTTGCAGACCCGAACGGCGCGCGAGATCGTCGCCGATCCCGTGCTCATCGCGGAGGTTCGCCAGATCGACAAAAGCCTGATCGAGCGCTTTGGGCGCGAGGGCTCGGCGATGCTGATCCAGGGCAGTCCCGATGAGGCCAGGAGCCTCCTGCCCCAGGGCCAGGATCTCGAAGCGGTGCGCGCCGTCCTCAAGCCCGTGGTGCAGGCCCTGATGGTCGACGATCGTCAGCAGAAGCTCGCCCACCAGCAGACGCTCAGCCAGACCGAGCCCCATCTCGGACACTCGCTATGACGGCCCTGCATCAGAGGACGGAAGAGTCCATCTCTGCTGTCAGGATCATCGTCCTCGCCGTCGTCGCATTCGCGACGCTCTGCGTGCTCAGCCTCGTGTGGTGGACCTTCTCACCGGTCCTCGGGCAGGTCTACGCGGCATTGCGTTTGGCTGAGACGCTCACCCTATGGCGGTACACGGGCTGGGGTCGGTACTTCATCGGCATGCCGGTAGGCCAGCCGTTCGCGTTCGTATCGATCTACCAGTCGAGCGCTCCTTTCGGCCTGGTGGCCGCCCTGCTCACGGCGCTCATCGGCTTTCTCGCATGGCGCAAGCGGAGCCGGAGCCACATCGACGCACTCATCACCCTGCCGCCCCGGGGGTTCGGGCAGAACGCGATCACCAGCCAGTTCGTGCCGGCTGGTCGACTGGTGCGGTTGCCTGCCTCGGCCGAGGATGAGGTTCCCGTACAGCCCCCGTGCCCGAACCGGTTCACGGAGATCCGCGACCTGCTCGATGTCCCGGCTGTCGAGAGGATGCTGGAGGACATTCCCTGGCACCTCGCTGCTGCTCTGTTCCTGACGATCGACGCCATAGCCCCTCTCGCCGATCGAAAGGCCCGGGCGGCCGTCCTGAAGGCTGCCAGGGGGGCCGCAGACCGTCAGGTTGCCGATGCGCAGGCGCGGCTGCCCGACACGCTCGTGCAAACCCTGTACGGCTACCTGCTCCAGGCGATCACCGATCAGAAGGGCCGGGGGATCGCAGAGCTTCGGCAGGTTCACCAGGTGCTCAAGACCAGAGAGCATCTCGCCTCGGCAACCTCGGCGCTAGCCGACATCGCCCAGAAGGCGCATGGCCTGCACTTCCCGGACTACGCGTGGCTTCGCCACGTCGATCCGCGCTTGCAGTCTGAGATCAGGACCTACTGAGATCCCTCAACGAGGAGCGCCGAGCGGAAGGTCCACTCGGCGCTCCTCGTTGAGGG
>NZ_LABY01000447.1 GCF_001043975.1 Methylobacterium variabile
CCGCTATCCCCCTGCTGGCTCAGAAGGTCAGCGGCAATCTCCTGAGCGCGTGATGGACCAGAGCCTCTCCTCCGACCTCCTGCCCGCCGCCGAAGACGCCTTCGTGGAAGCCCCCGCGCCGCGGTCGAACAGGCGGTCGAGTAACGACCGCGGCCTCCTGAGCCGCACCGGGGTCGACTGGCGCTACGGCCGCTCCGGCGCCTTCGAGAGCGTGGTCGAGGGCCTCGACCACGCTCTCGAAGGCGCCGGAGCGGCCGTAGAGCCCGTCGACCCCGGTGCGGATCAGGAGGCCGCGGTCGAACAGGCGGTCGAGGAACGACCGCGGCGCGGGGGCTTCCACGAAGGCGTCTTCGGCGGCGGGCAGGAGGTCGGAGGAGAGGCTCTGGTCCATCACGCGCTCAGGAGCTTGCCGCTGCCCTTCTGCACCAGCAGGAGGTTGGCGGTGTTGGAGAGGATGCGGTCGTTGCTGATCATCAGCGGCGCCGAGAGGACGTCGCGCAGCTGGCGGCCGAGGCTGAACGGGGTGCCGTTCTTGTAGCCCGCGATGCCGACCACGCTCAGCGCCCGCTGCACGATGTCGACGGCCTGGCCTGAGACGGTGGTCTTGACGTTGTTGAGCATGATCGAGAAGCCGATCGCGCTCAGCGCGTCGGGATCGCCCTTGGCGGCCTCGTAGCGATCGAGCCCGGCCACCACCGTGCTCCGCATCGCCTGGAGTTCGTTGGCGGCCTCGGCGAGGCGG
>NZ_LABY01000448.1 GCF_001043975.1 Methylobacterium variabile
TACTTCCAGCGCCACGGCGACCAGTCCGACGCCCTGGCGATGATCGCCGCCAAGAACCACCACAACGGCGTCCAGAACCCCTACGCGCAGATGCGCAAGGATCTCGGCTTCGAGTTCTGCCGCACCGAGTCGGACAAGAACCCGTTCGTGGCCGGACCGCTCAAGCGCACCGACTGCTCGCTGGTCTCGGACGGCGCCGCCGCGGTGGTGCTCGCCGACACCGAGACCAGCGAGCAGTCGGTGCGCTTGAGCGGTCCGGCCACGAACGGGTTCTTGTCCGACTCGGTGCGGCAGAACTCGAAGCCGAGATCCTTGCGCATCTGCGCGTAGGGGTTCTGGACGCCGTTGTGGTGGTTCTTGGCGGCGATCATCGCCAGGGCGTCGGACTGGTCGCCGTGGCGCTGGAAGTAGGCGCCGGCGATGTTGCCGAACACGCCGGCGAAGCCCGCCGGGTTGTCGCCGTCCTCCGGCAGGTAGGACGCCTTGAGCAGGGTGCGGCCGATCTCAGGGCCGGGCGTGCGGGTCATCTGCTCGACGCCGACCACCAGCACCACCCGGGCGCGCTTGGCCTCGATGGTCTTGATGCCCTGATGCACCGCCGCCGAGCCGGTGGCGCAGGCATTCTCGACCCGGGTCGCCGGCTTGAAGCGGAAGCCGTCATCGGCCTGGAGCACCAGGGAGGCGGTGAAGTCCTGCGGCGTGAAGCCGGCGTTGTAGTGGCCGAGCACGATCTCGTCGACGTCCTGCGGGCCAATCCCCGCATGAGCGAGCGCCTCGTTGGCGACGCG
>NZ_LABY01000449.1 GCF_001043975.1 Methylobacterium variabile
GGCGGCTGCGCCTGGTTGGTGCGGTTGGTGCGGCCCAGACCCTGCACCGCGGCGTCCGCCTTCCAGCCGGCCTCGAGCAGGTAGTGGACGCGCAGGCGCCGGTTCTTCGCGCCCCGGTCGGCATGGTAGCTGCGCCCGGTGCCGCCGGCATCCGAGAACACCAGGACCCGCTTCTCGTCGTCCTGGAAGGCTTGGGTCTCCGAGAGGTTCGCGGTCGCCGGCCGGTTCTGGAGCACGAGCCGATCGACGCCGTCCTTGCCCGCCCGGCGCACGATCCGGCGCGAGCGGCCGGTCACCTCGGCGACGACGCCGGTGCCGAAATAGTGCAGGATCTGGTCGAGCGCCGACTGCACGGGGCTCAAGCCGCACAGGTGCTCGATCAGGGCGTCGCGGGCCTCGACCGCCTCGCGGCACTGCACGGGCTGGCCTGCGTCGTCGACCACGGGCCGGGACTGGATCACGCCCTCCGCGTCGGAGAAGGGCTCGTAGAGCTGGGTCGGGAAGGCGTGGGCGAGGTAGTCGATCACGTACTCGCGCGGCGTGACGTCGACCTGAAGGTCGCCCCATTCCTCCGAGGGGATCTCGGCCAGCCGCCGCTCCATCAGCGCCTCGCCGGTCGAGACGATCTGGACGACGGCGGCGTGGCCGGCCTCGATCCCCGCCGCGATCGCCGCGATCAGGCTCGGGCACTTCATCGCCGTGAGCAGATGGTTGAAGAAGCGCTGCTTG
>NZ_LABY01000045.1 GCF_001043975.1 Methylobacterium variabile
CGTCGCCGAGGCCGGCCTCGGCCAGGATGCCGACCACGCGCCCGTGGCTCTCCGCCGTTACCCCGCGGATCTGCAGGTTGCCGCGAGCGGTCACGTCGAGGAGGCTGTTGCCGCCCTCCCGGGCCGCCCGCGCCGCGGCGCGGGCCTGCGCCGCAGTGAGCCGGCCGGCCACCGGGTGGAGGCGCACCAGCAGGCCGTCGCCGGTCGGCATCGGCCGCGCCAAGCCCGGGCACCAGCCGCGGCGCGGGGCGGGGTTCACCTGATCGGACATCGCTCGATCGGGGATCATTCGGCGGCCTCGCTGGACTCGAGGGCCGCCAGGGAGTTGCGCCGGCTGCGCCACAGGCCGCGGCGGCGCAGGTCCGCGAACCGGTCGCGGAGCGCCCGGGCGACACCGGGATTGGCCGCCTCGATCGCCTCGCACACCGCGAGATCGCCCAGATAGGCGTCGTAGAGCCGGTCGATGTCGGCGTCGGTGACCGCATCGCTGGCGGCGGCGAGCACGAACACCGCGTCGAGCCCCTGGGCCAGCTCCTGCGCGCCGCGCCAGCCGTGGCGCAGCTGCGCGGCGATCCAGCGCGGATGGGCGAGGCGCCCGCGCACCAGCCGGGCGACGTCCTCGCGGGCGGTGCGGGCCCGGGGCGCCTCGGGGCGGCTGGTGTCGAGGCTGTAGAGCACCGGCGCTCCCCCGAGGGAGGCGGCCGCGGCGGCAAATCCCCCCATCGCGTCCGCGCCCGCGTCGCCGTCGAGGAGGTCGCGCTCGGCAACGTCGAAGGCGTGCAGGTAGGCGTCCGCCGCCGCGACCCGGGCGGCGAAATCCGCGTCCTCGGCGCCTGTCGCCGCAGCGGTGGCGTCGAGGTAGGCCCGGGCGAGGTCGTCGCGCCCGGCCCAGTCGCCGTCGAGGGCGAGCGACGCGGTGCCGGCGCCGTAGCGGCCGGGGCTCGCGCCGAAGACCCGGGCCGGGGCCTCGCCGCGGCGCCGCGCGGCGGCGAGCGGGTTGTCGGAATCGTCCTCCTCGCGGGCGGCGACCGCCCGGGCGGCCCGGTCGAGGAGCGCCAGGGTGTCCGGAAACGTGTCACGGAACGCGCCGGAGACCCGCACCGTCACGTCGATCCGCGGCCGGTCGAGGAGGGCGAGCGGCAGCACCTCGAAGCCGGTCACCCGGGTCGAGGCGTGGTCCCAGGTCGGGCGCACGCCCATCAGCGCCAGGGCCTGGGCCACGTCCTCGCCGCCGGTGCGCAGGGTCGGCGAGGCCCACAGGTCCATGACGAGGCGGGCCGGATACTCGCCCTCGTCCTGAAGGTAGCGGCGCACCACTTCCGCCGCGGCTTTCTCGCCGAGCATGGCGGCGGCCCGGGTCGGCAGGGCGCGGGGGTCGAGGGTCGCGAGGTTGCGCCCCGTGGGCAGCACGTCGGCCCGGCCGCGGGCGGGCGAGCCGGCGGGGCCGGGCGGCACGAAGCGCCCGTCGAGGGCGCGCAGCAGGCCTGCCCGCTCGGCGGGACCGCAGGCAGCGTGGGGCTCGGGAGCCTCGCCGAAGACGTGCAGGCCGTCGCGCATCGTCACCTCGGCGAGGTCGCACAGATGGGCGTCGAGGGCCGCGAGCGCGTCCGGCATCGGCGTGTCGCGGCCGATCCCGGCAGCGGCGAGGAGCCCCGCATCCCCGGCCCGCTCGAGGATGCCCCGGGCGATCAGGCCGGCCCTGCGCGGGTCGAGCACGGTCGCGGCGGAGTACTCCTCGACCAGCTCGCGCAAGGTGGCGGCCTCCGGGTCGAGGCCCGCCGCGGCGGTCTCGGGCGGCAGGTGCCCGATCGTGACGGCGCCGATCCGGCGCTTGGCCGGTGCCGCCTCGCCGGGATCGTCGACGATGAAGGGGTAGATCACCGGCAGCGCACCGACGGCCAGCGCCGGCCAGCAGGCGGGAGACAGCGCCACCGCCTTGCCGGGCAGCCACTCGGTGGTGCCGTGGGTGCCGAGATGGATCAGCGCGTCGCTGTCCTGCCGGAGCGCGAGGTGGAAGGCGAGGTAGGCGTGGCACGGCACCGCATCGGGGTCGTGGTAGCCGGCCTTGCGGTCGCCCTTGTGGCCCCGGTCGGGCTGGAGCGCGACCAGCACGCGGCCCGCCCGCACGGCCCGGAACCGGAAGACGCCGTCCCGGCAGGCCGGGTCGGCGGCGGGCTCGCCCCATTCCGCGACGAGGGCCGCCCGGGCCTCCGCCGGCAGCCGGGCGCACCAGGCCGCGTAGGCGGCGCGCGGCACCGCGAGGGCCGCGTCCCCCTCGGTGAGCCGGCGCATCAGGGCCTCCGGCTCGGGGACGTCCGCGACCGCGTAGCCCTCCCGGCCGAGGAGATCGAGGATGGCCCGGGCGCTCACCGGGGTGTCGAGCCCGACCGCAAAGCCGGCCCGGCCGCCCCGGGCCGGATAGTCGGACAGGACGAGGGCGAGGCGCCGCGCCGACCGCGGCGTCGCGGCGAGGCGGGCCCAGGCGGCGGCCCGGTCGGCGGTGGCACTGATCCCGGCGAAATCCGGCACCGCCCGGCGCTCGCGAAAGCCCTCGATTTCCGGCGCCTCCTCCTTATGGGAGAGGGGGAACCCGGCGAGGCGGCCGTCGAATTCCGGCAGCGCCACCTGCATGGCGAGGTCGGCCGCGCCGAGGCCCCGGGCCGAGGCCGCCCAGGCCTCCCGTCCCGCCCCGACCGTGAAGGCCTGGATCACCGGGCAGTCGGCGCGATCGAGGACGAAGGCGTTGTCGTCCCGGGCCGAGAAGGCGGTGGCGGCGACGATCACGGCGGGCCGCTCGGCCGCGATCGCCTCGCGCAAAACCGCCACCGCCTCCGGGTCCTTCAGGCTCGCTACCGCGACGATCGTGGGCGCGAGGCCGCGCTCCCACAGGGCGGCGGCGAGGGCCGTCGCCGGCGCGGTGTCGCCGCCAAGGATCGCCGAGCGGTAGACGAGGACGAGGGCGCGGGGCAGGACGGCGCGCGGGGTCGGGCCTGGCCGGTCGAGGACGCCGCAGCCCGGGCACCAGGCAAAGCCCCGAGGCAGCGCCCGCGGTGGCTCCGCGACGACGGGCCGGCCGAGCTCGGCGGCGATCCGTGTCAGGAGCCTACGCAGATTGTCGGCGCCGCCGGCCCGGAAGTAGGCGTCGAGGGTCTCCCGCAGCTCCGGCGCCACCGTCGAGACCGCGTCGAGGCGCGGATCCGGCCGATCGTCCCCCGGCAGCACCGCGAGCGGGATGCCGTTCGTCCGGCAGGTCTCGGCCAGCCGCTCGATGCCGTAGCGCCAGTAGTCGAGCCCGCCGAGGCAGCGCACCAGCACGAAGCGGGCGCGGGCGATCACCGCGTCGGCGTAGAGGTCGACCGAGAGCGGGTGGCGCAGCTGCGCCAGCTTGGCGAGCCTCAGGCTCGGCCACTCGCCCGGCAGGCTCGCATAGGCCTGGCTGAGGCCGGCGAGATCGGAATCGGTGAACGACAGGGCGACGACGTCGCCGGGCGCCTGGCCCAGATCGACCGCCGCCTCGCCCTCGTCGAGGGAGACCGTATCGACGCGCAGGAGGTGCATCGGCCCTCAGGTCCCCGAAACCAGGCGAGGCCGCGGCGGGAAGGCGACGCCGTCATAGACGTCCGCCAGCGCCAGGCTCATGTCCAGTTCCGGCAGATTGATCGACCGGTCGAGCCCGGAGACGAGGCGGCGCTGCCAAGCACCGTCCGCGTCCCGCCGCCACAGTGCGATCTCGGGGGCGTTCGGCTCGACCAGCAGGATCACCGCGAGGCTCGCGACCGCCTTGTACTCTTCGAGCTTATCGAACGCGTCGAAGTCGCGGGTCGAGGGCGACAGCACCTCGGCGAACAGGCGCGGCTCCGCCGCCGTCAGTCCGTTCGGGTCGCGGGCGCCGCCATCGACGTCGAGGTCGGGCCGGCGGATCTGGCCCGGCAGGGTCTCGACGCTGTCGTCACCGGTGAAGGGCCGGCACGGCTTTCCGCGCAGCCGGGTGCGGAACTCCGCCACGAGGTTGACCACGATGTCGTCGCGGACGTTGCGCGCGACGGCCCTCATCCGGACCGGCGCGCCGCCGACCAGCTCGTAGCGCTCGTCCTGGTGCTCCTGCCAGGCGAAGAAGTCCTGCACGCTCCAGCGCCGCGGCGCGGGCTCCGACATGCGATGCCCTCCCGGGCTTGGGGTTTTCAGTGGTTCGGTGCCGGTGGTACGTCGAGACTATGGCCTCAGACGTTCAGGCTTGAAAGTAAAGCGCGCGTCTCTCCTCTCCCCGCGGGCGGGGAGAGGACCTGGGGATCGAAGATCCCACCTCCGTTCAGGAGACACGGCGAGCGGAGGCGAAGCCGGAGCGAGAGTGAGGGGGTCTCGACGAGTGAGACTCGTCCAACACCACCCCTCACACTCGCCTTGTGGGCTCCTCGAGCCCCTTCGGGACTCGGGCCTCTCCCCACCCGCGGGGAGAGGTGGACATGCGCACAGAACCGCGCTTGATCCGTCAGCCCCGCAGCGCCGCCGCCACCGCCTCCTTGTCGAACCCGGAGAGCCCGATCACCACCAGCGTCCCGTCGCGGTGCTCCCCCGGGCACCAGGGCCGGTCGTAGTGGTGGGCGACACGGCGGCCGACGCCCTGGACGACGAGGCGCATCGGCTTGTCGGCGACGGCGCAGAAGCCCTTGATACGAAGGACCCCCGCCACCTCGGCGGCCGTCGCGACCCGGGCCGCCAGGTCCTCAGCGGAGCCGGCGGCCTTCACCGGGAGCGCCACGCTCTCGAAGTCGTCGTGGTCGTGGTCCTCCTCCGTCTCGTGGTGCGAGGGACGGGCGGCGAGGTCGTCTTCCGCCGCGGCATTGAGCCCGAGGAGCACCCGCGGGTCGAGGGCGCCGTGGGAGGTCTCGACGAGCTTGACGGCGCGGGGCAGGTGCGCCTCGACCTCGGCGCGGACCCGGGCCCGCTCCGCCTCGTCGAGGAGGTCGGACTTGTTCATCACCACGAGGTCGGCGCAGAGGAGCTGGTCCTCGAACACCTCCTCGAGCGGGTTCTCGTGCTCCACGCTGGCATCGGCCGCGCGTTGGGCGGCCAGCGCCTCCGGATCATCCGCGAAGGCGCCCGCGGCCACGGCCGGGCCGTCCACCACCGCCACCACACCGTCGACGGTGACCCGAGAGCGGATCGCCGGCCAGTTGAAGGCCTGGACCAGGGGCTTGGGCAGGGCGAGGCCGGAGGTCTCGATCAGGATGTGCTCCGGCGGCTCCGGCCGGTCGAGGAGCTTGTTCAGCGCCGGCACGAAGTCGTCGGCCACGGTGCAGCAGATGCAGCCGTTCGGCAGCTCGACCACCGCATCGGCGTCGCAGCCCGGGATGCCGCACTCGGCGAGCAGGCTGCCGTCGAAGCCGACATCGCCGAACTCGTTGACGATGATCGCCAGGCGCCGGCCGTCGTTGTGCTCGACGGCGTGGCGCACCAGGGTCGTCTTGCCCGCGCCGAGGAAGCCCGTGACGATCGTGCAGGGGATCTTGTTCAGGATGGTCATGAGAGTCCCGGGGCGGGAGGGATGCGGGCGACGACGCCCTTGCGGAACTCCTGCGGGCGCTCGCGCCAGGGCACGAGGCCGTCGGGGGTTCCGGCATAGCGGCCGATGCCCTCGAGGATGATCTCGGCGGAGGTCGCCGGGTCGAGGTCGCCGTAGACGTAGGTCCAGCGCCCGGGGCTCGCGACCGCCACCGTGCAGGCGCGCTTGCAGACCGACAGACACTCCACCGGCGCGATCCGCACGGGCGCTCCGGGCCGGGCGGCGAGGGCCGCCGCCAGGGCGTCGTGCAGGCGGGCGCCCGCGCGGGGACCATCCGCCGGGTCGGCGGCGTCGCGGCAGGTGGTGCAGACGTAGAGGGTGACGGGTTCGCTCATACGGCCGCTCCCGGCCGGGCGGCTGCCCCCTCACGACCGGCCACCGCCTCCCAGGCCCAGCCGAAGGCGAGGCCGAGCACCGCCCAGAACGCGAAGGCGACCGCGAGGGAGCGGGCGGAGAACTGCGCCGCGTAGACCGGCGGCATGGCGCTGATCTCCTCGGGGCCGTGCGGAGCGCCCCAGGCATGCGGCGCCACGATGAGCGCGAGGCCGAGGGCGACCGCCACCGCGCCGCGGCGGATCGCCACCAGGTAGAGGCCGATGGCGGTGGCGAGCGCCGTCGCCAGCCACCAGAGCTGGCGCGATTCGAGCGCTGCGGCCGCCATGCCGGGCAGTTCCGGCGGCAGCCCGATTGCCGGCGCGAGGCTCGCGGCCAGGAAGCCGCCGATGCCGAACCGGAGGGCCTCGGAAGACGTCACCTCGCGCCCGGTCGCGACCAGCACGGCGCCGAGGAGCAGGGCGTAGCCGACGCCGCTCACCAGGGTGGCGAGAGCCGTGAAGGCGAGGCGGGGCAGGCCGGGGGCGGGCTGCCACTCGGCCTCGCCGCCATGGCCGTGACCGGCATGGGCCAGCACGATCAGCGGATTGGCGAAGGCGCGGGAGGGCGCCTCGAGCGCCGCGGTCTCGTACTTCTCCGCCGCCAGGATCAGCGGCGAGGTGAGGGCGAATTGCAGCAGCGAGGCCACGCATGCGGCCAGGAAGCCAGCGACCAGGGCCGCCGCCAGGAGACGCTTCGTCATCGGAGGGTTACCTGCACGAGCACGGGGCCGCGCGCCCGCATCCGCAAGGATGCCGGCGGCAGCCCCGATCGGTTTCAGACCACGCTCAGTGGCAGGGGAAGTTGTGGGCGTGGCGCCAGTCGTGCGCGGCGTTGTGCAGGGCGACCACGGGCGCGAAGCCGGAGACGAACAGCAGCCCGATGCCGAGAGCGGCAGCCAGGAGGATGGCGTTCAGGCGCTCGCCGGCGAGGGCGGGGGAGAGGGACCGGGTGATCGCGACCATGACGAACTCCTGCCGCCCCACCGGCGGCGTCGAGAGAGAAGGGGTGACGGCAGGTCTCCTGGCTCGCGGCCTCGAGGCCGGCCCACCGCCTTCCCGGATCGCTCCAGTGGCCGATGGCGGGCCGCATTCGACCGCTCACAGTTGCGGGGGCAGCCGCGGCTCGCCGGGGCGATCCCGGATCCCGCGTTCCCTTTTCACCTCGTCGCCGAGGCACCGTCGGGAGCGACCCTAGCGACTCGCCGACGGGGTTGCAATCGGCGCCCGCCGCCGCGACACCTCCGGCCTCGTGATTCATGCCGAGGAGACCGCCGTGCCGGATCCGGACCGCGCCGCCCCCCGCCTGACCCTGGTGCTGGGCGGGGCTCGTTCGGGCAAGAGCGCGTATGCCGAGGGGCTGGTCGAGGCGCTGCCGGGGCCCTGGCGCTACGTGGCGACGGCGCGAGCCTGGGATGAGGAGATGCGGGAGCGCATCGCGCATCACCGCGCCCGCCGGGCGCCGCCCTGGGACACGGTCGACGCGCCGCGGGATCTCGCCGCGGCGATCCGCGGGGCACCAGTCGGCCGGCCGGTGCTGGTCGATTGCCTGACCCTGTGGCTCACCAATGCGATGCTGGACGACGGTGCCGACCTCGCGGCGGAGGTCACGGCGCTGGTGGAGGCCTGCCGCGCGGCGGCCGGGCCGCTGGTGCTGGTGTCGAACGAGGTCGGGTTCGGCATCGTGCCGGAGAACGCGCTCGCCCGGCGCTTTCGCGACGAGGCCGGGCGGCTGCACCAGCGCCTGGCGACCGTCGCCGACCGGGTGGTGCTGGTGGTGGCGGGCCTGCCGATGGTCCTCAAGGGCACTGATGTCCAAGGGAGAGACAGCGTGAGCGACGAAGAGGCGGCGCGCCACCGCGCCAAGATGGAGAAGCGCAAGGCGGTGCAGGACGCGGAGGTCGCGGCCAAGACCATCGAGAAGGGCCTGCTCATCGTCCATACCGGGCCGGGCAAGGGCAAGTCGACCGCGGCGTTCGGGCTGATGCTCCGGGCGCTCGGCCGCGGCTGGCGGGTCGGCGTGGTGCAGTTCATCAAGGGCGCCTGGGAGACCGGCGAGCGCTTCGCCCTGGAGCGCTTCGGCGATCAGGTCGACTGGCACACGATGGGGGAGGGCTTCACCTGGGAGACCCAGGACCGCGACCGCGACGTGGCGGCGGCGCGGGCCGCCTGGGCGCAGGCCGAGGCGCTGATGGCCGATCCGGGCATCCGCCTCCTGATCCTCGACGAGCTCAACATCGCCCTGCGCTACGACTACCTGCCGCTCGCCGAGGTGGTGGACGCCTTGAGCCGGCGCCGGCCGGACCTGCACGTCGTGGTGACGGGCCGCAACGCCAAGCCGGAGCTGGTCGCCGCCGCCGACCTCGTCACCGAGATGGCCCTGGTGAAGCATCACTTCGCGGCCGGCGTGAAGGCGCAGGAGGGCATCGAGTTCTGATTGACGGGCGGGTCCGGCCACGCCTATAGGCTCGGACCATGACCAGCACCATCCTGTCCGGATTCTATTACGCGCCGCTCACCTAGCGGCGGAGTGCTCGTCATCTCTCAACCGCTGCGACGTGTCGGCGGTTGAGGCTTCCAGGATACCAGGGCCCGCCGACCTCGCCCTACCTCGAGGTCCCCGTGCCGTCCTTCCCTCACACCCCGATCGGCCTGATCGGCTTCGGCGCCTTCGGTCGTCTCGTGGCGGCGCACCTGGCCGCTCACGTCACGCTGCGCATCCACGACCCCTACGTGTCGGAGGCGGGCTTCGCGGCGGCCGGCGTCGCGCCCTGCGGCCTTGCGGAGGCGGCCTCGTGCCCGGTGGTGATCCTGGCGACGCCGGTCTCGAGCCTCGCCGAGGTGGTGCGCGCCGTTGCTCCACACCTGCGGCCGGGCGCCCTCGTCCTCGACGTCGGCTCGGTGAAGGTGGGTCCGGCCGCGATCATGCGGGAGGGCCTGCCGCCGGGGATCGACATCGTCGCCACCCACCCGCTGTTCGGGCCGCAGAGCGCGCGGGACGGCCTGCGCGGCCTCAAGATCGCAGTCTGCCCGGTCCGGGGCGGGCGGGCGCGGCGCGTCGCGGCCTTCCTGCGGCGGGGGCTCGGCCTCGAGGTGATCCTGACGACGCCGGAGGCGCACGACCGCGAGGCCGCAGCCGTGCAGGGCCTGACGCATCTGATCGCCAAGGTGCTGGTGGCGATGGAGCCGCTGCCGACCCGGATGACGACGCGCAGCTTCGACCTGGTGATGCAGGCCGTCGGCATGGTCCGGCACGACGCGCCGGAGGTCTACCACGCCATCGAGCGCGCCAACCCCTACGCGGCCGAGGTGCGGCGGCGGTTCTTCGACCTGGCGGCGCAGATGGACGGAGAGCTGGGAGAGGTGGAGATGGCCGGCACTGAACTCTGCCCGACGCCGTCATGAGGCTCCGCGTCATCCCGGGGCCGCGGAGCGGAACCCGGGATGACGATGGAGCATGTCGGCAGTGTCGGAGCGAGGGCTCGGGCGACGCCCTACTCCCCCGCGGCCTCCTCGGCCGCCCGGGCGCGCTCGCGGCGCCGCTCCATGGCGAGGACCGAGAACACCGAGGCCTCGTAGAGGAGCAGCATCGGGATCGCCAGGGAGAGCTGGCTGATCACGTCCGGCGGGGTCAGCACGGCCGCGGCGACGAAGACCAGCACGATGGCGTAGCGCCGGCGCTCCTTCAGGAACTTCGAGTCGATGATGCCGACCTGGCCCAGCAGGGTCAGGATCACCGGCAGCTGGAACGCGATCCCGAAGGCGAAGATCAGCGTCATGATGAGCGAGAGGTACTCGTCCACCTTCGGCAGCAGCTCGATAGTGGCCTCGCCCGGCTGGCCGATCTGCTGCAGGCTGACCGAGAACTTGATCAGCAGCGGCATCGCCAGGAAGTAGACCACGAGGGCGCCGAGCACGAAGAAGATCGGTGTCGCGACCAAGTAGGGCAGGAAGGCCCGGCGCTCGTTGCGATACAGGCCCGGCGCCACGAAGGCGTAGAGCTGGGTGGCGACGACCGGGAACGACAGGAAGCCGGCGCCGAACACGCTCAGCTTGATGTTGGTGAAGACCTGCTCGAGGAAGTGTGTCGCGATCAGCCGCGCCTTCTCGGCTCCCACCACGCTGACGTAGGGATAGACGAGCACGTTGTAGATGTGCTGGGCGAAGAAGAAGCAGACGAAGAACATCACCCCGAAGGCGAGCATCGACTTGATGAGCCGCGAGCGCAGCTCGATCAGGTGCTCGATCAGGGGCGCGCGCGAGGCCTCGATCTCGGCTTCATCGGCCTCGGTCATCATGGGTTAGGGCCCGTGCTGGCTGCGTCGTGAGGGGCGGAGGCGTCCGGGACGGCGCGGGCCGCATCGGTCCCGCGGGCCGCGTCGGCCTTGAGCTGCGCGGTCGCGGCCGCCAGGGCCGAGGGCGAGGGCTTCTCCTCGACGACCGGCGGGAGGGCCGGCTCCGCCGCCGGATAAGCCGGCTCGGGCGGCAGGTCGGAGGCGAACGGGAGGGGATCGGTCCCCGGCATCGGCTGGGTCGCCGGCTTCGGCACGCCGTCCACGGCGCCCTGCAGCTCGTTGCGGATCGTCTGGACCGGGTTGAAGCCCGTCGTGCCCGAGGCGACGCTGCGGTTGATGCCCTCGACCTCGCGGCGGACCTCGTCGAGTTCCGCCTCGCGCATCGCCTCGCTGAACTGGCTCTGGAACTCACCGGCCATGCGCTTGAGCCGGGCGGTGACCTGGCCGACGGTGCGCAGGGCCTTGGGCAGGTCCTTGGGGCCGATGACGACGAGCGCGACGCCGCCGATCAGCATCACCTCGCCCCAACTGAAATCGAACATGGCGTGACGGCCCTGACCCTACTCGCGCGGCGCTCCCTCGGCGGGCGCCTCGCGCGGGCTGTCTAGCACGCCGGTGCGCCGGCGCCAGTCACCGCCGCGCAGGTTCCCGCCGAGTGCCATGCGACCGTCCGGGAACCCGGAGGCGCGGACCAGGGCCACGCCCGATCCCCGGGAGAGCGATCAGCCGACCTTGCGGTCGACGTTCGACACCGGCTCGGCCGCCGTGACCGGCGGAGCCTGGACCGGGGGCATCTGCGCGGTCGGGACGTGGGCGGGGGCCGGCGACGCCGCCGG
>NZ_LABY01000450.1 GCF_001043975.1 Methylobacterium variabile
CCCCGCCGCCTTCGCCGATTGGTTCGCCGCCCGCGGCTGGGCGCCGCGGCCGCACCAGCTCGCTCTCCTCGCGGCGGCGCAAGCCGGCCGCTCGGCCCTGCTGGTGGCGCCGACCGGGGCCGGCAAGACGCTCGCCGGCTTCCTCCCCACCCTGGTCGAGCTGGCGGAGGGTGACGGAAAAGGGGGCCTGCACACCCTCTACATCTCGCCCCTGAAGGCGCTCGCGGTCGACATCGCCCGCAATCTCGAGGCCCCGGTCTCCGGAATCGGGCTCGAGGCGAAGATCAGGGTCGAGACCCGCACCGGCGACACCCCGTCGCACAAGCGGACCCGCCAGGTCTCCCGCCCGCCCCAGATCCTGCTGACCACGCCGGAGCAGCTCGCCCTCCTGGTCGCCCACCGCGAGGCGGCCGAGCTGTTCTCCGGCCTCAAGCGGGTGGTGCTCGACGAGCTGCATGCCCTCGTCACCTCGAAGCGGGGCGATCTCCTGAGCCTCGGCCTCGCCCGGCTGCACCGGCTGGCGCCCGGGCTCGCCGCC
>NZ_LABY01000451.1 GCF_001043975.1 Methylobacterium variabile
GTGACGGGACGTTTCAAGGCTTCTTCGAGTGTGATCTTTGCCATTCCGCGCGCTCCTTGCGGTTCGCTGGTCAAGCCGTGATGATCCATCGCGTATCGCCACGATCAGTGTCGACAACCGTGACGAAAACCTCGTTCACCTGCCCGATGGCGATCATACGAACTTCTCCGTAATCCTGCCGCATGTCCGTCTTCACGAGGACGGGACCCGCAAAAATCGTGACGGCGTCCGCGAAATCGATGCCGCGTTCCGTCAGAACCTTGTCCTGCTTGCTCGGATCTCAATCGAAGTTCATCCTGGGCTTCGCGTCTCCAGAAAGCTCCCCGCCCGCCTCTGCAGCCCAAGAGAGGGTGATTCCGCGAGAGTTTCGCGAGAGACAGATATACGCTGCCAGCGCCCCTCAGTAAAGTAAACGCCGGGTTCCCTTGCTGCAACACGCGGTTCCTAGGGCCGCAGGAACCGCCCGACCAGCAGCCGCGCCAAGTCGCGCGGCGGTTCGGGGGTGAGGACGGCGAGCTTGTTGGAGGTGGAGAGGGAGGCGAGCCCATGAAGGCCGGCCCAGAGAGTCGCCACCGCCTGTCGTCTCTCGCTCACATCCGGGATCATGGGTTCGAGCACCCCGTCGACGAGGTCGGTGGCCTGGGCGAGGGCGGCGGCGTACCAGTCGGGAAAGGCAGAATCCGGCGCCAGGGAATGCTCGAAGACGAGGCTCCAGACACGGGGGT
>NZ_LABY01000452.1 GCF_001043975.1 Methylobacterium variabile
CACCGCGGCGCCGGCCGCCGGCGCGGCGGCGACGCCCTCGGCCCGTGCCCCCGGCAGGCCGGCCTGTGCGGCCAGCAGCACCGCGAGGGTGGCCGCCGCACCCGCGTTCCTGCCGACCTTGCGCCTGGGAGCCATGGTCCTCTCCTCGAAGCCGCGGCCGAAGGAGCGGCCACGCTGGGAATTTAGGGTAGTAAACACGGAAGCGGATGCCGTGCCATCGCACACCTGCCACACCTCGGCAGCATGCCGCCGGAGCGTCTCATCAGGTCGGCGTGCCGTCGCGTCAGTGATCGCGCGGCGAAGCGCGGCCGGTTGGTCCGCTGAAAGCTCGCAAATGCGGTTTTCTTCGGACCGGAACGGCCCGCGAGGACGCGATCAGGCGGCGTCCTCCGCCTTCTCGTCGTCGAGGCCGAGTTCCTTCAACTTGCGATAGAGGGTCGAGCGGCCGATGCCGAGGCGGCGCGACACCTCGGACATCCGCCCGCGGTAGAATTGCAGGGCGTAGCGGATGATCTCGCCCTCGAGCCCCTCCATGGTCTTCATCTCGCCGGTCTCCTCGGCGACGAGGGAGAGGGCGT
>NZ_LABY01000453.1 GCF_001043975.1 Methylobacterium variabile
CCCGGACATCGCCGGCCTCGTCGCCGCGGCCGCGCAGGCCGGGGCGCGCACCGTGATGGACAACACCTGGGCGAGCCACGTGCGCTTCAGGCCTCTCGCCCACGGCATCGCGGTCGCGATCCAGGCCACGACCAAGTACGAGGGCGGCTACGGCGACACGCCGAGCGGCATCGTCGTCGCGCGCGACGAGGCGGACATCGCCCGCCTGCGGCGGCAGTTGCGGATCAGCGGCAACGGCGCGGTGTCGCCCCAGATCTGCACCCGCCTCTTTCACCGGGTCGACACGGCGGAGGCGCGCCTCGACCAGCACTGCGCCACCGCCGCGCGGCTGATGGACTGGTTCGCGGCCCAGCCGTTCGTGGCCGAGATCTTGAGCCCGGCCCGGGACACCAGCCCCCACCACGCGCGCTTCCGGCAGTATTTCGGGAAGGGCAACAGCCTCTTCACGGTGGCGTTCGACGTTAGCGTCCCGGTCGAACGGATCCGCGCCTTCGTCGACGCGCTCCTCCTGTTCCGGATCGCCGAGAGCTGGGGCGGGCACGTCTCCCTCGTGCTGCCGGTCCATGCCGCGCGCCGGGACGCGGGCCCCCTGCCCCGGGGGCCGCTGTTTCGCTTCAACGCCGGCCTGGAGGAGGCCGACGACCTGATCGCCGACCTGGAGCAGGCGTCGCGGGCCATCCACGCCGCCCCTTAGGCCGCCGGCGCGCCCTCACGGAACCGCCCGCCACTCCACCACGGCGAGGCCCGCCAGGCTGATCCACACGATCGCCGCGAACACGAGGGCGCAGAACACCGCCGCCGACCCGAGATCCTTCACGGTGCCGATCGCCGGGTGGCGCCCCGGATGCAGGTGGTCGCAGAGCTTCTCCACCGCCGTGTTCAGGAGCTCGGCCACGAGGACGAGGACGAGGCTGCCGATCAGGGCGATCCAGCTGTGGATGCTGCCGGCGATCAGGAAGGCGACCGGCAGGGCGACGGCCAGCACGGCCAATTCCTGCCGCACCGCGCGCTCGGAGCGGGCGGCGACGGCGAGACCCTGCAGGGAATGGCGCAGGGCGGAGCGGGACTGGGTCAGGAACGGGTGGGTCAGGAACATCGGGGCGGCTCGGCGGGATCGAGGGGTTGAGGTGGGGCGCGGGGCGGCTCTCATTCGGCCCGCGCCACCTTGGCAGGATCGACCGCCTCCGGCGCGCCGGGCAGGCCGTCGCAGAAGCGCGCCTTGTCCCGGTAGGTCGCGGAGAGCAGGCTGCGGTTCCGATCGCGGCCGGCGTGGCGGATGCCGTAGAGGTCGAGGGCCGTGTGGATCAGGTTCATCGGACTGGAACGGACGGTCGAGGTTGCCGGGGCGGGTGGGG
>NZ_LABY01000454.1 GCF_001043975.1 Methylobacterium variabile
TAGTCTCGTGGGCTCGGCCAACAGAACATCCGCGAGGCCGTGCACCGGCGTCGCGCGGGCACGAACGACGCGGCACGGCGGCCCTCTGGGATCGGGGAGGGGGCTTCCGGCAGGCCAGAACGAAGACGTTGAGGACCGATGCCCAAGCAAACCACCGAGGTCGACCGGCTCGTCGGCGTCCGCATCACGGCCCTGCGCAAGGCCAAGGGCCTGAGCCAGACCGCCCTCGGCAACGCCGTCGGCGTGACCTTCCAGCAGGTTCAGAAGTACGAGAAGGGCCAGAACCGGGTCGGCGCCGGCCGCCTGCGCGAGATCGCCCGGCTGCTCGAGGTTCCCGTCTCGGCCTTCTTCGAGGATCAGACCAGCACCGAGAACGGTGACGACAACGTCTTCGGGTTCCTGAGCGCGCAGGGCGCGATCGAGCTGCTGCGCGCCTACGTGCAGATCGAGGACGAGCAGCTGCGCCGCGAGGTCCTGGCCATCGTGCGCTCCGCCGCCCGCCTCGGCCGCTCGGCGGCCGCCATCCCGAACGGCGACGGCACGGCGGCCGAGTAGCGGCGACCGGTCACCGGTCCCGCCGCGGGAGCCGGCGGCGCATCGCAGGCCCGCGCGGACGAAGTCCCGACCTGCCGAGGCGTCGCGGGCTCAGCGTAGCCCCACGAGGTGGAAGAAGCTGCCGCTGACCCGGCCGCGCCGATGGCCGGCCGTCCCGAGGGGACGCCCCTCTGCATCCGTCACCTCCGCCAAGGCCTCGTCCGGCCCCGGGGGAGGCGTGACCTCGCTGGCGTAGTGGAACTCGTGCCCGACGAGCCGCCGACCGGCCTCGCCGAGCGAGCCGGCGCCGAGGAGCGTCGCGACCCGGTAGCCGAGGTGCAGCCGGCGGCGGGCGTAGGAGGTCGCGACCGGCAGCAGGCCGGCCATGCGGTGCGTCGCACCCTCCGCATCCTCCAGGCTCTCGCCCAGCACCATGTAGCCGCCGCACTCGCCGTGGACCGGCCTGGTCTCGGCGAAGGCCCGCAACCCGTCGAGGAAGCGCGACGCGGCGGCGATCCGGCCGGCATGAAGCTCGGGATAGCCCCCGGGCAGCCAGGAGGCGTCGCAGGATTCCGGCGGCGCCTCGTCGGCGAGGGGTGAGAACGGCACGATCTCGGCCCCGGCCGCCCGCCAGCCGGCCTCGAGATGCGGGTAGACGAACGAGAACGCGGCGTCGCGCGCGACCGCGAGGCGCTGCCCGGGCGGGGGCGGAAGCCGGCCCGGGCCGGGATCCGGGACCCGGCCGCCGGCCGCGGCCACGATCGCGTCGAGGTCGAGGCAGCTCTCCGCCAGGTCGGCCAGGCGGTCGAGGCGGTCCGCCAGGTCGTGGGTCTCGCCGGCCTGGATCAGGCCGAGATGGCGCTCGGGCAGGACGAGCGCGGCCTCCCGCGGGACGGCGCCGAGCACCGGCACCCCGATCCGGGCGAGGCCCGCCTCGACGAGGCGCCGGTGGCGCGGGCTCGCCACCTTGTTGAGGATCACGCCGGCGAGGTGCAGGCGCGGGTCGTAGGCCCTGACCCCGAGCGCCGTCGCGGCGGCGGACTGGGCGGCGCCCGAGACGTCGAGCACCAGCACCACCGGCCAGCCGTAGCGTGCCGCGACGTCGGCATTGGCGCCGCTGCGGCCCTCCTCGGCCACGACCCCGTCGAACAGGCCCATCGACCCCTCCGCCAGCACGATCTCGGTCCCGTCGCCGGCGGCGCCCGCCACGGCGTCGAGGAGGGCGCCGTCCATGGCGAAGCTGTCGAGGTTGTAGCTCGGCCGGCCGGTCGCGGCGGCGTGGAAGGCGGGGTCGATGTAGTCCGGGCCGCACTTCGCCCCGGCGACCGCGAGGCCGCGGCGGCGCAGGGC
>NZ_LABY01000455.1 GCF_001043975.1 Methylobacterium variabile
GGTGGCGCTGCGGCTCGCCCCGGCCGCCCCCTGGCCGCCCGAGGAGGAGCTCGACGTCTTCTCCTGCAACCTCGCGGCGACGCTGCTCACCACCGACCCGCGGGCAGAGGTGGACGCGGTCTTCCGCCTGGTGCGCGACCAGGTGAGCGTGGCGACGCTGGCGGGTGCGGGGGAGGCCGCCGCCGGAAGCGGGACGGCGCCCGATGCCGAGCCTGCACCGGGTGCCGAGCCCACACCGGATGCCGAGACGGCACGCGGTCCTGACGCGACGCCCAGGACGTTGCGGGTCGATGCCGGCCGGATCGACGCCCTGGTGACCCTGGCGGAGGATCTCGCCGCCGCCCGCAGCCTCCTCGGCGCGGTGGTCGCCCGGGCTGAGGCCGGCGAGGACCTCGCCGGCCTCAGGGCCGCCCTGCGCGAGAGCGACGAGCGGATCGGACGCCTCTCCGCCGAGCTGCACCGCGAGGCGGTGGGGCTCAGGCTCCTGCCCCTGGCGCGGATCTTCCGCCGCTTCCCCCGCGCCCTGCGCGACGTCGCCCGCCAGCTCGGCAAGGAGGTCACGCTGACCGTCGAGGGCGAGGCGACCGAGGTCGATCGGGACGTGGCCGAGGGGCTGTTCGAGCCGCTGCTGCACCTCGTGCGCAACGCCGTCGATCACGGCATCGAGCCGCCCGAGGCGCGGGCCCGCGCCGGGAAGCCGGCGATGGGCCGCATCCGCCTGCGGGCGGAGAGCCGGGGCGAGCAGGTCGCCGTCTCGGTCGCGGATGACGGGCGCGGCCTCGATCCGGCCTTCATCCGCCGCCGCGCCGCCGAGCGCGGGCTGATGGCGCCCGCCGCCCTCGCGGCCCTCGACGACGCGGGCGTGATCGACCTCATCTTCGCCCCCGGCTTCTCGACGGCGGCGGAGGTCGGGGCGGTCTCCGGACGCGGCGTCGGCATGGATGCGGTGCGGGCGGCGTTGCAGCGCCTCGGCGGCCGCTGCACCGTCGAGAGCCGGGCCGGCCAGGGCACCACGGTCCGCCTGCTGCTGCCCCGGGCCCAGTCCCTCGTCCGGCTGCTCCTGGTCGGGATCGGCCCGGAGCTCTACGGCCTGCCGATGGACGCCGTGGCCGAGGTCGCCCGGGTCCCGCGGGCGCGCATCCGCGGGGTCGGCGCGGGCGCCGCCACGGTCCTGCGCGACCGGACGGTGCCGGTCCTGCGCCTCGCCGACCTGCTGGACCTGCCGCCCGCGGAGGAGGCCCGGCCCGCGGAGGAGGCCCGGCTCGCGGTGCTCCGGACCGGAGACGAGTGGGCCGCCGTCGAGGTCGACCGCTTCGCCGGCCGCCTCGACGGGCTGGTGCGGCCGCTGCCGGGGCTCGCGGCCCTGCCGGGCCTCGCCGGCACGGTGCTCACCGGCGACGGCCGGGTCGTGCTGGTGCTCGACCCGGACACCCTGATCGGCGGGGAGGGAGCGGCGTGAGCGTGCGCTACGACGGAGAGGGGCAGATCCGGCTCGAGGGCGCCTGCCCGGTGGAGGAGGCCGAGACCCTGGCCGCGCTGCTCCTCGCCCATCCGGGCGCGGGCGTGGAATGGAGCGGCTGCACCGGCCTGCACACCGCCGTGGTCCAGGTGCTGCTGCGGCTGCGTCCGCCGCTCCACGGCACCTGCGGCGACCCCTTCGCGGCCCGCTGGCTCGCCCCGCTCCTCGCCCCGCGGGCCCCGTCCTGAGCCCGTCCCGGCACCGGTCCCGAAAACTGCGCGCGCGAATGCAAGTTTTCGGCTAAGGGGTGCCGGAGTGTCCGCGCGCGGACTCCCTCGCGATCACGACCGCGACAGCCCCCCGAGGCCTCCGTTTCCCTTCCCGCGAAATCAGTCTAGATGCCGTCCATGACGCAGCCCCCGTCCGCGCCGCCCGGATCCGCACTACCGGCGTCCGTCACCGTCCTCGTCGTGGACGACAGCAAGCTCGCACGGGCCGTGGCCGTCCGGCTGCTGCGCCAGCTGAGGCCGGACTGGGCGGTGCGCGAGGCCGCCAACGCGGACGAGGCCCTGGGCGCCATGGCCGGCCAGCCGGTCGACGTCGCCCTCCTCGACTTCAACATGCCGGGCAAGGACGGGCTCGCGCTCGCGGCGGAGCTGCGCGCGGCCCGGCCCGGGATGCCGATCGCGGTGGTCTCGGCCAACATCCAGGACGAGGTGATCGCCCGGGCCCGCAGCGTCGAGGCCGCCTTCCTGCCCAAGCCTCTGACGGGCGAGGCGCTGGCGGGCTTCCTCTCGGGAGCGGCCCTGCGCCTGCGGCGGGGCGTCCCGTGAGCGCCGCGCCGATCATCGGCCTGACCGAGCTGCAGCAGGACGCCTTCACCGAGCTCGTCAACATCGGCGTCAGCCGCGCGGCCGCCAGCCTGCGCCAGATGATCGGCACCCAGGTGCTGCTCTCGGTGCCCTCGGTGGAGATCGTCTCGCGGAATGCGGCGGCGCGGCTGATCGGCGAGCGGGAGGCCGCGCCCCTGGTGGTGGTGCACCAGGACTTCGAGGGCGCCTTCGCGGGGCGCGCCCTGCTGATCTTCCCCCAGGAGAACGGCCGCGAGCTGGTCCGGGCCGTCGCCGGGGAGGACCTCTCGCCCGAGGATGTCGCCGCCCTCGAGGACGAGGCCCTGGCCGAGACCGGCAACATCATCCTCAACGGCTGCCTCGCCACGATGGCGAACATGCTCCAGCGCACGCTGACCATGTCGCTGCCCGGCATCGCGCGCGGCGACGGCCCGCAGATCTTCGGGACGGAGACGCGGAAGGACCCGGGCGCGGACGCCCTGGTGCTGTTCCTCTACATCGACTTCTCGGTCAGCGAGCGCGACATCCGCGGCTACCTGGCGATGCTGATGGACCTCCCGTCCATGGAGAACCTGCGCCTCCTGCTGGACGAGTTCATCGCCCGCGCCCTCGGCGACCTGGACGTGTGATGACGGCCCGCGCGACCCCGGAGCAGGGCCTCGGCAGATTCCGCAAAAGTGGCCGCCGGTTTTGCGGCGGAAATCTGCGACAGGACGAAGACCTGAGCGGACGAAGTGCGGGCTTGCCAGCGCACGTCTGCTTGGTCCGCCGGACGGGCGGACCCGCATGAGCGCGCGCGACGGGACCGACGCGAGCCGGGACGCGGCGCTCGCCGCCGCGGTCGCGGCGGCACGGGGCCGCGCCGGGCCGTTCCTCGCCGCCCTCGAGCGCTCGCGCCACCCGATGCTGATCAGCGACCCGACCCTGCCGGACAACCCGGTCGTCTTCGCCAACCCGGCCTTCCTGACGCTCACCGGCTACCCGGCCGAGGAGGTGGTGGGTCGGAACTGCCGCTTCCTCCAGGGGGCCGAGACCGATCCCGGCGCGGTGGCGGCGATCCGCGAGGGCCTGCGCGAGGAGCGGGAGATCCGGGTCACGATCCTGAACTACCGCCGGGACGGCAGCCGGTTCTGGAACCAGCTGCTGATCTGCCCGATCCGCGACGAGGCCGGGCGGCTCGTGAACCACTTCGCCTCGCAGCTGGACATGTCCCACGTCCACGAGGCGGAGGCCGGCCGCACGCGGCTCGCCGACAATGATCTGG
>NZ_LABY01000456.1 GCF_001043975.1 Methylobacterium variabile
GGCCAGCAGCAGTCTCCTGGCACGCCTGGGCACCACAAGCGTGCGGCTGGCTGCGTGGCGACCTGCTGCCCCCTGGCCTGCCAGGCGGCCGTGCCGGACGCGCCCTGGTTGGGCGACGCGCTGAGCCTGCGCCCCTCCGAGATCCTCGGCCTGGCCCAGCAGGACGGCGTCGCGGAGCCGCGTCTCCTGCGCATCGAGCGGCCACCCAGGCACCGCGCCTGACCGCGGCGGGCGCACCCGCCCGCTCCCGCACGCCGCCCCCGGCCGAGCCCTGACCAGGCCCCTTCCTGCGCAGGCCGCGCCCGGCGTCGTCGGCACAGCCGCGCCTTCGCGCCACCTCCCTGTCCGCCGGTCCGCGCCTGCCGTCGCGGTCGCCAGCCCCCGTTCGGGATCCAAGCCGATGCTCAACCTCCTCAGGCCGGCCGTGGCGCTCGCGGCCCTGCCGCTCGCGGCCTGCGTGCCCACCGCCGCGCCGGACTGGCTCGTCCAGCCCGCCAACCCCGCCGTCGCCGTGCGCGCGCCGCGCTACTCCGCGGTCACCGCGGGCGTGGCGCGCTACGACGTCGTCGACCCCAAGGACTGGCGCGAGCTCAACCGCGCGGTGACGCCGAAGCCCGGCCAGAGCGGCATGGAGGGCATGGACCACTCCCGGATGCCCGGCATGAACATGCCCGGCATGGGCGGCAGGCGCGACACGGGAGGGCGGTGATGCGCGGCCCCTGTAACCAAACCCAGCTCGCCGCCGGACTTAGCCCCAGTAGGAACTCACGGATGACCTCGACCACAGACTCGCGGGTCCGGCGCATGCCGGGGAGCCGAAA
>NZ_LABY01000457.1 GCF_001043975.1 Methylobacterium variabile
GAGCGGGTTCATGCCGATGAAGAGCGCGCCCTGCTCGTAGGCGTCCGCCGCCAGGAACGCGGCCGCCCGGAATGATTCCGCGCACCGGAACGGGCCGCCCGCGATGATGCCGGCGCCGACGAAGCTCGCCGAGTGGGCGAGGTGCATCTGCACCGTCATGAACGCCCCGGACGACAGGCCGGAAATTGAGCTCTCGCCGCGCCGGACGTTGAACGCCGACAGCTGCTCGATCTTGCCCTGCCCTTCGTAGCCCATGTCCTGCTCCGCCGAGACGATGCCGGACCAGAGCACGGGTTGCACGATCTCGCAAGTGCGAGATGATGAAATTATATTCTCGTGGTGCCGGTCGCCCCTGTCATGCCACTGTATCGCATCGGATCGTATTGTCTCCGGATCGCGAGGACCCCTGGGGTATGGCGATCACGCGCCGCTCACGATTGCGGTTCCGGGATTTTGTAGCCAGCATCTGGATCGTACCGATCCGGACGAAATGCCGGTTTCTTGCCGGTCGCCGCCAAGGAATGTCTCTTCCCTTACGTGTTTGACTCTGCACGGAAACGTGAAGACGGGCCGATTTTCGCCACGGTTAAGGCTTACCCCTCCCGGCCATCCTGTCGCGGGGACCCGATAACCGTTTGTTGACGGTTCTCGGCAACCCTGCGTTCACCATGGCGGCCACGCGGCCGAGCGAGGATGAGGGATCGTGCGAGCGCTCAAGCGTGCCGGCCGCGGGGCGGCCAACCCGGCCCGGGATTCCCGCTCCTGCCGGCGCGGCGCCCTCGCGCAG
>NZ_LABY01000458.1 GCF_001043975.1 Methylobacterium variabile
CCGGTGGCGCTCTCGGCCGCCAGCGCGATCGCCGCAGCCACGTCCTCGGCCTGGCGCGTCAGGTGCTCGACCGTCCCGCGCAGGGTCGCGTCGGCGGTATCCGCCCGCTCGGCCACGAGGCGCCCGGCCTCCTCCGCCGCCCGTGCGAAGGCCGACGCCGCCGCCAGGGTGCGCGCATCGAAGTGCCCAGTCGCCTGCTCGGCGGCCGTACCGATCGCCGCGGCCACTTCCCCGGCCCGCTCGGCCAGCCCGTCGACCGCACCCCGCAGGGTCGCATCGACCGCGCTCGTCCGCTCGGCCACGAGGCGCCCGGCCTCCTCGGCCGCCTGCGCGAAGGCCGAGGTCGCCGCCAGGGTGCGCGCGTCGAGCGCGCCGGTGGCCGTCTCGGCGGCGCGCCCGATGGCGAGCGCCGCCTCCTCGGCCCGGCCCGCCAGGCCGACCACCGCGCCGTGCAGCGCCGCGTCCGCCTCGCCCGCCCGTGTCCCGATC
Organism: Methylobacterium variabile; assembly: GCF_001043975.1. Taxonomy (GTDB): domain Bacteria; phylum Pseudomonadota; class Alphaproteobacteria; order Rhizobiales; family Beijerinckiaceae; genus Methylobacterium; species Methylobacterium variabile. The sequence continues at coordinate 490 of NZ_LABY01000458.1, forward strand.
AGGCTCGCCGCCTCCTCCGCCACACGGGCAAAGGACGACGCCGCTTCCGCCAGTCGCGCCTGCAGCGCGCCCGTCGCCTCCTCGGCACCCTGCCGGAACGCCTCCACGCTCTCCGCCGTGCGCGCACCGACCGCGCCCGTCGCCGTCTCGGCCGCACGACGCAGCACCTCCGCCGCC
>NZ_LABY01000459.1 GCF_001043975.1 Methylobacterium variabile
TCGTCGGAGTTGAAGCCCCGATCGACCACCGCGTAGGCGACGTCGCCTGCGCGCGCCACGGTCGCGTGCCGGACGCCGGGACCGAACGGCCCGGTCGGAACCGGCGGGGCGACCGCGGCGGCCCGCGGCTCGGGGGGCTTCGGCCGCTCGCCCTTGGCGAAGCTCCGCACCAGGAACCCACCTTGGTTTGGCTTCAGGAGCGCCTTGATCTGCTCGTTGATCGCCGCGACCTGCTCGGGATCGGCCGTCGGCTGGACCGGCACGTCCCGGTAGACGGTCTGGATCACCGGCCGGTCCTGGTAGATGATCTTCTCGACCACCTTGGGCTCCGGAGGCGGCTCCGGGGGCTTGGGCGCCGGGTTGTCGTCGGGCAGATCGCCCATCGTCGCGCCGCGCTTTACCGCGATCACCGTCGGCGCCACGAAAGGCTTGCCGGCGCTGTCCCGCTCGTCCGCCGCCTGACGATTGACCCCGGCGCGCCGGTCGGCCTCGGCCTTGCCGACCGGCTTCATCATGTCGTTCTGCGGGTTCGGGGTCGATCCCCGGATCTCCGAGGCCTGGCCTGCGCCCTGGTCCGTGACCGGCGCGTCCCGAAGGACGAAGGCCGCCGAGCCGAGGGAGAAGACGAGGACCGCACCACCGATCGCAGCGGACGCCTTGGGAGACAGCATAGCCATGATCCCCTCCTAGAACTCGATCGTGATGGCGGTCTCGGCGCCGTCGCCGCGCTCGGCGACGAGGCGCGAGGCCGGACGCAGGAACTCGTAGACGCGGTAGCCCAAGGCGGCGTCGGCCGAGGCGACCGGCTGCGGGCTGACGAGATCGCCCTGGACGCGCACGTACATCCGCTCGCGGTAGAGCCAGGCCTGCGCCCCGCCGGTCGCGACGAGCTTCTGCGCGCCCGTCGGCGGCGTGCCCGCGCCGAACAAATGCAGGAGCGCCGTGGTGTCGATCGGGCCTGCGCCCCGCGGCGGGCCGGGCGGACCGGCCTTGCGAACCGGCGCGGCGCTCGCCGTGACCACCTTCACCGGGGTGAGCGGCGAGGTGCCGGCGACCCGCACGGTGACCGGGATGTCCACCGTCTCGCTCTGCCCCGACAGGACCATCAGCGGGATCGGGTAGGGCACGGCCTCGAGCCGGATGAGGATGTTGCCCCAGGTGTCGTAGCGGCACGGCATAAGGTTGATCGAGGTCGGCCGG
>NZ_LABY01000046.1 GCF_001043975.1 Methylobacterium variabile
CTCCTGAAAGCTCACAGCTAGGGCCGACGTGGGTGCGGCATGGAAGGCACCTCGTGGGAAAGCCTGAAGGGCTCCACGACAGCGGGTCAACATCAGTCTTGCCGAAGCGAGCCTTGATGACGCGACACAGGTCCGGCAGGGTCCAGCTGGCGGGTCCGCCGCGGTCGGGATCGGGACCCCGCAGGATGTGGTGAACCAGCACCGCCTGCTCGCCCTCGCTCAGACGCTCCGGTCGACGGCCGGGCGGGCGGTCGACCAAGCCGGCGAGCCCCTCGGCGTTGAAGCGCTTGACGGCGTCGCAGAGCGCCTGTCGCTCGATCCCGGCCGCCCGCCGCCTCGGCCCGGCTCATGCCGTCGAGGGCGTTGGCCACGGCCAGCAGGCGCAGGGCGGTCCGCCGGCGCGGCTCCCGCTTAGCCTGCCGTCGCAGGTCGGCGGCCATGGCGATGTCGCTCCGGATCTCGACGGCACGCGTCACAGGCTCCTCCCCGGTTCAGGGAAGCAGCGAATCACACGCACACGCCGGTGAAAACCCTCCACGAGTCAAAAGCTAAGCGCGGCGGTATGACATTGGCAGAATGCCCGACCAGGGAATGCGACCGACCCTCGGCATCGCGCTTTGCCCAGAGAACGTCCTGCGAAAGGCCAGCATGGATCGCCTCTCGATGCTCATGTGGGAATGCGCATCGTGGTCAGCCTCTGCCGGATCACGCCGCCAAGCGGCACGAACCGCCGGTCGAACTCGAGATCCCCGAATCGAAACGCTCGGCGCCGCCAGGGGCATCGGCTGGGCGAGCGGAGAGCAAGGCAGCGCGAGGAGAGACTCGTGTGCCCGTCGCGCCGGCACTCGCCGGGCCGCGCTGCACGACCCACCCGCTGCGCAATGACACGGAACGCGCGATCAGGACCGTCGTGCGGTCGTCGGCCTCGCCCGCCATGCCAGGTTGCCACCTTGTTCAACAAGTCGGAAGCAACGTATAGCTTAGTGGTGGGTCATTTTCTCTCTGCCAGTGAGCGCGTCGATGATGGGCAGAATGATTGGCTCGCAGCCGTCGCTGCTCTCAATCACCAGAACGCCCTCCGTCCACGGAATCCTGCTGTCGGCGAGCTCAAGGAGCGCCCGGGCGACTTGATGTGCTTTCTCTCGTGCGGCCTCACTGCCGACGAGCTCAAGACATTCGCTATGGTCTAGAAATTGACCGTGGAGTCTCAGTCTGAAGTGATAGCGCGGCATAAGTCAAGGATGTCTCGGCACCTGAAGGGCAAGTTACATGCCCAAGCGTATTGAATTGAACAACAAGCATATGGCCGGGGCTATCGACTCCTTGATTTTAGGGACGCTCCGCACATTTTTTGAGACATCTAGCGCGTGCGGCAGGGCGCGACCTGCTCACCTCGGGCCTCCCACCGCACAAGGCCGTCTCAGCCTCTGCCGGGCTCTCCTTGATCTGAGATGGATGACCCCTTGGGCAAGGAGCGGCCTGCCCTTTGACAGAGGAGTTACACTCCCCTCCGACGTCATGATACACGACAATGACCAGACCTTGCCGGAACGGCAGTCCAGCCAAGCTCCTCACTCTGTCCCGGATGATTGCAGCGGAGCGGAAGGAGATCCCGGATCCGGCAATTAGATTTCACGAAGCGACCGTGCGTCTGCAACGTTGTAGATATGAAGCCGCTTCGCGGCACATCCTGTGCCGGGTCCCGGATCTCCTTCCGCTGACGCTGCAGTCGTCCGGGAAATGGGTAAGAGCCTGACAAGTAGCGTCTCGCCGGTTCAATCCGGATGCCGCCAGTGTCGTGTACTGTGCGCAGACTTACAAATCCAGCAAAAAGGTCTTCCAATGATCAGGGTTCTGCCGCCCTCAAGGTATTGATTTTGCAAAACTATAGCCGTCCGCCCTTTCCGCGGGGCGCATCGACGCGGGACTTCGTCCATTCAGCGCAGGGGTGCCTGAGAGACTCGCACCCACCGGTCCGGCTTCGCCGCCCGGCCGAGGCCCGACGGCGCCTCGCCCGTATAGGCTGTCGCGCCGCGGCTGGTGTAACGAGTCCGCTGCAGATCTCACGCGTCGGACCGGGCGGATGGGCAGGGCTGTTGACGGGTTCAGGATTGTCGATGGCGTCGTGCGCGTCTCCGGTTGGACGAGCGGGTGGGCGCCGCGTCTTCTCCTCGACGGCAAACCCCTGAGGGCGCTCGTCGAGGTCGTCGCGCGCCAGGACCTCGTCGCCCTGTTCGGCCCGCGCGCGGCGCGGTGGGGCTTCCGGCTCGTGGCCTCGGTGGCGGCGCCCGACCTGCGGCCGGAGCGTCTCGCGGTCCGGTTCTCGCGGCGCGACGTCGCCTGCCTGACCGAGGCCGTCGACGAGGGGCGGGCGCTGCGGACGGTGAGTGTTCGCGACGGGGCCCCGCTCAGCGACCTGGACGGGGCGCTCCGGCGCGCCCGCGGCTACGTCCGATGCGGCGGGCCGGCCCTGCCCACGCAGAGCCTGCCCCTCCTGGCGTGGGGCGGCATGCCCGAGCCGGACGACATCGACGCCGTCAACGGCCGGGCCTACGAGATCCCCTCCGTCGGCTGCCGGATCCTGGGCGGGGCGAGCGTGTTCGGCCCCGGCCACGTCCTCGACCAGGGCGCCCTCGTGGTGGAGGGCAATGCCCTCGACGACGTACCCGTGACCTGGGCCCACGCGGCCTATCCGGGCCTCGGGCAGCGTCGGCGGCGCCGCATCGACGAAACCTGCATCGCCTTCGCGGGCCCGGGCCATCGGATCTACGGCCACTGGCTGGTCGACTTCCTGCCCCGGCTGCACGTCGCGCGGCTCACCCTGGGCGATCGCTTCGCCGACACGGCGCTGCTCTGGCCGGCCGATACGCCGGACTGGGCGGGCGAGCTCGTCACCCTGCTGTTCGGGCCGTGCCGGCGGATCGCGTACGATCCGGAGGCTGAGATCCTGGATTGCGGCCGGCTCGTCGTGCCGACCTACCCTCTCTCCTGCGACCACCACTTCCACCCGTGCGTTCAGAACCTGTATCGGCCGCTACGCACCACGAAGCCGGGCTGGCGGCGGCTCTGCATCTCGCGAAGCCGGATCGAGGGCAGGACGTCCGGCGCCCGCAAGGTCTTCCCGCAGCGCGCGGCCTTCGAGGAGGCCGCCCGGCGTTACGGCTTCGAGATCGTCCATCCCGAGGAGATGCCGTTGCGGGAGCAGGTCCGCCTGTTCAACCAGGCGGCCGTTATCGTGGGGGAGTTCGGCTCGGGTCTGCACGCCTCGGTCTTCGCGCCGGAGGGCACGGTCGTCGCGGCCATCGGCTGCTTCAACACCATCCAGTCGCGCCTCTGCGCCCTGTACGGCCAGCGCTGCGCCTACCTGCTCCCGCGCGACGTGCGGGTCGAGCCCGGCACCGTGTCCTTCTCCTGCGAACTGCCAGAGATCGAGCGCTTCCTGCAGGCCCTGCGCGACGGCGAGGCGTGACGCGGCCCGTCCGCGGCCACGGGGCGGTCGTCCACCGGGGCCTCGGCCTCCGCCCAGGACCGAGGCGACCGGACGTGTCTCGGCCGTCCCGCTGCCGCGCGCTCGGCCGAGCAGGCATCGTCCGGCGGCACCCGCTCGACCGGTGCCGTCCGTCGCGCCACGATCGCGGCCGGCCTCCCCTGCGCGATGGCGCCCGAGATGGCGTGGCGACCAGCGCGCCGGCGCCGGAGCGGCGCGCGGAGTCGGGGGCTCTCAGCCGCCGAGGGGCGAGGGCACCGGGGACACGCCCTGCTCCTCCGCCGCCCGCCGCTCGGCGGCGAGCGCCCGGGCGTAGGACGGCTCGGCCTTCAGGCCCTCCCAGTAGGCTTTTGCGAAATCCGGCAGCTGGTCGCCGAGGCCTGCGAACTCGGCCAGCATCAGGGCGTAGCCGACGCTGATATCGGCGGCGGTGAAGCGCCCCGCGCAGATATAGGACCGCCCGCCCAGAACCTCCCCGAACCCCTTGAGCCGGGACAGGAACCAGCGCGTGTAGTCCTCGACGATGCCGGGCGCGCGCCGCTCCGGCGGCTCGAAGCGGCCGTAGCGCAGCACCAGGGTCTGCGGGAAGGTCAGGGTCGCCTCGCCGAAATGGAGCGCGTTGAGGTAGCGGCCGTACTCGGCCTCGTCCGGCCGCACCCCGAGGGTGCCGGCACCGTGGCGGGCCGCCAGGTACTCGCAGATCGCCGCCGATTCGGTCATCCGCGTCGCGCCGTCCTCGAGCAGCGGGATCGTGCCGAGGGGGTTGAGGGCGAAGTACTCCTTGGCGCGGGCCCGCGGCGGGAAGGGCAGCATCGCGAGCGTGTAGGGCAGCTCCAGCGCCTCGAGGGCCCAGAGCGGGCGGAACGACCGCGCGCCGACGCAATGATGGAGCTTCATGGGCGGGACCTCAGGGCGATACCAGCGGGCAGTTGCCGGCCTTCAGCGGCCGGAAGGCCTGGTCGGCGGGGATCGTCGAGACCAAGCGGTAATAGTCCCACGGCCCCTTCGACTCGGCCGGCTTCTTGACCTCGAACAGGTACATCGGGTGGGTCACCCGCCCGTCGGCCCGCACCTCGGAGCGGCCGAACAGCGGGTCCTCCGCGGGCGTCCTCCGCATCTCGGCGGTCACCGTGGCCGGGTCCTTGCTGCCGGTCGCCTTCACGGCCTTGAGGTAATGCATCATGCCCGAGTAGACGCCAGCCTGGACCATGGTCGGCATCCGGCCCTTGTGGCGCTCGGCGAAGCGGCGCGACCAGGCGCGGGTGCCGTCGTTGAGGTCCCAGTAGAAGGCCTCCGTCAGCACCAGCCCCTGCGCCACCTTGAGGCCGAGGGAGTGGACGTCGCTCAGGAAGACCAGGAGGCCGGCGAGGCGCTGGCCGCCCTCGGCCACGCCGAACTCGGCCCCCTGCTTGATCGTGTTGATGGTGTCGCTACCGGCATTCGCCAGCCCGATCACCTTGGCCCGCGAGCCCTGCGCCTGGATCAGGAACGACGAGTAGTCGGTGGCCGCGACCGGGTGGCGGACCGAGCCCAGCACCTTGCCGCCGTTGCGCTCGACCACCTCCGAGACGTCGCGCTCCAGCGCCTTGCCGAAGGCGTAGTCGGCGGTGATGAAGAACCAGGTGTCGCCGCCGCTGCGCACCATCGCGCCGCCGGTGCCGTTGGCGAGCGCCCAGGTGTCGTAGGTCCAGTGAATCGTGTTAGGCGAGCACAAGGCGCCGGTGATCTCCGAGGCGCCGGCACCGGAATTGATCATCAGCCGGTTCTTCTCGCGCACGATCTGGTGCACCGCGAGCGCGACGGAGGAGAACGGCACGTCGAGCACCACGTCGATGTCATCGCGGTCGATCCACTGGCGAACGACGCCCGCCCCGACATCCGGCTTGTTCTGGTGGTCGGCGGACAGGACCCGGATGTCGAACCCGGGATTCTGCGCCTTGAAGTCCGCCGCCGCCATCTCGGCCGCCACCACCGAGCCCTCGCCGGCGAGGTCCGAGTAGGGGCCGGCGCGGTCGTTCAGCACGCCGAGGGTGACGCGGGTCGGGGGCGAGGCGGCGTGGGCCTGGGCGAGGGAGACGAGGGACGCGGCGGCGAGCGCCAGCAGGCGGAACGGTCGGCGGAATTGGCGTGTCGGCATGGTGTCCTCCCGGTGTCGTGGTGGCATCCGGTCGTTGGTCGCCGGATGTTCGATTGTTTTCGATCGGCATCCCGGGGCCGCGGAGCGGAACCCGGGATCCATAACCACTGATCCATGATGAAGCGGAACGTTGGTCGCCTGTTCCGCAACCGTCAGCGTTTATGGATCCCGGGTTCTCGCCTTTCAGGCGAGCCCCGGGATGACGACGTGTGTCTGATGCTGTGCGATTGTTCGATCGGCGGTCGAGAGAATCTTCACGCCCCTCCCCGTTCCCTGAGCGCCCGCCGGATGATCTTGCCCGTGGCGGTCATCGGCAACTCGTCCACGAAGGCGACGTGGCGGGGGTACTCGTGGGCGGCGAGCCGCGTGCGCACGAAGTCCTGGATCTCGCGCGCCAGCTCCGGCGTGCCCTCGACGCCGGCTTTCAGCACGATGAAGGCCTTCACCGCCTCGGTGCGGACCGGGTCCGGCACGCCGACGACGCCGCACATCGCGACGCCCGGGTGGCGCAGCAGGCAATCCTCGATCTCGCCGGGGCCGATGCGGTAGCCCGCCGAGGTGATGACGTCGTCGTCGCGCCCGACGAACCACAGGAAGCCGTCCGGGTCGCGCCGGCCGAGGTCGCCGGTGATCAGCCAGTCGCCGATGAACTTGCGCTCCGTCGCCTCCGGGTTCCGCCAGTAGCCGAGGAACATCACCGGGTCGGGCCGGCGCACCGCGATGTGGCCGGTGGTGCCGTCCGGCACCTCCCGGCCCTCCCCGTCGACCATCCGCACGTCGTGGCCGGGCACCGGCCGGCCCATGGCGCCGGGGCGGGCCGGAAACAGGTCGGCGCAGGAGGAGACGACGAGATTGCACTCGGTCTGGCCGTAGAACTCGTTGATCGGCACGCCGAGCACCGCCTCGCCCCAGGCCAGCATCTCCGCCCCGAGGCTCTCGCCGCCGCTGCCGACGGAACGGAGGTTCAAGCCCGGATAGGGCGTCGCGCGCATCTGGCGCATCAGCTTCATGGCGGTGGGGGGCAGGAAGACGTTGCGCACCTCCTGCTCGGCCATCAGCCGGAACGCCGCCTCCGGGTCGAATTTCTTCGCGCGATGCGACACGACCGGGACGCCGTGGTGCAGGGCCGGCAGCAGCACGTCGAGCAGGCCGCCGATCCAGGCCCAGTCCGCCGGGGTCCAGAACCGGTCGCCCGCCTGCGGCAGGAAGCGCTGGGGCATCTCGACGCCCGGCAGGTGACCGAGCAGCACCCGGTGGGCGTGCAGCGCCCCCTTCGGGTCGCCGGTGGTGCCGGAGGTGTAGATGATGACCGCCGGGTCGTCGGCGGCGGTGTCGACCGGCGCGAAGGCGTCCGAGGCGCGCGCGCAGAGGGCGTGGAAGTCCTCGGCCCCGTCGGCGGCCCCGTCGATGCAGTAGATCCGCTCGAGGTCCGGCAGCGCGTCGCGGATCCCGGAGAGCAGCGCGGCGCCGGCCCGGTCGGTCACCACGGCCTTCGCGCCGCTGTTGCCGAGGCGGTAGGCGAGCGCATCGGGCCCGAACAGCACGAAGAGCGGGATGGTGATGAGCCCGGCCCGGAAGCCGGTGATGTGGGCCACTGCCGTCTCGGGCGCCTGCGGCAGCAGCACGCCGATCCGGTCGCCGCGGGCGAGCCCGTGCGCGGCGAGCACGTTGGCGAAGCGGTTCGACAGGCGGCGCAGGTCGTCGAAGCCGTATCGCCGCACGCTGCCGTCGTGGTCGAGGTGGATCAGCGCGAGCGGGTTGCCCGGGGCGTGCCGGTCGCAGACGTCGGTGCCGATGTTGTAGCGCGCCGGGATCCGCCAGCGGAATTGCGCCACGAGGTCGGCATAGGTGTCCGCACGCTGCAGCATCGGCGTTTTCCACCCGTGATGTCGTTCTTGCCGGGGACCGTCAGGCGGTCCTTCGATTGAAACGATCGTTCATTTGTTTTTGAGTGTCAACAACGGCGCGGCGACCTCGCCGCGCCGTCGTGAAAGAGCGTCAGCCCCCCTTCACTGCCCCCGCCGTCAGCCCGGCGACGATCTGGCGCTGCGCGAACACCGTCAGCACCAGGACCGGCAGTGTGACGATCAGCGCCGCAGCGGCGAGCGGGCCCCAGCTCAGCTGGTCGAACGAGATCATGTTGTAGACCGCGACCGGCAGGGTGCGGGTCTCGCGCCCGGCGAGCACGATGCCGAACACGAAGTTGTTCCACGAGAAGATCACCGCCAGGATCATCGCGACCGCGATGCCGGGCTTGGCGATCGGCAGCGCCACGTGGCGGAAGACCTGCCAGCGGCTCGCCCCGTCGATGACAGCGGCCTCCTCCAGCTCCAGCGGCGTGGTCTCGAAGTAGCCGATCATGATCCAGATCACGATCGGCACGGTGACGACGAGGTGGATGATGATCTGCGGCCAGAGCGTGCCGAGGAGCCCGAGCCACTGGAACAGCAGGAAGAGCGGGATGAGGTAGGACAGGCCCGGCGTGATGCGGGCGACGAGGATCACCACCGCCGCCTTGGCGGCGCGCATCCGGGCGATGCCGTAGCCCGCCGGCACCCCGACGAGGAGCGCGAGCGCCGTGGCGGTGCCGGTGACCAGCAGGCTGTTGACGAAGTAGGTCGAGAACCGGTTCGACTCGAGCACGTCGAGGTAGTTCTTCCAGGCGAAGCGCTCGGGGATCAGGATCGGCGGGTAGGCGGCATTGTCGATCTCGTACTTGACCGAGAGCGACAGCATCCAGACGAAGAACAGGATCACCGGCGAGACGATCACCAGGACGGCGAACAGCAGGGCGGCCTGCTTGAGGAGCCAGCGCCCGTTCATCCGACGGCACCCTGCGTGCGGCGGCGCACCACCAGCAGGGCGGCGGCGAGCGCGATGATCAGGAGGAAGAACACCACCGCGATCGCCGAGCCGTAGCCGACGTCGTAATAGGCGAAGGCGACGCTGTAGAGGTAGATGTTGATCGTCTCCGACGCGGTGCCGGGCCCGCCTTGGGTGATGGCGAAGATGATGTCGAAGCTCTTCACGGCGTCGATCATCCGGATCATCGCGGCGACGAACAGGAACGGGGCGACGAGCGGCAGGGTGATGTGGCGAAACACCTGCCAGAGCGACGCCCCGTCGATCTGCGCGCTCTCGTAGGGCTCGGTCGGGAGCGCCGCGAGGCCGCCGAGCACGATCAGCATGACGAGCGGCGTCCACTGCCAGGTCTCGACCAGGACCAGGGACGGGATCACGGTGGAGGGATGGAACACCCAGAGCTGGGGCGGGATGCCGACGAGGGAGAGAAGGTAGTTCAGTACCCCGAGCTGGGGGTGGAACATCATCGTCCAGACCAGCGCGATCGCGACGGGCGTCGCCATCATCGGCAGGATGAACACGCCCCGCAGGAAGCCGCGCAGCGGGAACCTGGCGTGGAACACGCAGGCCGCGAGCGTGCCGAGGATCAGCGGCAGCACCACCGAGAGCGCGGTGTAGACGAGCGTCTGCCACACCGCGTCGAGGAAGCGCGGATCGGTCGGCAGGCGGGAATAGTTCGACAGGCCGACGAAGGCCGGCGCCGCGCCGACCTTCCACTCGTGCAGGCTCATCCACAGGGTGAAGGCCCAGGGAAAGACGATCACCCCGACGACGACGACGAGGGCCGGCAGCACGAAGGGCCAGTAGCCCGGCGGGCGCCAGCGGGCGGCCGGCGCCTCCTCGGCGGGCGCCCGCTCGCCGGCGGAGACGCCCGGCGGCGCGAGACCGGCCCGCGCCATCACGCCTTCTCGCTGCGCTCGAGGATCGGCCGGTACTGCTCGGCCGCCTTCTTCAGCTCGGCCGCCGGATCGGCGCCCGACAGGGTGGCGGTGATGGCGGAGCCGACGATGTCGCGGAACTCCGCCACCGGCACCACCACCGGCAGGCCGAGCTTGCTGATCTTCGCCGAGCCGATGGCCGAGTCGAGCCACTCGCGCGGCATCTTCACACCCTGCTGCACCTCGGCGTCGTTGAGGATCGAATCGCGGAACGGCACGCCGCCGCCGGCCTGGAGCAGGCGCGCGCCCATCAGCTTCGAGACCGCCCACTGGCAGTAGAGGTAGCCCGCCTCCTTCTTGGTGCTCGCCGCCGCGACCCCGATGCCGTCGCCGTAGGTGGCGGCGGCGTGGTCCTTCGGCCCCTTCGGCACCACGGCGTAGCCGACCTTGCCGACGACGCGCGACGCGTTGGGATCCTCGAGCGGCGGCGCCCAGCCGACGCCGTCGAGCCACATCGCCGCCCGCCCCTGCGTGAACGCCGCCATCGACTCCATCCAGTTGAAGCCGACGACGCCGGGAGGCGCGGTCTTGGTGAGCAGGCGCTGGTAGAGCTTCGTTGCCTCCACGGCCTCCGGGCCGTCGATCAGCAGGTTGCCCTTGTCGTCGAGGAAGCGACCGCCGTAGGCGAGGAAGAACGAGCCCCACAGCGCCATGTTGGCGTTGCGCAGGCCGCGGCCGACGAAGCCGTAGGTGCCGGCCTTCGGGTCGGTCAGGGTCTCGGCCGCCCGCATCATCTCGTCGAAGGTGGCGGGATACGCGACGTTCTTCTTCTGGAACAGTTCCTTGTTCCAGTACAGGATGAAGTAGTCGACCGAGAGCGGCAGCGAGCGCATCTCGCCGTTCGGCGTCTTGGCGTATTGCAGGCCGGCAGAACTGAAATCGGCCTCCTTGAGGGAGGGCTCGGTCAGATTCGGGTCCTTCATGTAGCCGGACAGGTCGGCGAGCCAGCCGGCCTTGTCGAACTGGCGCTTCTGCACGTGGTAGCTGAGGTGCACCACGTCGAAGCTCGGCCGGCCGGAGGTCAGCTCGATGACGATCTTCTGGCGCTGCTGCTGCTCCGGGATCACCTCGGAGGAGACCTTGATCCCGGTGAGCGCCGTGAACTCGGCGGCGCTACGGTGGAGCAGGTCGCCGCGCGGCCCCTTGATCAGGTTGACCTCGAGGGTGGTGCCCGCGTGGCGCTTCCAGTCCACGGCCGCGAGGGCCGGGCGCGAGCCCAGAAGGCTCCCGCCGGTCAGCCCGAGGCCGGCCGCGGCGGCGCCGGAGGCCAGGATGCGGCGGCGGGTCGGGCCGCCGCGGGAGAACTCGCCCATCGTTTCCACCCCTGCGGATCCGCCCGGATCTGTCGCCCGGGCTCCTTCGATGCGGGGCCGGTTCTCCGGTCCCCGCCGCGCTGCGCCGCTGATTGGCGTCGCGGAGCGGCAGCGCTGCCGCAAGCGTAGTGCAAGTCGTGAGGCCGTGGGAAGCGGGTCGCCGCGACGACCCCGAAAAATCCGCCGGCCGGGGTGCTTACGCCCGCTCGAGATCCAGCCTCAGGGCGAACCGCGCCCCGGCCCCGCTCGACACCGCGAGCTCGCCGCCGAGCTGGCGGGACAGGCCGTGGATCACCCGCATCCCGAGGCTGCCGCGGGCGGCGCCGGCGTCGAACCCCTCGGGCAGGCCGACGCCGTCGTCCGAGACGCTGAGCAGCACCCTGCTCGCACCGTCCGGGACCGCCTCCACCCGCACCGGGCCGTGGCGGCCCGGATAGGCGTGCTTGACCGCGTTGGTGACGAGCTCGTTGACGAACAGCCCCAGGGGGATCGCGAGGTCGGCCGGGATCGGCATCGCGGGGGCCGTGCAGGTGATGGCGTGGCCGGGGGCGCTCTCGCGCAGCTTCTCGCACAGGCTCTCGAGGAAGCCCGCCAGCTCCACCGCCGCGAGGTCGGGCTGGCGCCAGAGCTGGTCGTGCACCTGCGCCACCGCCTCGACCCGGGAGCGGGCATCGGCCAGGGCCTCGCGCACGTGGGCGCTCTCGGTGCCGCGCGCCTGGAGCGAGAGCAGGCCCGCCACGGTGGCGAGGCTGTTCTTGACCCGGTGGCTCATCTCGCGGGTGAGCAGCTCCTGCCGGTCGAGGGCGGCCTGGAGGCGGGCCTCGGCGCGCTGGCGCTCGATGGCGCCGCCGAGCAGGTTGGCGAAGCCCTGCATGAAGGCGATGTCGGCCTCGTCGAACTGGCCCTCGCGGGTGTCGTCGACCTCGAGCACGCCGAAATCGCCCTCGCGGTTGCGGATCAGCACGTTGAGGGCCCGGCGCACGCCGTGATCGGCCATCAGCTGCGGCGTGCGGAAGCGGCGCTCGTTCTCGAGGTGGTTCGAGATCACCGGCTGCCCGGTCTTGAGGGCGTAGCCCGCCGGCGAGGCGAGGTCGGCCCCGACGAGGGCCTGGCCGACCACGTTCGGTCCCCAGCCGACGCCGGCGATGACGAGGAGCGTGTCGTGGCCGGGCTTGTACTCCAGCGCCTTGCAGAACTGGGCCGACATCCCCTCCGCGCACAGCTCGGTCGCCCGCTGCAGCAGCCGGCCGAGGTCGTCGGCGCGCAGGGCCTCGACGCCGAACTCCGACAGGATCTTCTGCTGCTTCAGGCGGTAATCGAGGTCCGAACGGCTGAACTCCGCCATCGTCTGAGATCCTGTCCTTTCCCTGCGGAGGTGCGGGGTCTTCCGTGAGCCACGACCGGCCGCGTTGCCGGGGAACCAGTGCACGAGTGGGTTCACGTCTGCCGGAGCGGGTCAAGCGCGCCGGAGAGCGGAGCCAGGATGCCGCACGGTGCCGCCCCGAGGGCATCCCCCGTCAACACATCCCCCCTCCACCGAAGGCGGGTCTGTCGGCGCGCCGCGCGGGCCCCATATGGTGCGGTGCAGTGCACACAGGAGTACGGATCCGTGCTGCGCCTCGTCGCCCTCGGCATCATCCTGACGGCCACCGTGATGATCGGGGCCGCCATCCTCCGGCCGCCCGCGTCGCGGGCCCAGCAGGAGGGCTATTGCCGGCCGCCGCTGAAATTCGCGGCCGGCGCCTGCGTCGCCTCCTGCCCGGCGGGCTACGAGGATACCGGCCGAACCTGCGTCTTCCGCAACATGTCGCGTTGACGCGTCAGGCCGCCTCCGCCGCCGGCCCCGGCATGGCGTGGGTATCGCCCCAGGCCTTGAGCGCCCGGATCACGGGCTCGAGGGTGCGGCCGCGCTCCGTCAGGCGGTACTCCACCCGGGGCGGCACCTCGGCGTAGACCGTGCGGTGGACGAGGCCGTCCGCTTCCAGCTCCCGCAACTGGTTGGTCAGCATGCGCTGTGTCACGTTCGGCAGGCGGCGGCGGAGCGCATTGAAGCGCAGGGCGCCCTCCGGCGCCGGCACCTCCGCCAGCAGGTGATAGAGGATCACGCCCTTCCACTTGCCGTCGATCAGCTGGAGCGTCGCCTCGACGGCGCAGCCCGGGCTGCACGCCAGGCTGCGGTGCCGGATGCGGGCCATGACGGTATCCTTTTCGACACTATGGGCGCGAAATGTGCGTTCTTGCGCGCCGGGAGAGTAGCGGTCATCTCGGACTTCGTCACTCCCGAGCAAGCCTGCCCGTGCAGGTCGGCTCGGCCTCTTGTTCTTGCATCACTGCCTTCGCCGAACCGGTGACCACGTCGGCGACTGATGCAGAGGAGCCCGCAGATGCGCGCCGTCGGTTACCAGACCTCCCTGCCGATTGAGGACGAGGCCTCCCTGCAGGACATCACCCTGCCCCGCCCCGAGCCCACCGGGCGCGACCTCCTGGTCGAGGTCCGGGCGGTGTCGGTGAACCCCGTCGACACCAAGGTGCGCCGCCGCGCCGCCCCCGAGGCGGGCGGCTGGAAGGTGCTGGGCTGGGACGCGGCCGGCATCGTGGTGGCGGCGGGTCCCGAGGCGACGCGCTTCCGCCCGGGCGATGCAGTGTTCTATGCCGGCGCCCTGGAGCGGCCCGGCACCAATGCCGAGTTCCACCTCGTCGACGAGCGCATCGTCGGGCACAAGCCCGCCTCGCTCTCCTTCGCCGAGGCCGCGGCCCTGCCGCTGACCGCGATCACCGCCTGGGAGACGCTGTTCGACCGCCTCGACGTGCGAAAGCCCGTGCCGGGCGCGGCCAACGCCCTCCTGATCGTCGGCGGGGCCGGCGGCGTCGGCTCGATCGCGACCCAGCTCGCCCGCCAGCTCACCGACCTCACGGTCATCACCACCGCCTCGCGGCCGGAGACGCAGGACTGGAGCCGGGAGCTCGGTGCCCACCACGTGGTCGATCACGGGCGGTCGCTGGCGGCGGAGGTGGCGGCCCTGGGCCTCGGTGCCCCGGGCCTGGTCTTCTCGACCACGCACACCGACGCCCATCTGACGGCGATCGCCGAGTTGCTGGCGCCGCAGGGCCGGCTCGCCCTGATCGACGACCCGGCGACGCTCGACGTGTCGCTCCTCAAGCGCAAGAGCCTGTCGCTGCACTGGGAGTTCATGTTCACCCGGCCGATGTTCGGCACAGTCGACATCGCGGCGCAGGGCGCGCTGCTGGACGAGGTCGCGGGGCTCGTCGAGGCCGGGCGGCTGCGTACCACGCTCGCCGAGCATTTCGGCCCGATCACGGCCGCGAACCTCCGCCGCGCGCACGCGCTCCTCGAGAGCGGGCGTGCGAAGGGCAAGATCGTCCTGGAAGGGTTCGCCTGAGCGGGGCGCCCGTTAGAGCCTGGTCTGCTGACTCAGGCTTGAGACTCAGAGCCTGCCCGGCGTGCCCCAACAGAGCTGAAACCCGCCTCGTCATCCCGGGGCCGCGTAGCGGAGCCCGGGATCCAGACGCTCGGGTGGGACACACTGGAGCGGAACGCAGCCCGCCTCGTTCTTGAGCATCCGAGGTTCTGAATTCCGGGTTCCGCAACGCAGCCCCGGAATGACTTCGCCGGTGACGAAGACTCTCGTGCGAGCCTTCACACCCTCAGCGCATCACCTGCCGGTGGGTCCGGTGCACCTTGGTCCGGGCCTGCTGCCGGTGCTTGTAGATCTGCTTGGTCCGGGCGGTTCGCGCCCGCGGTGCGTAGGCCGGCTCCTCGTCGTAGCCCGGCTCGTAGGCGCGCACCGGCCGCAGCGGCCGCTGGAACGCCGGCCCCTGGACCGCGTCGTAGGGGCCGTGCCCGGTCCGGGCCCGGTAGGCCGCACCGGCGAAGTCGCCGGGTGTCGGCGGGACGCCGGGCTGGGAGAAGCTGGTCTCAGGCCGGTAGGCCGGGCCCCAGCCGATCCCGTCGTCGTCGGCCGGGTCCTTGCCCGGGAAGCCGGTGACGAAGCCGACGCTCTGGGCCGCGGCCGGTACGGCCGCCCCGAGGGTGACGAGGCCGACCAAGAGGCTGGCCGCGATCGTGCTCGCGCGCATGACGTTGATCCTCCGATCTGGTCAGTAGGCCCGGCTGCCGAGGATGTAGGTCGCCACGCGGCGCCCACCGTTGAGCGGCCCCTCGCTCACGCTGTCGCCGTAATAGCCGAACCCGGTCGGCCCGAAGCCGCCGCCGTTGGTGACGGCGGCGACCGGCACGGCGCGGATCGCCACGAGCCCTGCCCCGCCTGCCGGAAGCGGCCCGACGATGGCGCCGGGCGCGACCTCCAGCACGGTCGGGCCGCGGGCGGCGGCGCGGGCGTAGATATCCTGCTCGGCGGCGACCGGCGGGCGCACCCGCACCGTCAGGGGCGACTGCGCGAGGGCCGGGCCCGACAGGCAGGCCAGGGCGGCGAGGGGCAGGAGGAGACGGGGGCTCACGCGGGGCATCCTCTGGTGAACGGATGCCAGTCAACGCGCGGGCGGCGGCGCCCGGTTCCGGGGCGCGGCGTGCTGTCCGGGATGCGTGAGGCGCGGGGCCGCGATGGCTCCTCCGCGCCCGTCGTTCAGCCCTTGGTGCGGACCACCACCTCGGTCTCCCGGCGCACCCGCTCGCAATCGGCCCAGTAGCCGTTGAGGAGCGCCGGGGTCGAGCTGCAGCGATAGGCGACGTCGGGGCTCGGGGCCGGGACGGGGTCGCGGGCGATGATCGGGTTCGGCGCGCAGGCGGCCGGCAGGGTGGCCGCGGCGGCGAGAACGACGAGCTTCAGCGAGCGACGCATCGGATACCCAGGGTGGAGCGTGACCGTGGCTGCACCCTGACGCCGCGCACCGCCCGGATCAACCCGAAGCGGGACCGGGGGGCGACGGGACGGCACCTTTCCGCCCCCCTGTCGCCCCCCGGCCACAAGCCGCGATCCGTCGGCCGCGCCCTCATGGTCGAGGGCGCGGACGCGATCAGCCGGCCTTCTGCATCGGCACGATGTTGTGCAGGGTGCGGTCGGCGTTGTCGAAGAAGCGGCGGATGTTCCGGGCGGCCTGCCGGATGCGCTGCTCGTTCTCGACGAGGGCAATGCGCACGTAATCGTCGCCGTGCTCGCCGAAACCGATGCCCGGCGCCACCGCCACGTCCGCCTTCTCGACCAGGAGCTTCGAGAACTCGAGGCTGCCGAGGCTGCGGAAGCGCTCCGGGATCGGCACCCAGGCGAACATCGAGGCCGACGGCACCGGGATGTCCCAGCCGGTCTTCTGGAACGCGTCGACCATGGCATCGCGGCGGCGGCGATAGGTGGCGCGCATCTCGTGGATGCACTCCTCCGGGCCGTTCAGCGCCGCGGTGGCGGCGACCTGGATCGGCGTGAAGGCGCCGTAATCGAGGTAGGACTTCACACGGGTCAGCGCCGCGAGCAGCCGCTCGTTGCCGACCGCGAAGCCCATGCGCCAGCCGGCCATCGAGAAGGTCTTCGACAGGGAGGTGAACTCCACCGTCACGTCGATGGCGCCCGGCACCTGCAGCACGGAGGGCGGCGGGTTGGCGTCGTCGAAGTAGACCTCGGCGTAGGCGAGGTCGGACAGCAGGATCAGCTCGTGCTTCTTCGCGAAGGCGACGAGATCGCGGTAGAAGTCGAGGGAGGCGACATAAGCCGTCGGGTTCGACGGATAGCAGACCACCAGCGCCACGGGCTTGGGGATCGAGTGCTGCATCGCCCGCTCGGCCGCCGGGAAGAAGGCCGGGGTCGGCTCGGCCGGGACCGAGCGGATGACGCCGCCGGCCATCAGGAAGCCGAAGGCGTGGATCGGGTAGCTCGGATTCGGCACCAGCACCACGTCGCCCGGCGCCGTGATGGCCTGCGCCATGTTGGCGAAGCCCTCCTTCGAGCCGAGGGTCGCCACCACCTGGGTGTCGGGGTTGAGGGAGACGCCGAAGCGGCGCTTGTAGTAGTTCGCCTGGGCGCGGCGCAGGCCGGCGATCCCCTTCGAGGCCGAGTAGCGGTCGGTGCGCGGCTTGCCGGCGGTCTCGACCAGCTTCTCGATCACGTGGCGGGGCGCCTCGAGGTCGGGATTGCCCATCCCGAGGTCGATGATGTCGGCGCCGTTGGCGCGGGCGGCGGCCTTGATCCGGTTGACCTGCTCGAAGACGTAGGGGGGCAGTCGCTTGATGCGGTGAAAATCGGTCATGGCCGGGTCCTGATCGGCGCCGCCGCTGCGACGCGCGTGTCACATACGCTGTCTAGAGGGGTTTGCGGTCGAGAGGAAGATTCGAGGGTGCCACACAGCCGGGGGACTTGCGTCGCTCACGCGGACTTGCGTCACTCGGCGGGCGGGACTTTCGGGGGAGCCGGCGGCTTGACCGCCCCGCCGACCTTCGCGGCGTCCCGGCCCCGGGCCTCGTTGCGCTGGCGCGAGGCGTCGAGCTCGGCCTCGAGCGCCTTCACCCCGGCGGCCGACTTGGCGCGGATCTCGCGAGGCGGCGCCGAGACCCCGACCGGCAGGAAGTCCCCGCCCTGGCGGCGGGACTGGGCCACGAAGTCGGGGGCCGCCACCTCCTTGGGGCCGAATCCGGCCGACTTCGCGGCGTCGCGGACGGAGGCGCCGTCGAGGACGCAGCCGCCGACGGCGAGGCAGGCGATCAGGGGCGCGACGGCCCTCATAATCGCGGAGCTGCGGGTCGGGCCGAGCGGAACAGCGGGGAACGTGGGCATGGACGTTGGGGAACCTTGCGCGAGGAAACCGTAGCGGCGAGGAAACCCGACCCGGTCATCTGGCGGAACCGGCGGTTTGGGACGATATTTTGTCGGAAAGGCGGCTCGTCACGGCGGGACGCCGCCATCGAGGGAGGAGAACGCGCGTGACACTTGAGAGGAGTACGGCGCCGGTCGCGGATGTGGAGGCCTTGTCGCGCAACGCAGGCCTGATGACCGAGCAGTTCAGCCGGGCGCTCGCCGCCTACGCCAAGCCCCTCGAGGAGGGCAAGCCGAACACGGCGCTGGCCGAATCGGTCACCGAGGTGGTGCGGACCCTCGGCACCGTGGCCGAGAAGTGGTTCACCGATCCCCAAAAGGCTCTCGAGGCCCAGACCCTGATCGGCGGCCAGTTCATGGCCCTGTGGGGCTCGACCCTGCAGCGGATGCAGGGCGAGCAGGTGCCGCCCGTCGCCCTGCCCGATCCCAAGGACAAGCGCTTCGCCGCGCCCGAATGGTCGTCGAACCCGGTCTTCGACTTCCTCAAGCAGGGCTACCTGATCACTACCCGCTGGGCCGAGATCCTGGTCGACGAGGCCGAGGGGCTCGACGACCACACCCGCGCCAAGGCGCAGTTCTACGTCCGGCAGATCTCCGGCGCGCTCTCGCCGTCGAACTTCCTGGCGACCAACCCGGAGTTGATCCGCGAAACCTTCCGGGAGAACGGCGCCAACCTGGTGCGCGGCATGAAGATGCTGGCCGAGGATGTCGAGGCCGGCGGCGGCGAATTGCGCGTGCGCCAGACCGACCAGGGCCAGTTCAAGGTCGGCGTCAACATGGCGAGCACCCCCGGCGAGGTGGTGTTCCGCAACGACCTGATCGAGCTGATCCAGTACGCGCCGCAGACCGACACGGTGCTCAAGCGCCCGCTGCTGATCGTGCCGCCCTGGATCAACAAGTACTACATCCTCGATCTCAACAAGGACAAGAGCTACATCGGCTGGGCGGTGAGCCAGGGCCTGACGGTGTTCGTGATCTCGTGGGTCAACCCGGACGCGCGCCACGCGGCCAAGGACTTCGAGAGCTACATGCGCGAGGGCATCTTCGCGGCGCTGGAGGCGATCGAGCGGGCGACCGGCGAGCGGCAGGTCTCGGCTGTGGGCTACTGCGTCGGCGGCACCCTGCTCGCCGTGACCCTCGCCTACATGGCGGCGGTCGACGACGACCGCATCGCCAGCGTGACCTTCCTGACGACGCAGGTCGACTTCACCCATGCCGGCGACCTCAAGGTGTTCGTCGACGAGCCGCAGATCCGCGCGATCGAGGCCGGCATGAAGGAGCGCGGCTACCTCGAAGGCGCCAAGATGGCCAACGCCTTCAACATGCTGCGGCCGAACGACCTGATCTGGCCCTACGTCGTCAACAACTACCTGAAGGGCAAGGCGCCGCTGCCCTTCGACCTTTTGTACTGGAATTCCGACGCGACCCGGATGCCGGCCGCCAACCACTCGTTCTACCTGCGCAACTGCTACCTCGACAACAAGCTCTCCCGCGGCGAGATGGTGCTCGGCAACGTCCGCCTCGACCTCGGCAAGGTGACGATCCCGGTCTTCAACCTCGCGACGCGGGAGGACCACATCGCCCCGGCGATCTCGGTCTTCGAGGGCTGCCGCGCCTTCGGCGGCCCGGTCGACTACGTGCTGGCGGGTTCCGGCCACATCGCCGGCGTCGTCAACCCGCCGGCGAAGCCGAAGTACCAGTACTGGACCGGTGGGCCGGCCCACGGCACCCTCTCCGAGTGGATCTCCGCCGCGACCGAGCATCCGGGTTCGTGGTGGCCGTACTGGTTCTCCTGGCTCGAGCAGCAGGACGGCGAGCGGGTGCCGGCGCGCCAGCCCGGCGGCGGGGTGCTGCCGTCGCTCGGTCAGGCGCCTGGGACCTACGTACTCGAGAAGGCGTGAGGTGAGGGAAGCCCCCGGGTAGTGATCCCGGGGGCTCTCATCCGAAGCGGCGTTCTGGTCGCTCGACGGCGTTGCCTCCTTCTGCGTCGTCACGGGGCCGCGCAGCATAACCCGGGATCCATGAACGCTGACGGATTCGGGGCGAGGCAGCAACCGGCTCATCCATTCTCAAGCGTGAGGCGTGAGTTTTATAAAATCAAACATGAGAAAATCCCTCGAATAAGCGGATCAAATCCTGGAAGTGCTTGTCGTTTAGAAATTAGTGATATTTATCTTCCATCATGCCTCGATGTCTTGAGGTGGCAACGATGGACGATCCAAGCCTTGAAGAGTGCGAGCGCGAGCGGGACGCCGATAACATCGCCTGGCTTCAACGGGCTGGGCCGGACGACTGGCATCGGGCCGCACTGGATTTTAACTGGGGGAACCCCCTTTACGTGATCGACTGGATAGTCAGGCAGGACGATTGCGATATCGCAACGGCACTGACCATCTTCTGGCTGGGTGAGCCCACCTACTTCATCGAAGAGATGCAGGCGCGGACCGGAGAGCCCGACGGGTACTCCGACCTCAATCGATCAATCTGCGCCTACGTGGCTCACCGGGTTGCAGCTGGAGGCTATAAGCGGTCGAGGATCGCCTTCACGCCGGACGTTTTCACGAAGCAAGAGTACATGGAGCTTGTCGCCGCGGAGAAAGCTCTTGCTTGTCCGAACTTCCGCGCGCACCGCAGCCTAATCTGCAAGCGCCGCGGCCGTGAGGTCGTCAATGACAGGCCCTTCTACGATCGATACCCGGAACGCTTTCACTGCACCGTTCTCATCGATCTGGCTCCCCCTGACTCTCGCACCGCCGCGTTGATGGCATCAGTCAGGTCGATCGAGGAGAAGACGCGGAAGTTACTTCCCGCGTGGCTCCGTAAGTGAGGAGGCGACGAAGAAATCAGCCACGCGACTGACGTCGGAGTCGACGCGGGGCGGCAGCGGCTCCTCGCATGGGCAAGCCGATCGAGTTTTGACCTCGGCAGCCATGAATCCCGGGTTCTCGCCTGCGCAGAGACCCGGGATGACGGCCAGGCGTGACGATGACGGCGGGATTCCGCCGCCCTCCCCTCAGTACTTGCGCACCAGCGGCACCGGGATCGGCGCCGGAGCCGGCGGGGTGTCCCAGCGGTACTTCAGGCCGACCGAGACGATGTCGGCGCTGGCGTCGGCGGTGGCCAGGAAGGCGAGCGGCGGGGTGTAGAGCGGCTCGCCCGGCACGATCGCGATCCGGTTGCGGCCGCCGACGGAGAACAGGTGCTGGTAGGAGACGTCGAACTGGATCTTCTCGCTGTAGCGGTAGCTCGCGCCGACCGAGGCGAAGTAGCGGTCGCCGTCGGGCAGGCGGGTCGAGCGGTTCGAGATGTCGATCGGCGACTGCTCGTAGGCGAACCCGACGCGGCCGGTCCATTGCGGGGTGAAGTCGTACTCGGCGCCGAGCGAGTAGTAGAATCCGTGCTTGTAGTTCAGCGGCAGCGCCGTCACCGGCCGGCCGAGCGCCAGCGACACGATCGCGGGCGTGCCGATCCTCGTCCAGTTGTCCCACTCGAAGCCGAAGTTCAGGCGGAAGTCCTGCGTGATCGCCTGGGTCAGGCCGACCGAGACCTTCTCGGGCGTGTTCAGGCTCGCGCGCACCTGGCCGATGCCGAAGGCCGAGCCCTCGATCTGGTGGTTGATCGAGGAGCGGTAGCCGACGCCGACCGTGGTGCCTTCCGAGAGCCTGGCCACCACGCCGGCGGTGAAGCCCCAGCCCCAATCATCCCCCTTGAGGAACGCCGTCGGCGCGCCCGGGGTGATGCCGGTGGCCTGGCGCAGGGTGAGCTTGAAGTATTCGAGCACCGGACCGGCCGCCACCGACAGCCAGTCGTTCACCTTGTAGCCGATCACCGGGTTGAAGTTCAGGCTGAAGATCTTCGACGAGCGGCTGTAGGTCTGGCCGGCCCAGACCGAGTTGGGCTTGGTGATCAGCCCGAACGGCGCGGCGCCGGACAGGCCGATGAACAGCTGGTCGTTGATCTGGTAGTTCGAGTAGGTCGCCGGCAGCACCGCCGCCTGGCCGATATCGCCCGAGCCGCCGAGCCCGATCAGCGGCGGGAAGGTGCCGGTCGTCGGCGTGATGGTGGCCGAGGGAGCCACCAGGGTGGCGTTGAAGTCCGAGTTCCAGCCCGGCTTCATCGTGACCACGGCCGGGTTCCAGAACATCGACGACAGGCCGCCCGAGCCTGATGCCGCGCCCGCGAAGGCCATGCCCATCGCCTGGGCGCTCTGCTCGCGCAACCCGAACGCCCCCGCCTGCGCCGCCCCGCTGGCGCCGGCCAACAGCGCCGCCGACGCGCCGGCCAGCAGCGTCGCCCTCCACAATCCCGTCATGGCGTGACCTCGACACCCAAATCCGTGCTGCGTGGCTTCGTGGCGCCCGCAACTTGGGCGGGATGATGCGGCAGCGGGCAGCCGCGACGCAATCCCGCCGCGGCGCCGGCTCGCCGCCGCCGAGTCCGATCGCGACAGGTCATCGATCGACCGATGCGTGTATATCGGGACGTGTCCGGGAATGATCCCGGCCCGATCGATGCATAGGCGTGCATAGTCGCAGTTGCCGCTGCGGCTTGCCTCCGACGGCGCCGACACGCTTTCGCCCAGAATGTGACGAAACTGCAACGGGCGTTGCGCCCCGCCCGCGCGCGTGCCGGCTTGCGGCGGCACCGCGCGGGCGCCAATGTCCCGCCCCGCGTGGATTTCTGGGAGACGACCAATGAAGCTTGTGCGCTGGGGCGAGAGCGGGGCGGAGAAACCGGGCCTCGTGGACCAGGGCGGCGCGATCCGCGATCTGTCGGGCGTGATCCGCGACATCGCCGGCCCGTTCCTCGCCGCCGACAGCCTCGAGAACTTGCGCCTGATCGATCCCGCCACCCTGCCGCAGGTTCCGGCCGGGACCCGGCTCGGCCCCTGCGTCGGCCATGTGCGCAACTTCATCGCCATCGGCCTCAACTACGCCGACCACGCCGCCGAGACCGGCTCGCCGATTCCGTCCGAGCCGATCATCTTCAACAAGGCGCCCTCCTGCATCGTCGGCCCGAACGACGACGTGATCCTGCCCAAAGGCTCGGCCAAGACCGACTGGGAGGTCGAGCTCGCCATCGTGATCGGCAAGCGCGCGTCCTACGTCCACGCCAACGAGGCCCTCGACTACGTCGCCGGCTACTGCGTCTGCCACGACGTCTCCGAGCGCGAGTTCCAGCTCGAGCGCGGCGGGACCTGGACCAAGGGCAAGGGCTGCCCGACCTTCGGCCCCCTCGGGCCGTGGCTCGTCACCCCGGACGAGATCGCGGACGTGCAGAACCTCGGCATGTGGCTCGACGTCGACGGCGTGCGGATGCAGACCGGCTCGACCCGCACGATGATCTTCGACTGCCGGCAGATCGTCTCGTACCTCTCGCACTTCATGCTGCTGGAACCCGGCGACGTCATCACCACCGGCACGCCCCCGGGCGTCGGCATGGGCATGAAGCCGGCCCGCTTCCTCAAGGCCGGGGAGGTCGTCACCCTCGGCATCGAGGGTCTGGGCGAGCAGCGCCAGACCATCGTGCCCTTCGACGACTGGACCGCCAGGGTGTCGGCCGGCCAGCCGACGAACTGAGGTGATCCGGGCCCGCGGAGTTCCGCCGCGGGCCCGAGCCGGAGGGGACGCCCCGTGAACGTGCTCGTCGTCGACGACCATCCGATCGTGCTGCAGGGCTGCCGCCGGGTGCTGGAGGATGCCGGCGTCGGGACGGTGCACGAGGCCACCGGCATCGCCGCCGGCTACCGCTGCTTCCGCCGCCACCGGCCCGAGATCGTGGTGGCCGACCTCACCTTCCAGGGCGCGTCCCTGAGCGGCCTCGCCCTGATCCGGCGCATCCGGACGGTGGCGCCGCGGACCCGGATCCTGGTCTTCAGCATGCACGACGATCCGGAGATCGTCGCCCGCGCCTTCGAGAGCGGCGCGGCCGGCTACGTCCTGAAGGACACCGCCTCGGCGGAGCTGCACCTCGCCTTCGAGCGGGTCCGCGACGGCGGCACCTACGTCGCGCCCTCCCTCGCCGTCGAGGTCACCTGGTTGCGGCGCGAGGCGCCGGCCGTCGCTCCCCTCACCCCGCGCGAGCGGCAGATCCTCGAGCGCCTCGGCGCAGGCCGCTCCCACGGGGCGATCGCCGAGGAGCTCGGCCTGAGCTACAAGACCATCGCCAATGCCTGCACGCAGATGCGCCGCAAGCTCGGCGCCCGCACCCTCGCCGACCTGATCCGCATCGCCCTGCGGGAGTCGGCGCGGGCCTCGTGACCCGGCGCAGCCGCGGAACCTTGGCCGCACCGTGGCGCCGGTGCGCCGCGCGGCTCGACCTGCGAAATCAGTTAACGAATGTAAATGCCGCCCAGACGTGAAACAAACATCGCCGAAGATACGCGAGAAGATCTCGATTTTCACTGTTCCATAATGTCGCCTTGTTCCGTTTTATGTTGCACCGCGTCAAAGCAACAAAACGGGAATGCGAAATGGTTTCGAAGGCAAAGCTGGCGATCATTGGTCTCGTGGCGGCGGGTGCCGTCGGTGTGACGCTACAAGCCAGCACGCCCGCCGAAGCCCAGTCCGGCGGCGCCTCTTGGTACGGCCCCGGATTTCAGGGCCGGCGCACTGCGAATGGCGAGCGCTTCAACACGCACGCCTTCACGGCGGCGCATCGCCGCCTCCCCTTCGGCACGCGGGTGCGGGTCACCAACACGGCGAACGGCCGCTCGGTGGTGGTGCGCATCAACGACCGCGGGCCCTATGTCGGCGGCCGCGTGATCGACCTGTCCCAGGCCTCGGCTCGGGCGATCGGCATGTCGGGCGTCGCCCGGGTGCGCGTCAGTCGTCTCTGAGCGCGTCCGCGACGCCGACGCGGCCCCGGCTGCCCGGACATCCGCGATCGCGAGCGCGCACGGCGCGGAGGTCCGGGCCGGCTCAGTCGAGACGTAGTCGAGGGCCGCGCCGGACGGGGCCGGCGAGGCTATCGCCCGTCGCGATTGCAGGATTTTCCTAACAGGATCATGCTTTCGTCCCCCGGGTCGCCGAGGCCGCCGAACGGCCGAGGCAACCCAATGCGGCCAGAGTTCTCTGGCACGTGCCTGCCCGAACCCGCTCTCTCTTGGAGGAACATCTTGCTCCTGCGCTCCACCCTCATCCTCGTCCTGACGACGGGCGCCGCCCTCGCCGAGCCGGTCGTGGCCGACCGCGCGGTGCTCAAGCAGTACTGCACCGGCGATTACCTGACCTATTGCGGCAACCTCGCGCCGGACGGGCCGGAGGTGCAGGCCTGCTTCCGCCAGAACAAGGCCAAGCTGTCGCCGAACTGCCAGGCGGCGATCGCGAGCTACGTCAAGGCCCAGCGGAAGGGCTGAGAGCGCCGGCAGGCGCGGTTCCGGCGGCTTCGGCCGCCGGGCCGGAAGGATCCCGGGCCCGCCGGAGCCGATCCCAGTTTTCCATCGGCCGCGAAATAATCGCCCGCCTCAGGCCCCGCCGGCGGGCGGGCCTGCTGCAAGGTCAGGATGGACCTCGCGTCCGGCTCAAGTGTTCCAGCGTGCCGGTCGCGCATGGGCGCCGATCCGATTGTGCGGCTAGTCGCTGCCCGAACTCGGCGCGCTGCCGCGACAGCAAGGAAGCAGTTTCGGTCTTGCTCAAGGTCCGTTCGCGCCGGCATTCGGGCAGCCGCGGTGCTCTTTAATATTATCTAGCTTACTCTAGGTATATATTCATATTCGATGTTGTCCGAGGAAGGGTCTAACTCTTCATTTTTCCCTAATCTTCTCACGGCATCGTGCGAGCAGACGCCGCAAGAGGCTGCAACCGTGTCCCTCCTCCACTCGAATCGCGCCGCGCTGCTCGCGGCCGTGGACCGATCCCAAGGCCGGATCGAGTTCGACCTCACCGGGACGATCCTGGACGCGAATGCCTGTTTCCTCGACGTGATCGGCTACACCCTCGACGAGATCCGGGGCCGCCATCACAGCATGCTGGTGCCGCCGGCCGAACGCGAGGGCGCGGATTACACCGCCTTCTGGGAGAACCTGCGCCAGGGCCGGTTCGAGGCCCGGGAATTCCGCCGGATCGGCAAGGGCGGACGGGTCGTCTGGATCCAGGCCACCTACAACCCGGTGCTCGACCGGCGCGGCCAGCCGGTGCGGATCGTGAAGCTCGCCTCCGACATCACCGCGCGCAAGGAGCGCGACGCCTACAACGAGGGGCAGATCGCGGCCCTCGACCGTTCGCAGGCGGTGGTCCACTTCACCCCGGACGGCCGGATCACAGAGGCCAACCCGAACTTCCTCGCGGTGATGGGCTACACCCGCGACGAGGTGGTGGGACGCCACCACAGCCTCTTCGTCCCTGAGGCCGAGCGGGGAAGCGCCGAGTACGCCGCGTTCTGGCAAGGTCTGGCGGCGGGCGGCTACCGGGCCGGCGAGTTCCATCGCGTCGCCAAGGGCGGCCGCGACGTGTGGATCTTCGGCGCCTACAACCCGGTGCTCGACGCCGAGGGCAAGCCCTGCGCGGTGGTGAAGTTCGCCACCGACATCACGCAGCGGGTGCTCGACCGCGAGCGTCGTGCCGCCGGCCAGCGCGCCATCGAGGCGGACATCGCGGCGATCACGGTGGCGGTCTCCGAGGTGTCGGGCCAGGCCCGCGCCACCACCGAGCAGACGGTCCAGACCTCCGGCAACGTCGAGGCGGTCGCCGCCGGCACGGAGGAGTTCGCCGCCTCGATCGCCGAGCTCGGCCGCCACGCCTCGGAGGCCCGCCAGGCCTCCGACGAGGCGGTGCGCAAGGCCCAGGACGCCGGCAGCATCGTCGCGAGCCTGACCCAGGCGGCCGACCGGATCGGGGAGGCGGTGTCGCTGATCCGCTCGATCGCCGACCAGACCAACCTGCTCGCGCTCAACGCCACCATCGAGGCCGCCCGCGCCGGCGCCGCCGGCAAGGGGTTCGCGGTCGTCGCCGCCGAGGTCAAGGCCCTCGCCGGCCAGTCGGCCCGGGCCACCCAGGAGATCGGCACGCAGATCAACGCCGTGCAGGGCGCGACCTCCGAGGCGGTCACCGCGATCGAGGCGATCGTCGCGGCGATCGGCTACGTCAGCGAGATCTCCGTCGGGGTGTCCTCCGCCATCACCCAGCAGGCCGCGGTGACCCGCGACATGTCGGTCAACATGCAGGACGCCGCCCACAGCGTCGCGTCGATGCGCCGGAGCATGGAGCGGATCACCGGATCGGCCGGCGAGGTCGACGCCTCGATCCGCAAGGTGGCGCAGGCCGCACGGGCGCTGCTCTGAGCGGACACGGCGTCGGCCTGCCCGCGCGGATCCGCCTGGAGCGAAAGGCCTCCGGTCAGGCGCTCAGCCCGAGGAGCACCACCAGGGCGATCCCGAGGGCGAGGCACGAGGCGGCGGCGAGCACGACGGGCATCGGGAAGTCTCCAGGGAGCGGCGGCGGCGGTGATAGGGCCGGAGTGCGGCCTCACCGTGACCACGGGGCAGGAGCGGGCGGGCGGCCCGACTCGCCCCGGCAGGCATGTTCCTGTAGTATGCCTTCGCGCATAAACAGGGAGACCCATGCATCTCGTCGTGACGGCCCACACCCCGGACGGGCACCTCTCGTACCAGCGTACCTCGCCCGAGGCAGCGCTGGAGAAGGCCGACGAACTCGCGGCGGATGGCCACGAGCGCGTCGTCATCACCGATATCACCGGCCGCGACTACGAGCCCGGCGAGTTCGACAGCCTGTTCGTGCATCCGGGCCGCTGAGGCGGCGCCGGATCCCGGCCTCAGGCCTCCAGGGCCAGGGAGGTCCTGGCCTGCGCGGCCTCGGCCAGCGCCAGCCGGGCCATGGCCAGCGGCCGGGCCGGGAACGCGATGATCTGGCACCGGCTCTCCGACTCCGCCGCGTCGGCCCGGCGGCGGGCCGTGCGTTCGCAGGCACCGGCGACCGCGAGCTTCGTGCGCCGCGAGTACCCGCGGCGGCGCAGCCAAGCCGGAATCGGAAGGGACATTTTCTTCGACATCGTCCGTGAGCCGGGAAGGAGGACAAGGGCCTAAGGACAAACACGGATGCGGAATGCGGGAAACGCCCGGATGTCTCATTCTCTTGCCTGAGCGTCCCGTCCGCCCAGGACGGCACCTTGATACCGGCCGCTGGTGCCTAAATATCATTCCCCCTCAGGCTTCGGCCCGCCGGCGCCGGGCGGTCAGCCGCCGCAGCCGCGCCAGGGCGGCCGGGGGCAGGAAGCACGCCAGCGTGCTGCGCGCGAGCCGGGCCCCGCATCCCGACGATGCCCCGGCCGCTCCCGCGAGCGCCAGCCACAGCCGCAGCCGGGCCGTCAGGGGATAGATCCGCAGCTGCTGGGCGATCGCCTGCTCCGGAGCGTGGCCCTGGAGGCAGACCTGCGGCACGACCAGGTCGACCGGATCGAAGGCCGGCGCGTCGTCGGGCCGGGGCGCCCGGAACGGGCCGTGCTCCCGCGCCGCGACGGCGTAGGCGTGCTCCAGGGCCGTCTGCCACCCCTGTCCCGTGTGGGCGGCGGCGATCGAGGCCCGGGTGCGCAGCCCGAGGGCGCGCCGCTCCGCCCCGTCCGCCAGCAGGCTGCCTAGGATCGCGTGGTACTCGGGCCAGTTGCCGGCCCGCCGCAGGCAGCCGGTCAGCCCGGGCATGTCGGCCCCGAAGATCTCGGCCTCGGGCGCGTGCGGAAAGCAGCTCACCAGGGGCAGGCCCCGGCTCCCGGCCTCGAGCAGGGAGGTGATCGACACGAAGGGGAACGAGTCGACGTAGATGTCGGCCGCGTCGTAGAACAGGCCGGTGTCGGGCCGCTCGTCGAGGGCGACGATCCGTCCCCCGGTCCGCCGCACGGCGTCCTGCCAGTCGGGCCTCGGGCCCGCGCCGACCACCACCAGGATCGCCTCCGGATCGGCCTCCAGCACCGGCCGGTGCAGCTCGGCGAAGTTCGGCCCGCCGGGCGCTCCGAACTTCGCGCCACGGGCGATGCTCAGGAGGATCCGCGCCCCGGCCGGGAGGCCGAGGGCCCGGCGCGCCTCGATCTGCGGGCCGACCTCCGGCGCCTCCTCGAGCAGGGTCGGCAGCAGGGGGTTGCGGGCCGGGTCGACGTCGCGCCGGCGGCGGGCGAGGCGCTGGCCGGATTCGCGCATGCTCGCCACCGCGGTGGCCGCCGAGAGGCCGAGCCGGAACTTGTGGTCGCCGTGATCGACGAACAGGATCGGCGGCGAGCGGGCCGGATCGGCGAAGGCGAGGAGCGGCACGGCGTCCTGCTCGGTGTGCAGCACCGCCACGTCCGCCTCCCGGCCGAGCGCCGCGAGCTGCCGGGCCCGGGCCAGCAGGCCCGCCCCGTCGAGGCGGTGGATCGCGCCGCCGCTCGCCAGCACCGCCGCGACCAGGGGCGCCGGGAGTGGCGCGCCGTCCTGGCGGGTGAGTGCCACGGAGTGCCGCCGCCCGCGGTCCTGCGCGATCCAGCGCCAGGCCATGCGGGTGCTGCCGCCGACCGCGCCCGCCTCGGTGCAGACGTGCAGGACCTCGGTGGGTTCGGGGCGCGGCGGCCCGTGCGGCGCCGCCGGGCGCTCGAGGCGCCGGCCCAGGGTCGTCACCAGCCGCTCGAGTTCGGGGCTGGAGAACAGGCCGCAATGGTTGGCCATCGCGAAGGCCGCCGCCGCCTCGCACAGGACGGCCGCCCGCTCGTCCCGTCCCTCCGCCGCCGCGCGGCGCGCCCGGGCGAGGAGGTGGCGGAAATCCACGAGGTTGCGCGCCAGCGCCGCCCGCAGGCGCCGCTCCTCCGGGTCGCCGCCGGCGCCCGCTCCCGCCCGGAACGCTTCTGTCATCGCGAGACGCCTCCTGCAGCCGTCAGGCTAGCGGAGGCTCCCGACCGCAAAAGCGCCGCCTTCGGCCAGGGACGCCCTCCGCCGATAGCCGTAGGCTACAGCCCCCAGGGCCGGAGGCGCCAGCGCCGGAAGGGGCGGATCCGGCGCGCGCACCGGTTTGATAAGCAGGGACGCGATGCGGCGCGGCCCCGGCGCGCCGACCCGGGAGGCCGACCGTGCTGCCGCTCATCTCCGTCGTGATCCCGCTCTACCAGAAGGCGGACGTGATCGCCGAGACCGTCGAGGCGGTGCTCCGCCAGACCTACGCCCATTTCGAGCTGATCGTCGTCGACGACGGCTCGACCGATGGCGGCGGCGACATCGTGGCGGCCTTCTCCGACCGGCGCATCCGCGTGGTGCGCCAGCCCAACGGAGGCGAGGCGGCGGCCCGCAACCGCGGCATCGCCGAGGCCCGGACCGACTGGATCGCCTTCCTGGACGCCGACGACCTCTGGGCCGGCCGCCACCTCGAGAACCTCGTGGCCGCCGCCGTCCAGGGCGACGCGGTCCTGGTGTTCAGCAACTACCTGCTCGCCAGCCGCGCCGCGCCGGTGCTGCCGGCGCACGTGCCGGCTCAGCGCACCGACGACTTCTTCGCCTTCGCGCTCGCGAACTACCCCTACGCCGTGCATCCGAGCGCGGTGATGATCGAGCGGGCCGCCCTGCGGCGGGCCGGCCTGTTCCCCCTGGGCGCCACGATGGGTGGCGACACCGACACCTTCTGCCGCCTCGCCCTCGAGGGCGCCTTCCGCTACGTGGCGGAGCCGACCGCCGTCTACCGCGACGGTCATCCGACCAGCGTGCTGGCCCACCAGCTGCGCAAGCGGCCGCTGCCGCCGCCCTTCGACCGGACGCTGACGGCCCTCCTGCGCCACGGCGCCGTCCCGTCCCGTCTGGTCCGTTCCGCCGGCCGCTACCGCAACTTCCTGATGCTCGAATACGCCCGCCAGCTCCTGGATTTCGGCGACCCGGAGGCGGCCCGGGACATCCTGCGCCGGCACTGCCGCCTCGCCGACGACCCCGTGCGCTACGCCAAGCGCTTCCTGCGCACCTGGTCCTTCGGCCACCGGCTCTACGCGCTGTCGCGGCAGGTCGTGCCGCAGCGGTGAAACTCCTGGCTGCGGACGGGAGCGGAGCCGCCGATCGCTCCCGCGCCGCGCAAGGACCATCCCGGGGCCGCCTGAGCCCCGACTGACCATGGAGGGAATGAGACCCGCACTCGCCCGGCCCCGGCGCCCGCCCCCGCGCGGCGCCGGAAAACTCCTGTGCCCATCCCATACCTGTCCCAATTGACGGACAGCAAGCTGTCTGCATAATCGGACAGGTGAGCGCCCGTCGATTCCTCGCGGGCGGCTCATGCAAGCCACGAGCCAGGGATGGCCCCGTGACCTCCGCGATCGAGCCCCACAAGGCGCGCCGGCTCTACCTGCTGCTGCGCGACCAGATCTCCAGCGGCCGGCTGCCGCCCGGCGCGCGCCTGCCGGGCGAGCCGGTGCTCGCCGCCGAGCACGGGCTGGCGCGGGTGACGGTGCGGCGCGCCCTCGACCTGCTGGCGAGCGAGGGGCTGGTGCGCCGGCGCGCGGGGTCGGGCACCTTCGTGCAGGGGCCGGCGGGCGCCCGACCCGTGGTCGGCGACCTGCCGAACCTGCTCTCGGGGCTGATCGCCATGGGGCGGGCCACGGGCGTGCGGATCCTGTCGTTCGAGTACGTCGCGGCCCCGACGCCGATCGCCGAGGCGCTGCTGCTCGAGCCCGGCGAGCGGGTGCAGCGCTCGGTCCGGGTCCGGCTGATCGACGGACAGCCCTTCTCCTACCTCACCACCCACGTCCCCGAGCGGGTCGGCCTGTCCTACTCGGAGGCGGACCTCGCGGCGACGCCGCTGCTGTCCCTGATGGAGCGCTCCGGCGTCACCGCCGACCGGGCCACCCAGGCGATCGGCGCGACCCTGGCGGGTCCCGAGGTGGCGCAGGCCCTCGACCTCGAGGTCGGCTCGGCCCTGATCGACCTGACCCGGGTGGTGTTCGATCCCTCCGGCCGCGGCGTCGAGCACCTGCACGCCCTCTACCGGCCGGACCGCTACGCCTTCCAGATGGATCTCGTCCGCACCGGCGACGCCGGGGAGCGGCGCTGGACCCCGGCGGTCCCCCGCCCGGTCAAGGCCGAGATCAAGTCCCGTCCCGCCGCCCACAGGAGACCCGCGCCGTGATCCCGACCCTCTCTCCGTCCCGCCGCGCCGTCCTGCGCAACGGCCTCGCCGCGACGTCCCTGGTGGCGATGCCCGCGGTCCTGCGGGCGCAGGGCTCGGCGGTGAAGCTCGGCATCATCCAGCCGGTGACGGGGGCGCTGGCCAACGACGGCGACCTCGGCAAGCTCGGCGCCGAACTCGCGGTGCAGGACATCAACGCGGCCGGCGGCCTGAAAGGCTTAGGCGGCGCCAAGCTCGAGCTCGTCTTCGCCGACAGCCGCTCCAACCCCGAGACGGCGGCCCAGGAGACCGAGCGCCTCAACGGCGAGGGCGTCGCGGCGATCGTCGGCGGCTTCGCCAGCGGGCTCTGCGCCACCGCGAGCCAGGCGGCGTCGCGCTACGACCTGCCCTACCTGATCGACGTCGGCGTCGCCGACCAGCTGACGCAGCGCGGCCTCAAGAACACCTTCCGGTTCTCGCCGAGCTTCGGCATGGTGACGAAGAGCGCGCTGGAGCGCCTCGTGGCGCTGAACGACGGCGCCGGAAAGCCGGCCCGCACGGTGGTGATCGTGCACGAGGACGGCCTGTTCGGCTCCGGCCTCGCCAAGTTGCTCCAGGCGGAGCTGCCGAAGCTCGGCTTCGAGATCCTCGAGACCGTCTCGCATCCGAGCCCGGCCCGCGACATGGCGAACGTCGTGCTGCGCATCCGCTCGCTCCAGCCCGACCTCGTCATCCCGTCGAACTACTACGGCGAGTTCGTGCTCCTCGCCCGCACGCTGCTCCAGCAGCGCGTCCGGCCGAAGGGGATCTACGCGATCCTCGGCGGCGGCGCCTCCTCCCTGCGCTTCGTGAAGGAGTTCCCGCAGGCCGCCGAGGGCGTGATGGACTGCAACCACTGGCCCGACCCGAAGAACCCGCTGACCGCCGACCTGCGCCGCCGCACCGAGGCGACGGGCCGCGCCTTCGCCTACAACGTGCCGATGAACTACTCCGCCGTGCGGCTGATGGCCGAGGCGATCGAGAAGGCCGGCGCGCCCGACCGCCTCAAGATCATCGAGGCCCTGTCGACCCAGAGCCTTGCCAGCGGCGTGATGCCCTACGGCCAGTCGAAGTTCGCGAACGGCCAGAACACCAGCGCCGTGCCGCTCAACACGCAAGTGCAGGGCGGCGACGTCAAGGTGATCGCGCCGGAGGCCTTCGCCGAGGCCAAGGCGAACTTCCCCCTGAAGGCGTGACCATGTACGCGCCCCAGATCCTGATCGAGGCGGCCCTCAACGGCCTGATGACGGGGGCGGTCTACGCCCTCATCGCCCTCGGGCTGACCCTGGTCTACGGGGTGCTGCACATCATCAACTTCGCGCACGGGGCGCTCCTCACCGTCGCGATGTTCGCGGTCTGGGGCGCCTTCGCGCTGTTCCACGTCGATCCCTACCTGGCGATGCTCGGGATCGTGCCGCTGATGTTCGGCGCCGGCTACGCGCTCCAGCGCTTCGTCATCGGGCCCGCGAGCCACGGCAGCGACAACAACGTGCTGCTCGTCACCCTCGGCCTGTCGATCGTGCTCGAGAACGCGCTGCTCGCGCTGTTTCGCTCCGACACGCGGGCGCTCGATTCGGACGCCGCCCTCCAGGTGGTGGAGCTCGGTCCCCTGCTCCTCTCGACGCCGCGGCTGATCGGCTTCGTGGCGGCCCTCGCGGTCACCGGGCTGCTCTGGCTCCTCCTCGAGCGCACCGATACCGGCCGGGCGATCCGGGCGGTGGCGCGGGAGAAGCTCGGCGCGCGCCTCGTCGGCATCGAGGTCGACCACGTCTACGCCGTCACCTTCGGGCTCGGCTGCGCCTGCCTCGCCGTCGCCGCCTGCCTCCTGATGCCGACCTACTACGTCAACCCGCGCTCGGGCGCCGCCTTCGTGCTCGTCGCCTTCACCATCGTGGTGCTCGGCGGCATGGGGTCGATCGCCGGCGCGCTCGTCGGCGGCCTCGTCATCGGCGTGGTCGAGAGCTTCTCGGGCCTGCTGCTGGGCGACAGCCTCGGCCAGATCGGCATCTTCCTGATCTTCATCCTGGTGCTGCTGGTGCGCCCGACCGGCCTGTTCGGAGCCCGCGCATGAACGCCCGCGACCTCCTCCCCCTCGGGATCGCCCTGGCGCTCCTCGCCGCCCTGCCCTTCCTCGGGCTCTCCGGCAGCGTCCTCAACTTCCTCGTCACCACGCTGATCATCGCGCTCGCCGGCCTCGGCTGGAACGTGCTCGGCGGCTTCGGCGGCCAGTACTCCTTCGGCCACGCCGCCTTCTTCGGCACCGGCGCCTACGCCACCGCGGTGCTGCAGCTGAAGTTCGGCTGGAATGCCTGGGGCGCGCTCGCCGCCGGGATCGGGCTCGGCACGCTGGTGGGCCTCGCCATCGGCTACCTGAGCTTCCGGGCCGGCCTGCGCGGCTCGTACTTCGCCCTCGTGACGCTGGCCTTCGCCGAGGTGTTCCGCATCCTCGCCAACACCGCCGACATCACCGGCGGTGCGGCCGGCCTGCTCCTGAAGCTCCAGCCGGGCTTCGCGACGCTGCAATTCTCCGACCGGCGCGTCTTCTACCTCCTCGTCCTCGCCTTCGTCGGCCTGGCGCTCCTCGCCTCGCGCTGGCTCGAGCGCTCGCGCTTCGGCGCCCACCTGATCGCGGTGCGCGAGAACGAGGAGGCGGCCCGCGCGCTCGGGGTCGACGCCCTCTCGGTGAAGCTGCGCGCCATCGCGCTCTCGGCGGCGATCACCGCGGCGGCGGGCGGGCTCTACGTGCAGTACTTCCTCTACCTCGACGCGGGCGTGGCCTACGGCACCTGGATCTCCGTCGAGGCGCTGCTCGCCCCGATCGTCGGCGGCATCGGCACCGCCTTCGGGCCCCTCGTCGGGGCGCTGGCGCTTCAGGGTCTCGGCGAGGTCACCAAGCACCTCGCCGGCGGCATCCCGGGGGTCGATCTCGTGGTGTTCGGGGCCTGCCTGATCGCCGTCATCGCCTTCGCGCCGCAGGGCCTCCTCGGGCTGCGCGTCGCGCGCCGCCGGCGCGCCGCGGCGGGAGCCTGACCGATGCTCGCCGTCGATTCCCTCACCAAGCGCTTCCAGGGCCTCGTCGCGGTCAACCAGGCCTCGCTCACCGTCCCGGCCGGCTCGATCACCGGGCTCATCGGCCCGAACGGCGCCGGCAAGACCACCCTGTTCGGCATGATCTCGGGCTTCCTCGCCCCGAGCGAGGGCCGGGTGCTGTTCGAGGGGCAGGACGTGACCGGGGAGGCGCCGCATCTGCGGGCGCGCCGCGGCATCGCCCGCACGTTCCAGATCGTGCAGCCCTTCGCCGGGCTGACGGTGGCCGAGAACATCGCCGTCGGCGCCTACCTGCGCCACCCGCGCCGCGCGGACGCCGTCGCCAAGGCCCGCGAGGTCGGGACCCGGGTGGGCCTGGGCGACCAGCTCGACAAGCCGGCCGCCGACCTCACCGTCGCCGGGCGCAAGCGCCTGGAGGTGGCCCGGGCCCTCGCCACCGAGCCCCGCCTCCTCCTCCTCGACGAGGTGCTGGCCGGGCTCAACCCGTCGGAGATCCGCGACATCCTGCCGGTGGTGCGGGCGATCCGCGACGGCGGCGTCACCATCCTGATGATCGAGCACATCATGCAGGCGGTGATGACCCTGTGCGAGGAGGTCTACGTCCTCGCCGAGGGCCGGATGGTGGCGTCGGGGCCGCCGCGCCAGGTCTGCGCCGATCCGCAGGTCATCGAGGCCTATCTCGGCAAGGGCGCGGCCGCCCGCATGACGGCGCAAGGCTCCACCAGTGACGAGGTCGCGCATGCTTGAGATCTCGGGCCTGCGCGCCGGCTACGGCGCCACCGAGGTGCTGCGCGGCATCGACCTCGCGGTGCGCGAGGGCGAGGTCGTCGCGGTGCTCGGCGCCAACGGCGTCGGCAAGACGACGCTCAACAAGGTCCTGTCCGGGGTCGTGCCGGCGCGCGCCGGCGAGATCCGCTTCGACGGCCGGCCGATCGCGAAGGCGTCGGCCGCTTCCATCGTCGAGGCCGGGCTGATCCACGTGCCGGAAGGCCGCAAGATCTTCCCGAACCTCAGCGTGCGCGAGAACCTCGTGCTCGGCAGCTATCGCCGCGGCCGGGCGCGGCGAGCCCAGAATCTCGATCGCGTCTTCTCCACCTTCCCGCGCCTGCGCGAGCGCGCCAGCCAGGCCGCCGGCACCCTCTCCGGCGGCGAGCAGCAGATGCTCGCGATCGGCCGCGGCCTGATGGCCGAGCCCCGCCTCCTCATCCTCGACGAGCCCTCGCTCGGGCTCTCGCCGCTCCTCGTCGAGGAGATGTTCGCCCTCGTGCGCACCCTCAACAGGCAAGGACTGCCGATCATGCTGGTGGAGCAGAACGTGGTGCAGTCGCTCGATCTCGCGACCCGCGCCTACATCCTGGAGAACGGCACCGTCGCACTCGAAGGCGACGCCGCGACCCTCGCCGCCGACCCGGCCCTGCGCCGGGCCTATCTGGGGCTGTAAGCCATGGGCATCGTCACCCCCGGCATCGTCCCGGCCACCACGCTGCTGGCCGAGCCCGCCCCGGCCTGGCTCGGCCGCTGGACCGCCTTCGCGGCGGGCCTCGCCCCCGCCGACATCCCGGACGCGGCGGTCGACCGCGCCCGCCTCGTCCTCCTCGATTGCCTCGGCGTCATCGCCGCCGGGATGCGCGAGCCGGAATGCCGGGCGCTGGCCGAGCGCCTCGCCGCCCGCCGCCAGGGCCCGGCCCCGGCGATCGGCAGCGGCCTGTCGCTCGATCCCCGCGACGCCGCCCTCGTCAACGGCGCCGCCGGCACCACGCTCGAGCTCGACGAGGGCAACCAGTACGCCCGCGGCCACCCGGCGATCCACGTCGTGCCGGCGGCGCTGGCAGCCGCGCAGGACGTCGGCGCATCCGGCGCCGACCTGATCGCGGCGCTCGTCCTCGGCTACGAGATCGGCGCGCGGATCGGCATCGCCTCGCGCCTGCGCGTGACGATGCACCCGCACGGCACCTGGGGCACGGTGGGCGCGGCGCTCGCCGTCGCGAAGCTCTTTCGTGCCGACGCCGCCGGGATCGGCCGGGCGATCGGGCTCGCCTCGTCCCTGGGCTTGAGCACCAGCCGGCGCACGATGCTGGAGGGGGCGACGGTGCGCAACACCTACGCCGGCTTCTCAAACCAGCTCGGGCTCACCGCCTGGGACCTCGCAGAGAGCGGCTTCCTGCCCGAGCGCGACGGGATCGGCACGGTCTATGGCGGCATCCTAGCGGACGACTTCTCGCCCGAGGCGATGACCGAGGACCTCGGGGTGCGCTGGGAGATCGCCCGCAACTACTTCAAGCGCCACGCCGCCTGCCGCTACACCCACGGCGCCCTCGACGCCCTGGCGCAGATCCGCGCCGAGGCCGGCCCGCTCGACCCGGACTCGGTGCGCTCGGTCGAGGTCGCGACCTATGTCTGGGCGGCGCAGCTCGACCACCCGGCGCCCGAGACGATGCTGGCGGCGAAGTTCTCCCTGCCCTTCGCCCTCGCGGCCGCCCTGGTGCGGGGCGCGGCCGACACCGACGCCTTCCGCGACGAGGCCCGGTCCGACCGCCGCATCCTGGCGCTCGCCCGCCGGGTGATGGTGCAGGAGGACCCCACCATGACCGCGCAGCTGCCGGGCCTGCGCCCGGCCAAGGTCACCCTGACGCTGGCCGACGGCCGCAAGCTGTCGGCCCAGGCGCTCACCAACCGCGGCGACACCGAGGACCCGTACTCGGACGACGACGTGCGGGAGAAGTTCCGGGCGCTCGCCGGGCCGGTCTGGGGGGCGGAACGGAGCGAGGCGATCGTCCGGGCGGTGGCGGGGATCGACCGGGCGGAGGGGATTGGGGAGCTGCTGGCGTTGGTCGGGTAGCCCCGACCCGTTCCCCGAATGGTTGCGAGCACCGTCACACCCACCGCGTCATTCCGGGGCCGCGCAGCGGAGCCCGGAATCCAGAAGCACAGGTGATCCAGAAGAGTTCGGAACGCACCCCGCTCCGTTCTGCACGGGAAGCGGTTCTGGATCCCGGCTCTCGCCGGCGGCGAGCCCCGGGATGACGTGGAGATCCTTCATCGACCAGGCATCTCGCCGAGAAGAGAAAGCCTGCTCAACAGTCATCGTACCAGGAAGACTTTCGTCATGTCCCTGAAGTCCCGCCTCGCCGAGGATCGCGTCCTCGTCGCTCCGGGCGTCTACGACGCCCTCACGGCCTCGCTCGCCACGGATGCGGGCTTCGAGGCCCTGTACCTCTCCGGCGCGGCGATCGCCTACACGCGGCTGGGCCGGCCCGATATCGGCCTCGTCTCGATGAGCGAGGTTGCCGAGACGGTGACGCTGGTGCGCGACCGGGTGGCGACGCCCCTCGTGGTCGATGCCGACAACGGCTACGGCAACGCGCTCAACGTCGAGCGCACCGTGCGGCTGTTCGAGCGCGCCGGCGCCAGCGCGATCCAGCTCGAGGACCAGAGCTACCCGAAGCGCTGCGGCCACCTGCAGGACAAGACGCTGATCGGACAGGGCGAGATGGTCGGCAAGATCCGCGCGGCGCTCGACGCCCGCGCGAGCGCCGAGACCCTCATCATCGCCCGCACCGACGCGGTGGCGGTGGAAGGCTTCGAGCGCGCGGTGGAGCGGGCTGAGGCCTACGCCGAGGCCGGGGCCGACGTGCTGTTCGTCGAGGCGCCGCGCTCCGCCGACCAGCTCGCCGCGGTGACGAAGGCGCTCGGGACGAAGCGCCCCCTCGTCGCCAACATGGTCGAGGGCGGCGACACGCCGCTCGCCTCCGCCGCCGACCTAGGCGGCTTAGGCTTTCGCCTGGTGATCTTCCCGGGCGGCATCGTGCGGGCCCTCGCCCGCACCGCGAAGGATTACTACGCGTCGCTCGCCAAGGCCGGCACCAACGCCCCCTTCGCCGACCGGATGTTCGATTTCGGCGCGCTCAACGCGCTGATCGGCACCCCCGAGATGCTGGCCCGCGGCCGCGCCTACGAGGGGAGCGATCGATGAACCCGATCGATCCCGTCACCCTGGCGGTGCTGAAGGGCCGCCTCGAGCAGATCGCCGACGAGATGGACGCGACGCTCTACCGCTCGGCCTTCAACCCGATCATTGCGGAAGCCCGCGACGCCTGCCACGGCCTCTACCACGCCACGACCGGCGACACGCTGGTCCAGGGCACCAAGGGCCTGCCGATCTTCGTCGGCGCCATGGCCTTCGCGGTGAAGGCGGTGATCGCCAAGGTCGAGCGCGAGGGTGGATTGGAGCCCGGCGACACCTTCCTGTTCAACGATCCCTATAGCGGCGGCACCCACCTCAACGACTTCCGGCTGGTCCGCCCGGTCTTCCGCGATGGCAAGCTGTTCTGCTGGCTCGCCTCGGTCGGCCACTGGCTCGACATCGGCGGCAACGTGCCGGGGGGCTACAACCCGAAGGCGACCGAGAGCTTCCAGGAGGGCGTGCGCTTTCCCCCGGTGAAGCTCTTCTCCGCCGGGCGCCTGAACCAGGACATCGTCGACATCCTGGCCGCCAACACCCGGGTGCCGACCTCGAACTGGGGCGACCTCAACGGCCAGCTCAACGCCCTCGACCTCGGCGAGCGCCGCTTCACCGCCCTCCTCGACGAGTACGGAGACGCGACAGTGGACGCCGCCTTCGCGGCCTTCTCCGACCGGGCCGAGGCGCTGATGCGCGCCGCGATCCGCGCCCTGCCGGACGGCCGCTACAGCTTCGCGGACGTGCTCGACAACGACGGCATCACCGACGAGCCGCTGACCATCGCCC
Source organism: Methylobacterium variabile (assembly GCF_001043975.1). Taxonomy (GTDB): domain Bacteria; phylum Pseudomonadota; class Alphaproteobacteria; order Rhizobiales; family Beijerinckiaceae; genus Methylobacterium; species Methylobacterium variabile. The sequence continues at coordinate 39,405 of NZ_LABY01000046.1, forward strand.
TCGACCTGACGATCGAGGGCGACCGCATGGCGCTCGATTTCTCGCGCTCCTCGGCGCCCGCGCAGGGGCCGATCAACATCTCGCACGCCACGACCGTCGCCGCCTGCTACGTGGCGTTGAAGCACGTCTTCACCGAGGTTCCGGCCAATGCCGGCTGCCTGCGGCCGATCACCTTCACGGTGCCGGAGACAACGCTTCTCGGCGCCGGGGCCCCGAAGCCCATGGCCGGCTACACCGAGACGATCCTGCGGCTGATCGGCGTGGTGCTCGGCGCCCTCGCGGCGGCTGATCCGGAGCGGGCGACCGCCGCGCCCTTCGGCACCATCAACGCGCTCTCTCTTGCCGGCCACCGGCCGGACGGCTCGCGCTGGGTGATGTTCTCGTTCTTCGGCGGGGGCTTAGGCGGCAACCCTGAGACCGACGGCCTGAGCCACGCCAACAACCCGATCTCGACCGCGACGATCCCGCCGGTGGAGATCCTGGAGGCCGCCTATCCGGTGGTCTTCACCCAGTGGGCGTTGCGGCCCGACAGTGCCGGGGCCGGGGCGCATCGCGGCGGGCTGGGTGCGGTCTACGAGATCGAGACCCTGACCGATGCCGACGTGTTCCTGCTCGGCGAGCGCGGCAAGGTGGCGCCGTTCGGGGTCAAGGGCGGGCGGCCGGCGGCGCTCAACCGCTTCGCCTGGCAGACGCCTGAGGGCTGGGCGAGCCCGCCGATGATCTCGAAGGTCACCGACGTGCGCGTCAAGGCCGGCGAGCGGGTGCGGCTCGAGACCCCCGGCGGCGGCGGCTTCGGCCATCCGGCGGAGCGCGACCGCGACGCCCTGCAACGCGACCTGCGCCTCGGCTACGTGACGCCGGAGGCCGCCACCCGCGACTACGACCTCGCGTCCGGAGACGAGAAATGACCCCCCGCGCCATCGTCGGCGTCGATGTCGGCGGCACCTTCACCGACCTCTTCTACTACGACGAGGCCGCCGGCCGCTTCCAGACCGGCAAGGTCCCGTCGAACCGCGGCGACGAGGCGGTCGGCTTCCTCGCCGGGCTGAAAGGCTTCGGCCCGGTCGCGAACCTCGCCTCGATCGTCCACGGCACGACCGTCGGCACCAACGCGCTCCTGGAGCGGAAAGGGGCGCGCATCGGCCTCATCACCACCCGCGGTTTCCGCGACGTGCTGGAGATGCGCCGGCGCGACCGGCGCCATACCTGGGGCCTGTGGGGCGACTTCGTTCCCGTGGTCGACCGCGACCTGAGACTGGAGGTCGACGAGCGGACGCTCGCCGACGGCACGATCCGCCAAGTGGTGGATCCGGACCAGGTCGCCGAAGCGGCCCGGGCGCTGCTCGCGAACGGTGCCGAGGCCCTGGCGATCTGCTTCGTCAACGCCTATGCCAACCCGGAGAACGAGCGGGTGGCGATGGAAGCGGCCTCCGCCGTGTGGCCGAACGCCAATGTCGAGCGCTCCTCCGGCATCCTGCCGGAGATCCGCGAGTTCGAGCGCACCTCGACCACGGTGCTCAACGCCTACCTCCAGCCGGTCGTCGGCAGCTATCTCGGCAAGCTCGACCGGGCCTTGGACTCCGAAGGATTCTCCGGCCGCTTCCACATCGTCCAGTCGAATGGCGGCGTGATGTCCACCGCCACCGCCCGGCGGCTCCCGGTTCGCACCGCCCTCTCGGGGCCCGCCGCCGGCGTGATCGCGGCGGCCGCCATCGCCAAGGAGGCCGGCTTCCCTTACGTGATCACCGGCGATCTCGGCGGCACCTCGTTCGACGTGTCGCTCGTGGTCGAGGGCGAGACGGCGCTCGCCGCGCAGACCACCATCGATTTCGGCCTCGTCATCCGCACGCCGATGATCGAGATCAGCACCATCGGGGCCGGCGGCGGGTCGATCGCCCACGTCGATGCCGGCGGGCTGCTCCAGGTCGGGCCGGAGAGCGCGGGCTCGCGGCCGGGCCCGGTCTGCTACGGCCAGGGCAACACCCGGCCGACGCTGACCGACGCCAACGTCGTGCTCGGGCGCATCAACGCCGAGCGGCCGATCGGCGGGGCGTTGAAGCGCCTCGACGTCGAGGCGGCGAAGGCGGCGATCCGGGAGCACGTCGCCGCGCCCCTCGGCCTCGACGTGATGGCGGCGGCCGAGGCCATCGTGCGCGTCGCCGACGGCAAGATGGCCGGCGCGATCCGCCTCGTCTCGATCGAGCGCGGCCACGACCCCCAGAAGTTCGCCGCGGTGCCGTTCGGCGGCGGCGGCGCGCTGCATGTCGGGGCGCTGATCAAGGATGTGGGCCTGCGCGGCGCCCTGGTGCCGCGCTATCCGGGCGTCACCTCGGCGCTCGGCTGCGTCATCGCCGACATCCGGCACGACCAGGTCCAGACCCTGAACCTGTCGCTCGCCGGCCTCGACGCCGCCGCCCTCGACCGGCGCATGGTGGCGGAGGCCGAGAGCGCCCGCGCGGTCGTCGAGGCCGCCGGCCTCACCGTCTCGCGGATCGACACGGTGTTCGAGCTCGACATGCACTATGTCGGCCAGACCCACACCGTCGCGGTGGCGTTGCCCGTGACGGTCGAGAACGGCACCACCGGCATCACGACGGCGATCATCCAGGCGGCGTTCGAGGCGGCCTACCGCACCTCGTTCAGCCGGCTGCTGCCGGGCCTCGGCACCCGGATCGTCAACCTGCGCACCGCGGCGATCGGCCGGCGACCGCACTTCGACCTCGCCGCGCTCGCGCCGGGGGCGGATGCCTCGCTCGAGGCCGCCCGCCTTGGCAGCCGGCCGGTCTGGTTTAATGGCGCCTGGCACGAGGCGGCGGTCTATGCCCGCCTCGCGCTCCCCGTCGGTTCCGAGATCCCGGGCCCGGCGATCCTCGAGCAGCCGGACGCCACCACCGTGGTCGATCCCGACCTGACGGCGCGGGTCGACCGGCTCGGCAACGTCGTGGTCACCCGCACGGGAGAGCCCGCATGAGCCATTCCGCGATCCCGCTGGAGCGCACCGCGCTCCTGATCTGCGACCTGCAGAACGACTTCCTGCACCCGGACGGCGCCTACGGCCGCGCCGGGCAGGCGGCGCCCGAGATCGCCGCCGTGCCGGCCCGCGTCCGACCGCTCGCCGAGCTGATCCGGGCCAAGGGAGGGTTCATCGTCTCGACCCACTTCACCCTGGTGCCGGGCAAGGGCGGCGAGCCCTTGATCTCGCCCCACCTGCGCGAGCTGCGGCCGTTCCTGAAGAAGGGCGACTTCCTGCCCGGGGCCTGGGGGCATGCGCTCGTGGACGAGCTGCAGCCCGCCGATCTCTCGGTCGAGAAGGTCGCCTACTCGGCCTTCTACATGACCCGGCTCGAATGGGTCCTGCGCAAGGCGGGGATCGAGCGGCTGATCGTGTCGGGCATCGTCACCAACGGTGGCGTCGCCTCGACGGTGCGCGACGCCCATGTGCGCGACTTCTCGGTCACCGTCCTGGCGGATGGCTGCGCCGCCTTCTCACCGGCCGTGCACCAGACCGCGATCGAGGCGCTCAAGCCCGTCTGCCGGGTGGCCGACGTCGCCGAGATCGTCCGGGAGCTCTCGGCATGAGGGTCGAACCGGCTGCTGCCGTCGCCTTCGATATCGACATCGCCGTCGCCGTGATCGGCGCGGGGGCCGCCGGGCTTGTGGCGGCGCTCGCCGCCCACGAGGCCGGGGCCGAGGTGCTGGTGGTCGAGCGCGATCCGGTGCCCCGCGGCTCCACCGCCCTCTCGGCCGGTCTGGTCCCGGCGCCGGGCACCCGCTGGCAGCGCGAGGCGGGGCTCGACGACAGCCCGGAGCTGTTTTCCGCCGACATCATGGCGAAGGCCAAGAACGAGCCGGATCCGGCCCTCGTCGCGCGCCTCGCCGGCGCCGTGGGTCCTGCCCTCGAATGGCTCGCCGACCGCCACGGCCTGCCCTTCTCGGTCATCACCGATTTCCGCTACCCGGGCCACTCGGCCAACCGCATGCATGGCCTGCCGAGCCGCTCTGGCGAGGAGCTGGTCGACCGCCTGGCACGCGCGGTCGAGGAGGCCGGCATCCCGGTCCTGTGCGAGGCGACCGTCGACACGCTCTACGCGGCGGACGGCGCGATCCGGGGCATCGGCCTTCACCGCCCCGACGGCTCGCGCGAGCGCGTCGCCTGCCGGGCGCTGGTGCTGGCCTGCAATGGCTACGGCGGCAACAAGGCGCTGGTGGCGCAGCACGTGCCGGAGCTGTCGGGCGCGCTGTATTTCGGCCACGAGGGCAACCAGGGCGATGCGCTGCTCTGGGGCGAGGCGCTCGGCGCCGCGACCCGCCACCTCTCGGGCCACCAGGGTCACGGCTCGGTGGCGCACCCGCACGGCATCCTGATCACCTGGGCCACGGTCACCGAGGGCGGGTTCCAGGTGAATGCAGAGGGGCGCCGCTTCTCCGACGAGAGCCGCGGCTACTCCGAGCAGGCGGCGGAGGTGCTGCGCCAGCCCGGCGGCACCGCGGTCACGGTCTTCGACGCCCGCATCGCCGGCATCGCCCGCCAGTTCGAGGACTTTCGGCGCGCCGAGAGCGCCGGGGCGATCGTGGCGGCGGACACGGTGGCGGAACTGGCGGCGCGGCTGCACCTGCCGGCGTCCGCCCTGTCCGCGACGCTGGCCGAGGTCGAGGCGCTCAAGCGCGACGGTGGCCGCGACGCGTTCGGGCGCTCCTTCGCGGGCGTGCCGGCGCTCGCGGCGCCGTATCGGGCGGTGCGGGTGACCGGCGCCTTGTTCCACACGCAAGGGGGTCTCGTGGTCGACGACGACGCCCGGGTGCTGACGGCGGCGGGCGCGCCGATCCCGAACCTGTTCGCGGCGGGCGGAGCGGCCTGCGGCGTGTCGGGGACGGGGCCGGGCGGATACCTGTCGGGCAACGGGCTGCTGGCGGCCGTGGCGCTCGGGCGCATCGCCGGGCAGGCGGCGGGGGCGACGGGGTGTGTTAGCTCCTAGCCCTCACCATCTCTCATTCACACATCATGACACCCTCCCCTTTCCCGGACGACTGAAGCGCCAGCGGAAGGAGATCCGGGAATCCAGCATAGGAAGTGCCGCGAAGCGGCTCTGCATGTTGCACCGTTGCAGACCTAGAGACGATTCGCGAAGTCTTATTTCTGGATCCCGGATCTCCTTCCGCTGACGCTCCAGTCGTCCGGGAAAGGGAATTGGAGTTCGTAGTTTCGATTCCAACGACAAGACGGAGGACGCCCGATGACCCCGCAACCCCGCACCCTCCTCGACAAGGTCTGGGACGCCCACGTCATGGCGACCCGCCCCGACGGGCAGGCCCTGCTCGCCATCGACCGGCACCTGCTGCACGAGGGCTCGTTCCACGCCTTCGGCATGCTCGACCACGCCGGCCGACAGATCCGCCGGCCGGAGCTGACCTTCGCGGTCGCCGACCACTACGTGCCGTCCCGCGACCGCAGCGGACCGATCCCCGACCCCGAGATCGCCAACATGGTGTCGATGCTGGCCGACAATGCCGGCCGGCACGGCATCCGCCATTTCGGCCTCGACGACCGCGCGCAGGGGATCGTCCACGTCCTGGCGCCGGAGCAGGGCCTGACGCTGCCCGGCCTCACCATCGTCTGCGGCGATTCCCACACCTCGACGCACGGCGCCTTCGGGGCGCTCGGCTTCGGGATCGGCGCGACGGAAGTCGCGCACGTGCTGGCGACGCAAGCCCTGTGGCAGCGCCGGCCCAAGACCCTGCGGGTCGGCATCGACGGGCAGCTCGGGCCCCACGTCACCGCCAAGGACGTGATCCTGGCGATCATCGCGGCGATCGGCGCCGGCGGCGCGGTCGGGCACGTGCTCGAATATGCCGGCAGCGCGATCCGCGGCCTGTCGATGGAGGGGCGGCTCACCATCTGCAACATGTCGATCGAGGCCGGCGCCCGGGCCGGGATGATCGCCCCCGACGACACCACCTTCTCCTTCCTCAAGGGCCGCGCTTACGCCCCGAAGGGCGCGCTGTTCGAGCGGGCGGTCGCGGCCTGGCGGCAGCTCCCGAGCGACGAGGGCGCGCGGTTCGACCGCGAGGTGACGCTGGACGCATCCAGCATCGCCCCGACCGTGACCTGGGGCACCAGCCCCGAGACCGCGCTTCCCGTCACCGCCGCGGTGCCGGATCCGGGCCAGGAATCCGACGCCACCAAGGCCGGGCAGATGCGGGCCATGCTCGACTACATGGGCCTCACCCCCGGCACGCCGCTCGAGGCGGTGGCGGTCGACCGGGTGTTCATCGGCTCCTGCACCAATTCCCGCATCGAGGACCTGCGCGCCGCCGCCGGCGTGCTGCGCGGGCACAAGGCGGCGGTGCCGGGCCTCGTCGTGCCGGGCTCCGGCCCGGTGCGGCGCCAGGCCGAGGCCGAGGGGCTCGACCAGGTCTTCCGCGAGGCCGGCCTCGAATGGGGCGAGCCGGGCTGCTCGATGTGCGTCGGCATCAACGGCGACCTCGTGCCGGCGGGCGAGCGCTGCGCCTCGACCACCAACCGCAACTTCCCGGGCCGCCAGGGCCCGAACGCCCGCACCCACCTGATGAGCCCGGCGATGGCCGCCGCCGCCGCGCTGACCGGCCGCCTCACCGATATCCGCCGGCTCGGGAGCCGCTGACCATGCAGCCCTTCACGACTCTCACGGCGGTCGCGGTGCCGCTCGACGTGGCGAACGTCGACACCGACCAGATCCTGCCGGCCCGCTTCCTGAAGAAGCCGCGCAGCGCCGGCTACGGCAACTTCCTGTTCCACGACGAGCGCCGCCGGAGCGAGGCCGTGCCCCTCGACGCAGCCCCTTACGCGGGCGCCGGCATCCTGGTGGCTGACCGCAACTTCGGCTGCGGCTCGTCGCGGGAGGGCGCGGTCTACGCCCTGGTCGATGGCGGCCTGCGCTGCGTCGTCGCCCCGAGCTTCGGCGACATCTTCGCCTCGAACGCGGCCAAGAACGGGCTCCTCACGGTGACCCTGCCGGAGGAGGCGGTGGCGTCCCTGCGGGCCCGCCTCAAGGCCGAGCCCGGCGCGACCGTGACGGTGGACCTGCCGGCCCAGACCGTGACCGACCCGGACGGCACCGCGATCCCGTTCGAGATCGACCCGTTCAAGAAGCGCTGCCTCGTCGAGGGGCTGGACGACGTCGCGCTCACCCTCGAGCACGCCGACGCCATCGCGGCCTTCGAGGCCAGGGTGGCGGCGGAGGAGCCCTGGCGGGTGCCCGTCGTGGAGGCGTGAGCGTGGGGCGCACCGTTCCTTCGAGAGTCCGAGGGACGGCAGAGGCGAGTGGGACATGCGGGCGGCTTCCGCCCCACGGGATCATCCCGGGCTCCGCTGCGCGGCCCCGGAATGACGTTGCCGCGTTTCCGTTTCACCGCGGGAGTCGATCGGGCGATCGACTGGTCAGGTTGTACGGCGCGAGGGCACCGTCGATGCGCCGCTTCTTCTGCGGCTGCCCCAACGACGCGCCGTTGAGGAAGCAGCCCGCGGTCCCATGACGTCCTCGGGCCAGCAGCCATGCGCCCACGTGATGGCTCGCCGTATAATCCCCCTTCCCCGCCGCGCACCCGCGATCGGCACCTTGTGGTCTAACAAGCTCCCGCTAAACTCCCGCTCCGAGCCGCGACGCCACCAATCAAACAGCGGCCGGAAGAGGGAACGTCATGCTGGAGTGCGCACCCGTCGCAAGGCGACGGCTCGTCCAGGCGTTGCTTGGTTCGACCATCCTGTTGGCCGCCAATGCCTCGCTCTCAAGCGTTCAGGCCGCGGACCCGATCCGCATCGCGGTGATCGCGGAGGCGCAGGCGATCGCCGGGGCCTCGATCCCGCAGGCGGCCCAGCTCGCCGCCGACGAGATCAACGCCAAGGGCGGGATGGACGGCCGCAAGATCGAGATCATCACCTACGACAACAAGAGCTCGGCCGCCGACTCGGTCCGCGCCTTCCAGCGCGCGGCGAGCGAGGACAAGGCCCATGCCGTCATCGCGAGCTACATCAGCGAGGTGGTGCTCGCCCTCCAGCCCTGGTCGGCGCGGCTGAAGCTGCCCTTCATCACCCCGGGCGCGGCCTCGAACGAGATCCCGCTCAACGTCCACAAGGACTACGCCCGCAACAAGTACTCCTTCCACGGCTACCTGACCTCGAAGGCGCAGTCGCAAGCCGTCTGCGACGCCGCCAAGGCGATCCTCGTCGAGGGCCGCCAGATGAAGACCGCCGTCATCATGAGCGAGGACGCGGCGTGGACGAAGCCGCTGGACGAGGGCTACAAGGAGTGCCTGCCGAAGGTCGGCCTCAAGGTGCTCGACCACATCCGGTTCTCGCCGAGCACCACCGACTTCAACCCGATCTTCAGCCGCATCGAGGGCGCCAAGCCCGACGTGATCGTCACCGGCATCTCGCATGTCGGCGTGCAGCCGACGGTGCAGTGGCGCAGCCAGCAGGTGCCGATCCCGATGATCGGCATCGCCTCGCAGGCGACCAACGCCACCTTCTGGAAGGAGACGAACGGCGCGACCGAAGGCGTGCTGTTCGAGATGTTCGCCGCGCCCGGCACCAACGTGACGCCGAAGACCGCGCCCTTCGCCGAGGCCTTCAAGGCCAAGTACGGCAGCTACCCGGGCTATGCCGGCTACACCGCCTATGACGAGGTCTACTACATCGCCGACGCGGTGAAGCGGGCGGGCTCGACCGATCCCGACAAGCTCGTCGAGGCGCTGGAGAAGACCGACTGGGAGGGCACCCTCGGGCGCATCCAGTTCTACGGCAAGGACGACGAGTTCACCCACTCGATCAAGTACGGCCCGGGCCTCGTCTCCGGCATGATGATGCAGTGGCAGGACGGCAAGCAGCTGGCGATCTGGCCGCCGAACGTCGCCAACGGGAAGATCGGCTTCCCGAGCTTCGTCAAGGCGGGGACCGCCGCGAACTGACCGCAACCATCGGACTGACCCCGATCCAGCAGGCGCGGGATCCCCTCCCCCGAGTGGGAGAGGGGTAGGGGTGAGGGTGCGACGGTTCTGGTTCTAGCTCTGACCGTCCTGCTGTCAGCACCACGCTCAGCGATACACACTGAACCGTAGCACCCTCACCCCCCAACCCCTCTCCCACTCGGGAGAGGGGGTCTAGCGCGCGCCTCGCCCCTTCTCATCCCCCACGCGAGCCCCATGACCGCGATCCAGATCCTCATCGACGGCTTCGCCATCTCGGCACTCTACGCGCTCGGCGCCACCGGCTTCACCCTCATCTTCGGCGTCTCGGGAGTTCTCAACCTCTCGCACGGCGCCCTCATGGTCACCGCCGCGGTGGTGGCCTGGGCGGCGTCGAGCGAGCTGGGCCTGGGCTCCTACGCGGGCGCCGCGGTCGGCGTCGCGGTCTGCACCGGGCTGACGCTCGCCACCTACGGCGCCGTGGTGCGCCCCATCGACCGCTCCCGGGCGATCCCCCCGGAGGAGAAGGAGATCTTCATCCTCACCGGCACGCTCCTGTGGGGCATCATGATCCAGGAGTTCATCGCCTACCTGTTCACCAGCAACGCCAAGACCGTGATGCCGATCGTCGAGGGCGTCGTCACCATCGCGGGCGTGCGCACGCCGTGGAACCAGGTCTTCACGGCGGTCGTCTGCTGGGGCGTGATCGGGCTGCTCTGGCTCCTCGTGAACCGTACCCGCACCGGCAAGGTGGTCCTCGCCGCGTCGATGAATCCCCGCGGCGTCACCCTGCTCGGCTTCGAGCTGTCGAAGATCTACGTCGCGATCTGGCTGATCTACGGCGTGCTCGCCGGCATTGCAGGCGTGCTGCTCGGCCAGTTCCTCGGCGTGTCGAGCTACAGCGTCGGCCCGCTCACCGCCAGCGCCTTCTCGATCGTGGTGCTGGGGGGCTTGGGCAGCGTCTCGGGATCGCTGATCGCCGCCTACGTCGTCGGCTACCTCGAGACGCTGACCGCCTACCTGGTCTCCCCGGCCTACCGGACCATCCCCGCGCTGCTGCTGCTCGTGGCGGTGATGTACGTCCGCCCGCAGGGCCTGCTCGGGCGCCGCTGACGCCCGGCCTCACGCAGACATCTCATCAGAGGCCCGCATGCTCGCCAAGACCTTCCGCAACCCGCTGTTCTGGCTCTGCCTGATCGGCCTCGCGCTCGCCAGCGTGCTGCCGTTCTGGGTATCGGGCTACATCCTCGGGCTCCTCACCGTCGCGTACTTCTTCGGCGTCTTCTCGATGGCCTGGGACCTGCTGTTCGGCTTCGCCGGCGAGGTCAATTTCGGCCCGACCTTCCTGATCGGCTTAGGCGCCTACACGGCCGGCATCCTCAACGGCCACGGCGTCGGCATCCCCTTGTGCCTGCTCGCCGGCACGGTCGCGGCGGTGATCGGCGGCCTCGTCCTGGCGCTGCCGGCGCTCCGGGTGCGGGGCCCGTATTTCGGCCTCACCACCGTGGTGGCGGTGCTGATCCTGCAGAACCTGATCGTCGTCTTCGCGGAGACCACCGGCGGCGAGATCGGGCTCACCGTGCCGGACGTCATCAGCATCGACGCGGCCACCAACTACTGGATCGCGCTCGGCTTCATGGCGGTGAGCGGCGCCATCCTCTACGCCATCGCGATCTCGCCGGTGGGGCTGATCCTCCAGGCGAGCGGGCAGGACCCGGTCGAGGCAGGCGCGCTCGGCTTCAACGTCGCCAAGCACAAGCTCGCGGCGTTCTGCGTCAGCGCGGTCTTCTCCGGCCTCGCGGGGGCGCTGTTCGTCTTCTACATGGGCACCGCCTCGGTCGGCACGCTGGTCGACGTCTCGGTCGGCGTCCAGGTCATCATCGGGGCAGTGCTCGGCGGGCGGCGCACCATCGTGGGCGGCGTGCTTGGCGCGGTGTTCCTGATCGCCGCCGGCGAGTTGCTGCGGCCGCTCGGAGCGCTCTCGACCTTCGTGGTCTCGGCGGCGGCGCTGGCCGTGATCCTGTTCGTCCCGGCAGGCCTCCTCGGAATCCTCACCCGGCAGGGGCAGCGCGCCTGATGCCCGCCCCCTCCCCGTTCCCGTCTCGCAAGGTGCGTTCATGAGTGCGGCCGTCCTCGCCCAGCAAACCGCGTCCATGCCCGCCGCTCCCGGGTCCGACACCGTCCGGCCGCTGCTGGCGGTCGAGGGGCTGACCAAGCGCTACGGCGGCCTCGTCGCGGCCAAGTCGATCGGCTTCTCGGTCAAGCCCGGCGAGATCCTCGGGCTGATCGGGCCGAACGGCTCGGGCAAGTCGACGGTGATGAAGCTCATCATGGGCCTCGAGCGGCCGAATGCCGGCAGCGTGAAGCTCGACGGCACCGAGATCGCCGGCTGGCCCTCGCACCGGGTCGCGCGGGCCGGCATCGGCCTGGTGTTCCAGCACTCGCGGCCCCTGCACCGCCAGACCGTGCTCGAGAACATCAAGCTCGCGCTCCTGCCCGACAGCCTGCTGCGCCTCTTCGCCGATCCGGGCGTCGAGGCGCGGGCCCGGGCGATCGCCGAGCGGGTGGGCCTGGGCGCCGTGATGGACCGGCGCCCCGGCACCCTGCCCTTCGCGGATCTCCGCCGGATGGAGCTCGCCAAGGCCATCGCCCGCGACCCGAAGGTGGTGCTGGTGGACGAGCCCTTCGCGGGCCTGACCTCCGGCGAGGTGGCGGATTTCTCCGCCCTGATCCGGGGGTTTCGCGATGAGGGCAAGGCGGTGCTCCTCGTCGACCACAACGTGAAGAGCGTCGCCGCCCTCGTCGACCGGGTCTTCGCGATGTATCTCGGCGAGCGCGTCGCCGAGGGCTCGGCCGCCGAGGTGATGCGCAACGAGACCGTGCGCCGGGTCTATCTCGGCGGCAGCATCGAGACCGCGGCGCGGCCGGAGGCGAGCTTCTCCGGCGCGCCGCTCCTCAAGGTCGAGGGGCTCGACGTGCTCTACGGCAAGGCCCAGGCCCTGCGCGGCGTCAACCTGCACGTGCACGAGGGCGAGTTCGTCTCGGTGGTCGGCCTCAACGGCGCCGGCAAGACGACGCTGTTCAACGCGATCTCCGGCCTCGTCCCGCATTCCGGCCGGATCGACTTCTCCGGCGAGTCCCTGGCGAGGCGCACGCCCGCGAGCATCGCCCGCGGCGGCATCGTCCAGGTGCCGGAGACGCGCGAGCTGTTCGGCGAGATGAGCGTGCGCGAGAACCTCGATCTCGGCGGCCAGCACCTGCCCAAGGCCGAGAGCGCGCGCCAGCTCGAGTGGCTGTTCGAGCTCTTCCCGATCCTGAGGAGCCGCGGCGGCCAGATGGCCCGCACCCTGTCGGGGGGCGAGCAGCAGATGCTCACCATCGCCCGCGCGCTGATGATGAGGCCGCGCCTGCTGATCCTCGACGAGCCGACGCTTGGCCTCGCCCCGGTGATCCTGGAGCAGCTCTCGAAGGCGCTCGAGCGCCTGCGCCAGACCACGCCGATCACGGTCCTGCTCGGCGAGCAGAACGTCACCTTCGCGCTGCCCCACGCCGACCGGGTCTACGTGCTCGAGCATGCCCGCATCGTCTGGGAGGGCCCGCCCGACCGCTTCGCCGCCGAGGCCGGCACCGGCTATCTCTGAACGGACGAAGCGTTGCAGGCCAAGGCTTCGTCCGTTCAGGCCCCTGCTTGGGCGCAGGTTTCGCAAAACCGGCGGCCATTCCTGCGAAACCCAGCGCGGTCATCGCGGCACGAGACGGCCGCGCTCGCTCTCGCGACGACGTGGCGCATCGGCCGCCGATACTCGCCGGGGTTGCAAAGACCGAATCGCTTGACTCGGGTTAAGGCGGCCGGGGACCTGTGGCCGTAAGGTTGCAGGATAGCCACTCCAGGGGGAGAGCGGAATGTCCTGCTACTACTTCCACTTCCAGGTCGGCAGCAGAATCATAAGGGACACGCGCGGCGTCGAGCTCAAGGAACCTCACGAGATCATCACTTGCTCGGCGCATATTGCGGTGCTGCTGAAGCGGCGAGCCTGCCGGGAGCCCGAGTGGAAGGAGGCGATCATCCACGTCGAGGACAAGGAGCGCCGCTTCAGCCTCTTCCTGCCGATCGCCCGCTTCGCCGACGCGATCCCGCGCTTGCAGGCGAACTGACGACGAACGGTTGCATCGGCGGAGCGGTGGTCCAGGCTCCACTGTCGTTCCGGGGCGGCGCTCCGGGTCCCGGAAAGGGCACGGAGCGGCCGACGGCCCGTCGGGTAAGCCGACCGCGCTCACGCTCGGGGCGGCCCGGGAATGACCCGGGCGAGATCGAGCCCGTCGACGATCTCCCCGCGACGGGCGCCCCCGGGAGTCCTACGCCGCCTTGATCTCGGCGACGAAGCCGCCGATCTCGCGCTCGAGCGTCGCGGCCTGATGCGCGAGGTCCCGGGCGGCGCGCAGCACCTGGTCGGCGGTGCCGCCGGTGCGGTCGGCACCCTGCTGCACCGCGTCGATGTGGCCGGACACCACCTGGGTGCTGTGGGCGGCGTCCTGCACGTTGCGGGCGATCTCGCCGGTGGCGGCGCTCTGGCGCTGCATCGCCGTCGCGACGCTGGTCGCGATGGCGTTCATGTCCCGGATCGTCCCGCCGATCGTCTCGATCGCCTGCACGGCCTGGGCGGTCTGGGCCTGGATGCTGCCGACCTGCCCGGCGATCGCCTCCGTCGCCTGAGCCGTGCGGGTGGCGAGGTCCTTCACCTCGGCCGCCACCACGGCGAAGCCGCGGCCCGCCTCCCCGGCCCGCGCCGCCTCGATCGTCGCGTTCAGGGCCAGCAGGTTGGTCCGGCCGGCGATGCTGGTGATGAGCTGGACCACGTCGCCGATCTGCTGCGCCCCTGCGGCGAGCGCCCGGATCGTCGCTTCCGTGCGGGCGGCCTCCGCGTCGGCGCGGCCCGCGATCACCGAGGAGTGCCCGACCTGCTGCACGATCTCGCGGATGCTGGCGGAGAGCTCGTCCGTCGCGCTCGCGACGCCGCTGACGTTGGCGGAGGTCTGGCTCGCGGCCTCCGCCACGCCGGCCGACAGGCTCGAGGCCTGGGCGGCCGAGGTCGACAGGTTGTGCGCCGCGCCCTCCATCTCGCCCGCCGCGGCGGTCAGGGTCGCGATCAGCGCCGAGACCTTGCCCTCGAAGCCGCGCGTCAGCTCCTCGAGGAGCCGCGCCCGGTGCACCTTCGCGTCGGTGTCCTGGCGCTGCAGGGCGTCGCGGTGCTCGGCCTCGACGAGCCCATCGCGGAACTGCGCGACGGTGCGCGCCATGGCGCCGATCTCGTCGGCCCGGTCGGTGCCCGGCACCTCGACCGCCCGCGCGCCGCCGCCGAGCGCCGCCATGGCCCCCGACAGGCGGTGGAGCGGCCCAGCGATCGAGCCGGCGAGGCGGAGCGAGATCCCGATCCCGAGGAGCACGATGCCGGCCGCCTTGGCGAGGAAGGCCGTGGTGCCCTGCTCCACGCTGCGGGCGAAGGTCTGCTCGTGCTCCAGCGCGCCGCGGTTCACCGCCGCCAGCAGCGCCTGGGACGCCTGCATCGACTGGTCCCGGGCGGCGCGGGAGAGCGTCAGGTGCTTGCCCCACTCCGCCGAGAGTGCGGAGGCGCGCTCGAGGCCGGCGCGCCAGGCGGTCAGCTTCGCGGCGAGGTCGGCATTCGCCTGGAGCCGGGCCTGGCCCGCCGCCGCGGACTGGCCCGCCGCCGCGGCGTGCTTCACCTCGCCCGCGGCCCTGAACAGCGCGACCTGCTCGCGGGCGGACTGGAACGCCTCGGCGACGCCGTTCAGCATCCGGGCCTGCTCGAGGTCGCCGGCCTCGAAGGCGCGGGTGCGCCGCTGCGACAGGGCCTGGGCGATCCGCTCGCCTGCCTGATCGATCTCGCGGCCGAGGAGCGCCGCCTCCTCCTCCTTGATCCGCGCGAGGGTGGCGTATTCGGCGCCGTAGCTGCGCAGGGCCGTGGCGATCGTGCCGCTGAGGGCGAGCTCGTCGGGCGCGAGCCCGACGGCCGCGCCGCGCTCGATCAGGCCGACGGACTTGTCGAGGAGGTCGCGCGCCGTCTTGAAGACCGCCGGATCGAAGCGCTGGAGCCAGCGGCTCAGCTCGAACCGCGCCTGCATCATCGCCATGTCGACGGCGCGGACGTGCTCGATCTTGGCCCGGTTGTGCTGGTACTCGGCGAAGCTCGCGTTCACCTGCGCCACCAGCACGTAGCCGGAGACCGCCACCCCGACGGTGGTCGCCAGGATCACGCCGAAGCCGGCGAAGATTCGCGCCTTGATCGACAGGCGCGCCAGGCGCCCGCTCCTGAACCACGTCCGCATCGGTCCCGTCGCCCCGCTTTCGGCCCACGTCGGCGGGAAAATGACTACTTTCCGCTAAGGCAGGCTTAACGGGCTGAACGATGGGCTGTTTTCGATTTCGCCGCATTGATCGACCGGTGAACGGCGAGTTCGGCTTGCAGCCGCCGAGACGACGGAGCGATGACAGTGTGACGACGTCGGCTATAGTTCCGGATCATCCACCCTCACGGCTTCCGGCCGCGTCGAAGCCGGCGACGTACCGCCTCGGCGCGATCGCGCGCCAGCGGCGCAGCAGGAACGGGGACAGCTGCGCCGGCGCGAGGGGACCGAGCCGCGCCAGCACGCTCGAATAGCCTTCGTAGTGCGGTGTCGTGTGGAAGACCCGGGGATCGGCCTCGATCAGCATGTCCCGTTCGTCCGCGCCCACTCCGGGGAGCACCAGGCTGTCGTCCTCGCGGCGCAGCCGGGTCAGGAGCTTGCGCCTCACCTTCAGCGCCGGGGTGCCGTAGGACGTCGCGACCTCGACCTCCGGGAGCCTCCGGCCGAGCGCGACCACGTCCTCCCACGTCATCGCCGTCCCTCCTCCGCCCATCCCGGATCGCCGCCCCGGCGGTCAGCCATAGGCTGCGAGCGCCCGGGTGTGGCCCGGCTCGGCGACCGGGATGCCGGCACCGGTATACTCGTTGAGCTTGTTGCGCAGGGTACGGATCGAGATGCCGAGGATCTTGGCGGCGTGGGTGCGGTTGCCGAGGCAGTGATCGAGCGTGTCGAGGATCAGGTCGCGCTCGACCTCCGCCAGGGAGCGGCCGACGAAGCCCCGCGTCACCGCCTCGGCGGCCTGCACCGCCCGGGCGGCGGCCGTGGCCGGACCGCTGAGGGCCTCGCCCTCGGGCGAGCGGATGGCGTCGGTGTCGATCTCGGGCCCGCTCGCCAGCAGCACCGCCCGGTGCAGGGTGTTCTCCAGCTCGCGCACGTTGCCGGGCCAGGGGCTCTGGGCGACGAGGCGGCGGGCCTCGGCGGAGAGCGGCCGGGGCTCGAGCCCGTTGGCTTCGGCGTACTTGCGGGCGAAGTGGCCGGCGAGCTCGAGGATGTCGGCCGGGCGGTCGCGCAAGGGCGGCAGGCGCAGGTGCACCACGTTGAGGCGGTAGAGCAGGTCCTCCCGGAAGGTGCCCTTGCGCGCCTCCTCGGCCAAGTTGCGGTTCGACGTGGCGAGCACCCGGATGTCGACCTTGACCGGCTGGGTGCCGCCGACCCGGTCGATCACCCGCTCCTGCAGCGCCCGCAGCAGCTTGGCCTGGAGGCGGACGTCCATCTCGGAGATCTCGTCGAGGAGCAGCGTGCCGCCGTTCGCTTCCTCGAACCGGCCGATGCGCCGGGCGACCGCCCCCGTGAAGGCGCCCTTCTCGTGGCCGAACAGCTCGGATTCGAGCAGCGCGTCGGGGATCGCTGCGCAGTTCACGCTGACGAAGGGCTTCTGGGCCCGGTTCGAGCGGACGTGGACGTGGCGCGCCAGCACCTCCTTGCCGGTGCCGCTCTCGCCGGTGATCAGCACCGAGGCGTCGGAGCGCGCCACCTGCTCGGCGAGCTTGACCACCCGCTCCATCGCGGGATCGCGCCACACGAAGGCCCGCGCATCCGCCGCCACCGCCTCCAGCACCGCCGCGATCAGCTCGGGGTCGGGCGGCAGCGGGATGTACTCCTTGGCCCCCGCCCGGATCGCCGCCACCGCCGCCTTCGCGTCCGTGCCGGTGCCGCAGGCCACGACCGGCGTGCGGATGCGCTCCTCGGCGAGCGCCGTCACCAGCGTGCGGATCGGCAGCGACACGTCGACCATCACCAGGTCGGCGCCCTTCGCCCGCAGCACGGCGAGGCCCTGCTCGACGCCGTCGGCCTGGGTCACCGCGGCGCCGCGGCTCATCGCGATCCGGGAGGCGGTGACGAGTTCGCCGTTCAGGCGTCCGATGATCAACAGCCGCATGGCGGGCACTCCGTAGCGTCGGGCGCCCCGTCGGGCGCCGGGTTCGGGTAGGGACGGCGGGGACCCGCCGTCAGCCCTCGGCCTTGACGATCTCGGTCATCGTCACGCCGAGGCGCTCCTCCACCAGCACCACCTCGCCGCGGGCGACGAGGCGGTTGTTGACGAAGATGTCGATCGCCTCGCCGACCTTGCGGTCGAGCTCCAGCACCGTGCCGGGGCCGAGGCGCAGCAGGTCGCCGATCGGCATCCGCGAGGAGCCGAGCACCGCCGAGACCATCACCGGCACGTCGAAGACCTGCTCCAGGTCGGCCGCCGACTTGGCGGCGACCGGCGCGTCGCGCATCACGCTGGCCGCCGCCGTGTCGAAGGCGAGGTCCGTCTCGCTGAGCTGCGGCAGGCCGAGATCGTTGTCGGAGGTCATCGGGTCACCTCGTGGGGAAATGAGAAATCGGACGTGGGCGGCGCGTCGCCCGGCGAAGCGGAGGCCGGGACATCAGAAGCCCGCGGGGGCGGCCGGGTGCGGCGCGGCCGCGCCCTCCCCCAGGGCGGCCAGCACCGCGGCCTCGATGGCCGCGCGCTCGCGCACCACGCCCCCGTCGGCCCACTCGATGCGGGCGTCGCCGGGTGCCAGGGCGGGATCGCCGAGGACGATCAGCCGGCCCTCGTAGCCCCGCTCGCGGGCGAGCCGCGCCACCTGGCGCTCGGTCTCCTCGACCAGGATGTCGTGCACCCGGATGGCCAAGTGCGGCACGCCGCGCAGGTGCTGCAGCGCCCGCCCCGCGGCTTCCGCGATCGCCGCCACCGGCTGGCTGTCGAGGGCGGCCCCGGCGATCTTGCGCCCGAGCGCCACGGCGAAGTCGAGGGCCTGGGTCTCCCGCTCGGCGTCCCGGGCGTCGGCGGCGCCGATCATCCCGGCGGCCGCGGCGGCGACCCGGTTGAGGGCGTCGGCAAGCCGCGCCTGCACCTGCGCCTCGGCCTGGGCGCGGCCCTCCTGCAGGCCGCGGGCGAAGGCCTCGGCCTCGGCCTCGGCGCGCAGCGCCGCCTCGGCCGCGACCTCGGCCTCGGCGCGGGCGATCGCCTCGGCCGATCCGGCCTCGTCCCGGGGAGGCTTGCCGCCGGGATGCCGGAAATCGGTGTCGAACAGGAAGCGCCGGATCTGCGCCATCAGGCAACCTCCCCCGGGCCGCCGGCGAGCGGCGGACGGGAATCCCGGCCCGAGCCAGCGCGGGAGTTGTCTGTCAGGAGCTCGTCGGTCAGGGTCTCGCGGGCGCGCATCAGTAGACCAGCTCTTCCTCGGCGCTGTTCTTGGCGATCATGATCTCGCCCTTCTCGGCCAGCTCCTTGGCGAGGTCCGTCATCCGGGACTGGGCCTCGTCGACCTCCTTGAGGCGGATCGGGCCGAGCGAGCCCATCTCGTCCTGCATGTTCTTGGCCGCGCGGCTCGACATGTTGTTGAAGAAGAACGTCTTGACCGGATCCGAGGCGCCCTTCAGCGCGCGGGCCAGCACGTCGCGGTCGACGCTGCGCATGAGGGTCTGGACGCTGCCGGCGTCGAGCTTCATCAGGTCGTCGAAGGTGAACATCAGCTGGCGGATCTTCTTCGCCGAGCCGCGGTTCGCCTGGTCGAGGGCGGCCAGGAACCGGATCTCGGTCTGGCGGTCGAAGGCGTTGAACACGTCCGCGAGCAGCTCGTGGGCGTCGCGCCGGGTGGTCTGGGCGATGGTCGAGACGAACTCGACCCGCAGGATCTCCTCGATGTGGCGCAGGGCCTCCTTCTGCACCGTCTCCATCCGCAGCATGCGGTTGAGGACGTCGATGGCGAAGTCCTCCGGCAGGATCGTCAGCACCCGGGCGGCGTAGTCCGAGCGCACCCGCGACAGGATCACCGCGACGGTCTGCGGGTACTCGTTGCGCAGGAACGAGGCCAGGATCTCGGGGTCGATCTGGGTCAGGCTGGCCCAGACCCGGCGGCCCGAGGCGCCCTTCACCTCGGCCATGATCACCGCGACCTGCTCGGGCGGGAAGATCTTCAGGAGCAGCGACTCGGTGCGCTCGAAGCTCGAGGTGATGCCGCCGCTTGCCGAGAGCCGGGAGACGAAGTCGATGATCAGGTGCTCGACGACCTCGGCCTCCAGGGAGCCGAGCTGGACCATGGCGTGCGAGACCTTCTTGATCTCGTCCTCCTCCAGCATCCGCCAGATCGGGGCGCCCTCCTCCTCGCCGAGCAGCAGCAGGAGCGCGGCGGCGCGCTGGGTGCCGGGCATCTCGGCGAAGGTCGGGCCCAGGGAGGGGCGAGGGACCGGCATCGGGGTCGCGGCCATGGCGTCAGCTCATCCTCGGACGGGTCTGAAGTCTCGAAGGTCCGGGCGCGCCGGACCGGCATCCACTGCCCGGCGGGCTCAGCGGTCGTTGATCCAGGTGCGCAGCACCTCGACCGTCTCGGTCGGGTTGGTCTTCACGATGTCGACGACGCGCTCGATCGTCTCGGCCTGGACCTTGCCGTTGATCTTGGCGAACTCGACCAGGCGCCGGGCCGGGCTCTCGGGAATCGTGATCTCGGACTGGAGCGAGGCCGTCCCGCCCTCGACCGCCATCACCAGGCCGGGCTCGGCGAGCACCGAGACCGGCGCCAGGACCGGCGTCTCCGAGGCGACGACCCGCTGCACCAGCGGACGCACCACCGTCATCAGCACCACGAGCCCGAGGAGGAGGAGCACCGTCATCTCGGCGATCCGCAGCACGTCCTCCTTGGTCGGCTGGAGCAGGGAGGCGAGGAGGCCCGGCTCCTGCAGCTCCGCCACCGCCGGGGTCTCGGCGAAGCGCAGGTTCACCACCTCGACCTGGTCGCCCCGGGCCTTGTCGTAGCCGACGGTGCTGCGCACGAGGGCGGTGATGCGCTCGAGCTCCGCCGCCGGCCGCGGGGCGTAGGCCGGCTTGCCGTCCGGGCCCGCCGCGTAGGTGCCGTCGATCAGCACCGCCACCGACAGGCGCTTGACGCGGCCGCCCTCGTTCACCTCCGTGCGGGTGACCCGGGAGATCTCGTAGTTCGTGGTCTCCTCGTTCTTGTTCGAGGCCTCGCGGGGGCCCTGTTGCTGCTGGCCCTGGTTGGCCCCCGGCAGCTCGTTGCCGACGGTGACGCCGGTCTCGTTGGCCTGCGTCTGCTGGCTCTCGGTCCGCGTCTGGGTCGAGCGCACCACCCGGCTCTCGGGATCGAAGGTCTCGGAGCGGCTCTCGACCCGGTTGGCGTCGAGCTCGGCCGTCACCTGGACCCGCGCCCGTCCCGAGCCGACGATGCCGGCCACGATCTCCTCGACCTGCGCCCGCAGGCGCCGCTCGAGGCCGGTCTGGCGCTCGTCGAGGCCGATCCCCGCCTGGTCCTCCGCGCCGCGGGCGCCGTCGGCGAGGAGCCGCCCGCGCTCGTCGACGATCGAGATCCGCTCGGGCTTGAGCCCCTCGACCGCCGAGGCGACGAGGTGGCGCACCGCCCGGACCTGGCCCGGGTCGAGGTCGCCGGCGAGGCGGACCACGATCGACGCGCTCGGCGCCTCGCGGTCGCGGGCGAAGAGCCGGCGCTCGGGCAGGACGAGGTGGACCCGCGCCGCCTGCACCCGGCCGATCGCCCGGATCGAGCGGGCGAGCTCGCCCTCCAGCGCCCGCAGGTGGTTGACGTTCTGCACGAAGCTGGTGGTCGAGAACGCGTCGCCCTTGTCGAAGATCTCGTAGCCCACGCCGCCGGCGCTCGGCAGGCCCTTGGCGGCGAGGTCCATGCGCAGCCGCGCCAGGTCCGCCCGCGGCGCCATCACGGTCTGGCCGGCATCGCCCCTGGTCTCGTAGCGGATGCCCCGCGTCTCCAGGTCGCGCAC
The DNA here is from genome assembly GCF_001043975.1 of Methylobacterium variabile. Taxonomy (GTDB): domain Bacteria; phylum Pseudomonadota; class Alphaproteobacteria; order Rhizobiales; family Beijerinckiaceae; genus Methylobacterium; species Methylobacterium variabile. Next base: position 60,510 of record NZ_LABY01000046.1, read on the forward strand.
CACCGCGCCGGCATCCTGCACCGACAGGTCGCTGTAGAGCACCCCCATCTCGGGGCGCGACACCCGCAGGATGACGAAGGCGAAGAAGCCGATGAGCGCGAGGGTCACCGCACCCATCGCGGCGAGCCGCGCGGGCCCGAGCTTCGCCACAAGATCGAGGACCGGCTTCACGACGTCACGCACCCGCCACCCGGAGCCACGGCGGCCCCAGGGCAAAATTTGCCGGGTCGTGGTTATGATGTGGTTAACGGAACGCGATCGGACGCGCGCAAGCCCGGGACATCGCGCGCTCCAACTGGAGGGCGTGGTGTCCCGGGCCCGTGACGGGACCGGTCCGGGGCGCGGGGAGCCGCGCCCGGCTTACTGCCGGTAGTGCTGGATCCGGGTCGTGCGCAGGCCGGCGAGGCCGTGCTGCTCGATCGAGTATTGCCAGCTCAGGAATTCCTCGGTGGTCAGCGTGTAGCGCTGGCACGCTTCCTCGAGGCTCAGGAGCCCGCCGCGCACCGCGGCCACGACCTCGGCCTTGCGGCGGATCACCCATCGGCGCGTGTCGGTCGGGGGGAGGTCCGCGATGGTCAGCGGACTTCCATCGGGCCCGATGACGTACTTCACCCTCGGGCGATGCGGTTCGGTCATGATACGCTCTACACTCGACTGACCTGTCGAGACCGAAGCTAGGCACCCGCGCTTAAGATTGCTTGAATCATTTCCCTCGCATGTGATTCGTAATCCACAGCAATCCACCGAATCAGTTGGAGCCGGTACCACCGATCGCCTCGACGCTGCTGAGGGGGACGGTGCGGTCGCCGACGGTCAGGACCGGCTCAGCGCCGGTGACGTCGACGCTGGTGATCGCCCCGGTGATCTTGGTGTCGACGCTGACGCTCGATCCGGTGGCGTCGAGGGCCTGCACCTTCAGGGTGTACTTGCCGTCCGCGGCGAGCTGTCCGGTGGAGCTGCGCCCGTCCCAGCTGAAGCTCTGGCTGCCGGCGGGAAGCGCCTTGGTCTGGGTCGCGACCACGTTGCCCTTGGCATCCGTGATGGTCAGGACGGCCTTCGTGGCGGCCCGTGCCGGGTTGAGCGTCCAGGTCGCGCTGCCTTCGGCGAGCGACGTCGTGGCGCCGTCCGCCGTCACGGTCTTGCCGATCAGCCCCGAGGCGGTCGCCGCGGCGGACGCCTTGCTGGCGGTGATCAGGCTGCCGAGCTGGTCGTTGGTCTTGAGCTGCTGCTCGACCGAGGCGAACTGCACCAGCTGCTGCGTGAACTGGTTGGTGTCGAGGGGATCGAGAGGGTTCTGGTTCTTCAGCTGCGTCGTCAGCAGGGTGAGGAACTGGTTGAAGTTCCCGGCGATCGTGCTGGCGTCGCTCGCGGTCTTGCCGGCACTGCTACCGGAGAGGCTGGTCAGGCTGCTGATGCCGGCGGTCATCGGGATCTCGCGGGTTCGGTCGTCATCGGGGATCGTCGCTAGATTCTGAGGTCGAGGCCGAGGCGCTGGCCGAGGTGGCGCAGCGGCGGCAGGGCGGCCTGCGCCTCAGCCTCGGCCGGGCCAGTCACGGCCCGGTCGGGCCCTTGCGGACGGCCGCCGGCCTGGTCCCGCTGCGGGCTGTTCTGCCTGCCGCCGTCGCGCAGGGAGAAGCTCAGGCCGGCCTCGCCGGCATTGAGCCCCGCCTGGGTCAGGGCCTGCTGCAGGCTGCCGGCGTCGCGCTGAAGCAGCGCCAGGGTCTCGGGCCGCTCCACCACCAGGTGCGCCTTCACGGCGCCGTGCTCCCGGTCGATGTCGAGGCTGACGTCGATGCGTCCGAGCTCGAGCGGGTCGAGCCGGATCTCGAAGCGGCTCGATCCGGCGAGCGCCTGCATGCCGATGGTGATCGGCACCGCGCTCAGAGGGGCCGGCACCGACGGACGGGCCTCCGGCGCCGGCGCCGGGGCGTCGCCCGCCGCGTCGGTGCCCTGCACCGGCGCCGATACCGAGGGGTCTTGCGCCGCGAGACCGTCGGACCCGGCGGCCGTGCCGCCATCCCGGTGCTCGTCCCGGCGGGCGGCCGCGTGGAGTACGGCCTCAACCGTGACCGGCGTCGTCGGTGCTCCCGCCTCGGCGGTCCGGCCCGGTATCGCAGCCTGGGCCGCTGCGCCGCCCGCCGTCGCCGCACCGGGTGCCGGAGCCGTGGCGGGGGCCGGCGCGGGGGGGGCCGGCCCGGGACGGCGTGGAGGCGCCGCCGACGCGGTCCGCGCGGGGCGGGCCCGCCCCGGCGGCGCGGCCCCCCCGCCGGTGTGGCCGGCCGCCGGGGGGGGGCGCGGGGGGGCGCGGGGGGGGGGGGGCGGGGGCGACCGCGCGGACCGCCGGGGGGGGGTCGTCCGCGGCCGCCCCGCCCGCGCGGGCCTGGGGGGGGGGGGGGCGGGCCGGGGGCGAGGGGGCCGCCGGGGCCCCCCGGGGGCCGGGGGGGGGGGCCGGGGG
>NZ_LABY01000460.1 GCF_001043975.1 Methylobacterium variabile
CTGGGCCATGAGTTGCTGGGCCATGAGTTGCTGGGCGATGCCCGGGGTGCCGCAGGCCAGGGCCGCGGCGAGGCCGATCGCGATCGTCGGGAAGCGGGTCTTCATCACGGGCGGAGCGCTCCGGGCGGCTTCAGCGTGGGCCGGCATCGCCGGACCGATCGAACGCGTCAAGCGCAAAGCCGTTGCACCCTCATCGCGAGAGCGTGAGCGCCTGGGCCGGCGGGCGGGCGGGGCCGCGCCGCGGCTCGCCTCGGCAGCGGTTCTGGTCCATAGAGCCCGCGCCCCCCATCTCGGCAGCACCATCACGAATGAGGCCCTGCGTGTCCCCCCTCGCCCATCGCCGCTTCCTGAAGATGAACGGCCTCGGCAACGAGATCGTGGTGCTGGACCTGCGCGGTGGCGACGTCCGGGTGCAGCCGGAGGAGGCCCGCGCCATCGCGGCCGACCCGGCCTCGCGCTTCGACCAGATGATGGTGCTGCACGATCCCGTCACCCCGGGCACCGACGCCTTTGTCCGGATCTACAACACCGACGGTTCGGAGGCTGGCGCCTGCGGCAACGGCACCCGCTGCGTCGCCTGGGCGATGCTGGACGATCCCGAGATGTCCCGCGCCTCGGCCCGGGCCGGGAGCGACCGCCTGACCCTCGAGACCAGGGCCGGGCTCCTCGCCGTCGTCCGCGTCTCGGCCGTCGACTTCACCGTCGACATGGGCGCGCCGCGCTTGTCGTGGGACGAGATCCCGCTCGCCGAGCCTTTCCCCGACACCCGCCGCATCGAGTTGCAGATCGGGCCGATCGACGATCCGGTGCTGCACTCGCCGGGCGCGGTCAGCATGGGCAACCCGCACGCGGTGTTCTTCGTCGATCGCGACCCCGACACCTACGACCTCGCCCGGATCGGCCCGCTGCTCGAGTCCCATCCGATCTTCCCGGACCGGGCCAACATCTCGCTGGCCCGGATCCTCGACCGCTCGCACATCCGCCTGCGGGTCTGGGAGCGCGGCGCCGGCCTGACCCGGGCCTGCGGTACCGCGGCCTGCGCGGCCCTGGTGGCGGCGGCCCGCCTGCGCCTCACCGGGCGCGAGGCCACCGTCACCCTGCCCGGCGGCGACCTGCGCATCGCCTGGGGCGAGGACGACCACGTGCGCATGACCGGGCCGACGGAGCTGGAGCACGAGGGCACCTTCGCGCCCGCTCTCTTCGCCGGGGCGTCCGCCCCGTCGGGGGCGGCCTGATGGCGGTCGAGGTCCTGAGCTTCGGCTGCCGCCTCAACGCCGCCGAGTCGGAGGCGATGCGCCGGCAGGCGGAAGCCGCGGGCCGGGACGGCCTCATCCTCGTCAACACCTGCGCGGTGACGGCGGAGGCCGGGCGGCAGGCCCGCAAGGCGATCCGGGCGGCCGCGCGGGCGAACCCGGCGGCGCGGGTGGTGGTGACGGGCTGCGGCGCGCAGGTGGAGACCGACGCCTACGCCGCCATGCCGGAAGTGGCGGACATCGTCGGCAACCGCCGCAAGCTCGATCCGGCGACGTGGTCGGATCTCGGGGCCGAGCGGGTCCGGATCGATGACGTGATGGACCCCAGGCCCGATCCGCTGCCCGAGCCGGCGCCGATGCGGGCGCGCACCCGCGCCTTCCTGCCGGTGCAGAACGGCTGCGACCATCGCTGCACCTTCTGCATCATCCCGTTCGGCCGCGGCAACTCGCGCTCGGTGCCGGTCGCGAGCGCCGTGGCACAGGTCCGCGCCCTGGTGGCGGAAGGAACCCGCGAGGTGGTGCTCACCGGGGTCGACCTCACGGCCTATGGCCGCGACCTCGGCGGGCCGACGCTCGGCGGCCTGGTGCGGGCGATCCTGCGGGAGGTGCCGGACCTCGACCGCCTGCGGCTGTCCTCGATCGACTCCGTCGAGGCCGATCCGGAGCTGATGGCGGCGCTCGCCGAGGAGCCGCGGCTGATGCCGCATCTCCACCTCTCGCTCCAGGCCGGCGACGACCTGATCCTCAAGCGCATGAAGCGCCGCCA
>NZ_LABY01000461.1 GCF_001043975.1 Methylobacterium variabile
CCTCTACTCTTGGTGTTCACGTGTGAGTCGCCTATACGTGTTATACTTTCTCGATCTATCGCTTTGTTTTTACTCCTTTCTTTTTTTTTTAGATGTGTAATAAGAGACAGGCGAGGAGCATCGCGGCCTGCTGGCCGACGAGCTCAACCACCGGGTCAAGAACTCGATGGCGACCATGCAGTCCATCGCGAACCAGACCCTGAGCCACGCGGGCTCCCTCGACGAGGCGCGCACCACGCTCAACGCCCGCCTGCAGTCGCTCTCGGCCGCCCATGACGTGCTGACCCGGGAGAGCTGGGAGGGCGCGACGCTGGCGGAGATCGTCGACGAGGCGCTGCGGCCGTTCCGCATGTCCGAGGGCAGGCGGTTCAAGACCGGCGGTCCGCACGTCCGCCTGCCGCCCCGGCTGGCCCTGGCCTTCGTGATGGCCCTGCACGAGCTGGCGACCAACGCGGTCAAGTACGGGGCGCTCTCGACAGATGCCGGGCGCGTCATCCTCAACTGGGACATCGTGGACGGCTCGAAGCCGGACCGCCTGTGGCTGCGCTGGGAGGAGATCGGCGGCCCGCCGGTCACGCCGCCGACCCACAGGGGATTCGGGTCGCGGATGATCGAGCGGGCGCTG
>NZ_LABY01000462.1 GCF_001043975.1 Methylobacterium variabile
CGCCGGGGACCGATCGATGCCGGACACGCCGCCCCTAGGAACCAGCCTCCCAGGATTTGAACGCCAGGACCCGAGGCCCGAGCCCGCCCCCCGCGGCCGGCACGTCCTGGTGATCGGCGCGACCGCGAGCGGTCTCGGCCTGGCCTCCCACCTGCTGCGCCGCGAGGCGCGGGTGCAGGTCACCGTGATCGAGGCGCAGCCCGCCCGCTGTCGTCGTCTGCGCCGGGGCGAGTTCGCGGCGCTCCTGGAGGACGAGACCGGCCCGCTGCCGGCGGAGCCCCTGCACCTCGTCGAGGCGCTGCACCGGCATGCCGGGCGCCTCCACGTCGCCGAGACGACCTGCCTGTCGGTCGGCCTCACGCCGCAGGGCCTGGCGGCGCGGACCGCCGACGGCACCACCTATCTCGGGCGTGCCGCGGTGCTGGCCTTCGCCCTGCAGCCGCCCGTCCGGGCAAGGCCGCCAGGCGAGGAGTCCACCTCGGTCCGCGCCCTGCGGCTCGACCCGGCCGACCTGCCCCTCGGCCACGGCGCTGCCCTCCTGGTTCAGGCCCTGCGGGCCCTGGTGCGGGAGGCGGAAGCCCGCGGCGTGCCGCAGCACGAGGCTCTGGCCGGCCTGCGCCTGAGCGCCCCGGCCCTGTGGCACAGCCTGCCCGACGAGGCGCGCGAGCGCCTGCTGCGCCACGGCCGGCGGGCCTGGGACCGGATTCTCGGCGGCGGATCGTCCGGACCGGGGACGCCTCGCGACGCGCCGAGGCCGAACCCGCTCCTGCGTGACCTCGTCGTGCGCGGCTTCCTGCTGCCGCGTGCCAGCGGCCTGGCCGTCGCGCCGGGGATCGGGGACCGGCTGTTCGCCAGCGACCCGGCGGCCCTGATGCCCTACGCGGCGACCCGCCTCCTCGATCTCGATGCCGCCTGCGCCTGGCTCGCCGGACGCGTCGCGGAGGGCGCCATCGCGCCGCCCTCCGGCACGGCCGGGGCG
>NZ_LABY01000463.1 GCF_001043975.1 Methylobacterium variabile
CTCGATGCCCGACAAAGCGCAGCGCCCGAGCCCCGCCGCCTAGCCTCCTCCGAGCCAGCGCCTACCGCTAGGCCCGGTCGGAATAGCCGCCCCTAGACCCAAGTTGCCAAGCCTGCAGCAGCGGATTCCCCAATCGAAGCGACACCTCGCCCGCCAAGGGCCTAACCCTCTCGGCGGGCGAGCTGTCGATTCGATTGGGGAATCCGCTGCTGAAGGCTTGGCAACTTGGGTCTAGGGGCGCCGATTCCGACCGGGCCTAGCGGTGGGCGCTGGCTCGGAGAGGGCTAGGCGTCGGGCTTCGGGTGCTGCGCTGGGTCGGGCTTCGAGCGGGCAGCCTCGCGGCGCTCCAGCTCAGCCTCAACCGCGGCCCTCACGAAGTCAGTCCGGTCCTCATCCTCCGCCAAGACAGCCGCGATCCGCGCGAAGGTTCCCTCCTGGAACCGCGCCGACATGTCTTCAGCCCATCGTCTCTTTCTGCCCACCGTCCGGCGGCTAGGCGATTCGCAGTGCAGCATCAAGCGGGCCTTTTTCTCATATGAGGTATTGACGAGCATTAATCATATGACTTACTCGTATCTCATATCAGATATCGCGGGTGGTCGGTAGGGCAATCCGCGGCTGAGACAGACCGCCAACCCTCAAATCCGGCAGCGCCCCGGGCGGACCACTCGTGGGCTCGCGACGGCGGAGCTTTGCCCAAGCCCGGAGCCACCCTCATGCCCGCTCCCACGTCAGCCCTCCTGCCCCACCTCCGCGCCCCCGCCGCCAGGTCACCTCGCCGGGCCATCTGGACCCATGAGCCG
>NZ_LABY01000464.1 GCF_001043975.1 Methylobacterium variabile
CCGGCACCCGCGCCGGCGGCTCGGAGGGCGGCATCCTCGAGGCGTTCAAGCCCGGCACCGCCCCGCCCGACAGCTACTCGGCTCCGCCGAGCGCCCAGCCCGGCGCCCCGGCGGCGGTCCCCGCGGATGCGGACCGGGCGGCCCAGGCGGGCGGGCTGTACTAAGAGTGGACAAGGGCGGGGCATCGGCGGATGCCTCGCCCTTCGCGCAAAACCGCTCCCAGCATCTCGCGCTAAGCCGGCCGGGAAAGGAGCGGCGCGGGAAATCTCCTCTTCCCGCGGGTGGGGAGAGGGGAAACGCGCGTTTCTTCTTTTCCTCGGACCACCCAGAATCCTGTGTGAGGCGCGCCGATGACCGAACAGGTCTCGGATTCCGATCCTGCTGGATTGTTGAGTTCGACAGAGGCCGTCGCGGTGTTCCTGTCCGATGCCTTCGAGACCGGCGACGCATCTCACGTCGCGTCGGCTCTCCGCGTGGCGGTTCGTGCCGCACAGGAGAATCGAGCCGTCGAAGCGGCCAGCCCACCGCTCTGCGACCTCGACCTCGACGATCTGCCTCTCGCGACGGTGCTCTCGGTGACGAAAGTCATCGGCGTGTGTCTCGTGGTGGCTCCCGCCGGCCCGGCTCCGGACAAGCCGCGCCGCATC
>NZ_LABY01000465.1 GCF_001043975.1 Methylobacterium variabile
CGGCCGGACGATGCTGCCGGCGACGCCGGAGACGGTCGCGGCCTTCATCGACGCGCAGGCGGAGACCAAGTCCCGCGCCACGGTCGAGCGCTACCGCTCCTCGATCGCCGCGCTGCACCGGGCCGCCGGCCTGCCGAACCCCTGCGCCGACGAGATCGTGCGGCTCGCGGTCAAACGGATGAACCGGGCCAAAGGCCGGCGCCAGAAACAGGCCGAGCCCCTCAACCGCACCAGCATCGATCGCATGCTCACCGTGATGACCCCCGAGCGTCTACATCGACGCGTGCTGGAGGGCGAGGAAGGAGCTCCGCTGATCGCGCTTCGCAACGCGGCGCTGATCGCGGTCGCCTACGACACCCTGCTGCGCCGCTCCGAACTCGTCTCTTTATATATAGGTGACCTGCAGAAGGGTGCGGACGGATCCGGTACCGTGCTGGTGCGGCGTTCAAAGGCCGACCAGGAAGGCGAAGGCGCGATCAAGTACCTGGCTCCGGACACCATGGCCCATGTCGAGGCATGGCTCACCGCGGCCGCGTTGGAGAGCGGGCCGTTGTTCCGGCCGCTGACCAAGGGCGGCAAGGTCGGAGCCAGCGCACTTGGTGATAGGGATGTGGCGCGGGTGTTCCGCAATCTTGCCCTGGCGGCCGGGCTGAAGCTCCCTCGCCTCCCCTCCGGGCATTCGACCAGGGTCGGGGCGACGCAGGACATGTTCGCTGCTGGGTTCGAGCTGCTCGAGGTGATGCAGGC
>NZ_LABY01000466.1 GCF_001043975.1 Methylobacterium variabile
TGCGGGTCGCCGACGCCTCGGCGATGCCACGCATCACCTCGGGCAACACCAACTCGCCGACGATCATGCTGGCCGAGAAGGCTGCCGCGATGATCCTGGAGGATGCCGGCTGACCGGCTCGCCCCCGGGCTACTCGGCGGCCATCAGCACCGGCGACGCGGCGCGGTCGCCCTGCATGCGATCGCCCTGGGACAGGTAGATCAGGCAGGAGCAGCGCAGGAGCGAGGCGAAGTTGCGCACCTCGCCGTGGCGCTCCAGCACCTCGTCGTGCAGCTTGGTGGCGAACTTCGCGACGCTGAGGCCCTCCTGGCGGGCGATCTCCTCCAGGATGGCCCAGAAGGCGGCCTCGAGGCGCAGCGAGGTGCAGTGCCCGCCGATCCGCAGGGAGCGCGTCTCGTAGGCGTAGCGCTCCGGCGTCTGCTCGGCGAAGATCCGGCACATGGGCCCCTCCCTGTCTCCCAACCGAGGATATTGAAGCGGACGGCGGCTCCGCAAGCTGCAGATGCGTCGCGGCCGAGGCGATCGCGCCGCAGCCATCGGCATCGGCTGCCGGAGAGGAACTTCTCGGAGTCGCGGTGCAGCCTCAGCCCTGGCGTGGCGTTAAGCCTCGAACGGCCTGGGAGGTGCGCGATGGCGCGGGAGAGCATGGCGGACGGGTTGATGCGGACGAAGCCGATCGAGCGCCTGCGACAGGACGCGGACGGCAGCGGCCACACCCTGGAGCGCACCCTCGGGCCCTGGAGCCTGATCGGGCTCGGCATCGGGGCGATCATCGGGGCCGGCCTGTTCTCGCTCACCGGCATCGCGGCGGCGGAGAATGCCGGGCCGGCGGTGGTGATCTCGTTCGCCATCGCGGCGGTCGGCTGCGCGCTCGCCGGCATGTGCTACAGCGAGCTCGCGAGCATGATCCCGGTCTCGGGCAGCGCCTACACCTACGCCTACGCCACGATGGGCGAGTTCGTGGCCTGGATCATCGGCTGGGACCTCGTGCTCGAATACGCGGTCGGGGCAGCCACTGTGTCGGTGAGCTGGTCGAAATACGTTGCCACTCTGCTGCAGGACTGGGGCATCGCCCTGCCCGCGCGGCTGCTGCACTCGCCGTTCGAGACGGTGCAGCTCGCCGACGG
>NZ_LABY01000467.1 GCF_001043975.1 Methylobacterium variabile
CCCGCCGGTCGAACGGCGACAGCAGCACGATGCTGCGGCTCACGCCGGCCTGCCGCGCCGCGGCGGCTATCCCGCGCACGACCGCATCGCCGAGGGCCCGGTCGGCGATGACGGCGTCGAACTTCGCCTCGCCGGACAGGGCCGCGGCGGCCTCCGCCTCGGTCTCCACCACCACCGCCTCGGCGCCGGCCCGTCCCAGGCGGCGCGCGATGTAGGGCGCCTCGAAAGCGGCGGCGGCCACCACCAGGATGCGACGCTCCTCGAGGCGCGGCACGGGCGGTCGGGCCCGGTCCGGTCCGGTGCGGAGCGGCAGCGAGACTTGGAAGCAGCTCCCCTCGCCCAGGCGGGACGCCACGTCGAGCCGGCCGCCCATGCGGTCGATGAGGCGTTGGGTGATCGCGAGGCCGAGGCCAGTCCCCTCGTGCCGCCGGCTGGCGCTGCCGTCGCCCTGCTCGAATTCCTGAAACAGCACCGGCAGGCGCTCCTCGGGGATGCCTGGGCCGGTATCGTGCACGGCAAGGGTCAACCCGTCCGGTCCCCAGGCCGCCGTGACGCCGACCCCGCCGGCTTCGGTGAACTTCACGGCGTTGCCGGCGAGGTTGATCAGGATCTGGCGCACCCGGTCGGGGTCGCCGATCAGCATCGCGGGAAGAGCCTCGAGGTCGGCAGCGATCTCCAGGCCCTTGTCCTGCGCCCGGGGCGCCAGCAGCTCGACCACGCTCTCGACCAGTGCCGCCGGATCGAACGGCTCCGCCGCGAGGTCGAGGCGGC
>NZ_LABY01000468.1 GCF_001043975.1 Methylobacterium variabile
CCCGAGCCGCATCTCTCGACGACGTGGTATCGGCGGCCGAGACACCGCCTCGCGCCTCCGGCCGGGGCTCGTGGCCGGCCTCCCCGGCCGCCATTCCCCAGGCGGCGAGATTCCCTCGCAAAGATGAAATACGAATAATTCCAATCTGAAACCGTCCGGCGTTGTCAAGGCGGGACGTTGCCCTTAGATGTCGCGACCGATTTTACTTAAGGGCCGTGCATGCCGTTCATCACGTGGTTGTCCCGCCGCATCGCTGCCGGTGCCCGCGCCGTGGGGAGGCCTGCCCTGCACGTCGCCGCCGCGGCGATGCTCGTGGCCTGGCTCGGGGCCGCTCCGGCCGGGGCGGCGGAGATCACGGTGCAGCATGCCCGGGGCCAGACCGTCCTGCCGGCGGTGCCCAAGCGCGTCGTCGTGTTCGACCTCGCGGCGCTCGACACCCTCGACACCCTCGGCGTGCCGGTCTTCGGGGTCGCGGGCGGGCCGAAGCCTCCCTCCCTCGCCGCGTACAACGCGCCCCGCTACCGCAAGATGGGCACGCTGTGGGAGCCCGACTACGAGGCGGTCAACGAGGTCGATCCCGACCTGGTCGTCGTCGGCGGCCGCTCGGGGCCCCGCTACGACGCCCTCGCCCGCATGGCACCGACGATCGACCTGTCGAGCGACGCCGCCGACCCGCTCGGCAGCGACCTGCGCAACGTCCGGTCGCTCGCCCGCATCTTCGGCAAGGAGGCGGAGGCCGAGGCCCGGATCGCGGCGCTCCAGGCCGCCGTCGCCTCGGTCCATGCCCGGGCCGAGCAGGCCGGCACCGCGCTCTTCGTCCTCTCCACCGGTGGGCGCCTGAGCGCCTTCGGCCGCGGCTCCCGGTTCGGCCTGCTCCACGGCGCCCTCGGCTTCCG
>NZ_LABY01000469.1 GCF_001043975.1 Methylobacterium variabile
GAGGCGCGCCGCCGCGATGGCCCCGTCACCCTGCTCGTGGTCGATGCCGACCACTTCAAGCGCTACAACGACCGCCACGGCCACGCCGTGGGCGACCGGGTGCTGAAGGAACTGGCCCGGGCCCTGAGCGCGGGCGTGCGCCGGCCGGGCGATCTCGTCGCCCGCATCGGCGGCGAGGAATTCGCGCTCCTGCTGCCGGGCACCGATGCCGAGGGCGCGGCCTGCGTCGCGGAATCGGTGCACGAGGCGGTCGCCGGAATTGCGGTCGAGGCAGAGGGCGTCGGCGTCGGGCCGGTCACCGCCAGCATCGGCCTCGCCTTCGGCCTGCCCGGCAGGGGCGGCTCACCGGCCGACCTGCTCCGCCTGGCCGACGCCGCACTCTACGAGGCGAAGGCGGCGGGCCGCAACCGCACCTGCTACGCGGTGATGGGCGAGACCCGCGGCCGGACGGTCCCGACGCCCGCCGCGGCGGGTGCCTCCGCTCAGCTCTCCTCGGCGATACGCAGCAGGTCACCCGCGATCGAGAACCTGGCTGCGAAGACGTACGGGTCGCGGCTGAGCGGCAGGATCCCCTGATCGAGGGTCAGGACACCGTCACCGCTCTCCTCGGGCGACGGCGAGAGGCACGCGCGCCGAAGCCGCAGCGCGG
>NZ_LABY01000047.1 GCF_001043975.1 Methylobacterium variabile
GATGCCAAGGCGCGAGGGTATAATAATGACTATCTCTGCCATTCCGCTCACGGCCGGGTGCACGCTGCCCAGTTCAAGGCGCAGACCTCATCTGCGCAATCTCTCGAACTGCCCGTGATGCAGCCGTAGTGACCCTGATGAGCGCAGGCGGCGCTTGGCGGAAAGGGGCTCGTCCCGCTTTCGACAACCGGCGCCGAAGCCTCCTTGTTGAAAGGCAACTTCGGGTGGCTGGGACAGGTCGCTCAGCCGGCGACCTCGGGAGTCGCGAAACGTCTGTATGCCGGCAGGTGCCTTCAATCAGTGCGGCTGGGGCGTCAGGCGGTTCCATGATCGGTCATGCGCGCGAGCCTCGACATTCGTTCCCTTACGCTGCGTGCGCGAGAACACATCGCGACAGTCAGCGGTCACCTATATTCCAATCATCGCAACACAGGCAGGCACAGACGCCGGCCCACACAGCATCAGGAGCCAGCATACCATATGAAGACCCGCATCGCTGCCGTCGTCACCGCCCTCGTCCTTGGCGCCGCCCCGATCTCGTCCGCCATGGCATTCGGCCCCGTGTTCACCTCGTCCTCGCCCCGTGACGTCGAGACCACTGGCTCGCTCGGCAGCCCGTTCGGCAACGGCACCCGGCCGTTCTACGGCGCCTGCCCGATGAGCTCGGCCTCGGAGGGCAACGCCAACCAGCAGAACTTCCCGGTCAAGCAGTACGGCCAGACCTCGGGCGGGTACCGCTGCTGAGGGTGGTCGAGATGAGCGAGATGAAGCTTCTGCGCGCCGTGTCCTACGGCATGATCGGTGTCCTGGCCGGCGGCCTCGCCATGACGGTCGTGGGCACCGCTAACGCCCTGATGGGCATGTGATAGAGGTAAGAGGGGCTGCCCACGGGCGGCCCTTTTCCACGTTCCGAGGCGTCCTCCGCCGATCGGCCGCGCGTGTGTCCTTACCGCTCCCACGCTGCAGCAAGGTTCCGGCAACACCTCTTACGCCGTCATTCACTGCGGTTCTTAGCCTGCGGTTCAAGTTTGTCCGGCATCCTGCCCTCATGATCTCGGGGCTGGGAGGCAGAACCCGGGGCAGCCAGGCAACGACCTGGACGACAGAGCACCACGATACGGGAGATGGCCTCGTCCAGCCGGCAGCGACCGGCGGCGGGGCCTTCTTCGTTGAGCGGAGCGCCCCCATTTTGTTCCGCGAGCGACAACAATGCCTTCCGCACGACGCTGATTAACGCCTGCAGGCTGAAGGCCGATGATGTCTCCAAGAGGCGGCGAGGTGCTCGAACGCCGCGACTGGAGACGAGTGATGAAACATCTTCTGCTTGCCCTGATGCTCACGACGGCGGGCACCGTCCTTCCCCCTCATGCCAAGGCGGACCAGGCTCTGGCCGTCGCCCAGGCGCCGCCTACGGTCCATTACCGCACCGCGACGGTCGACGGCGTGAAGGTCTTCTATCGCGAGGCCGGCCCCGCGGACGGACCGGTCGTGCTGCTCCTGCACGGCTTCCCGACCTCCTCGCACATGTTCCGCAACCTGATCCCGACGCTCGCCGACCGCTACCGCGTCATCGCGCCGGACTACCCCGGCTTCGGCCAGAGCGAAGCCCCCGACCACACCAGGTTCGCCTACACGTTCGGCCACTACGCCGACCTGGTGGACGGCCTGCTCGGCCAGCTCGGCGCCCAGTCCTACGCCATGTACGTGATGGATTACGGGGCACCGGTCGGGTACCGGCTGGCGCTCAAGCACCCGGAGCGGGTGACCGGCCTGATCGTCCAGAACGGCAACGCGTACGACGAGGGCCTGCGCGAGTTCTGGAACCCGATCAAGACCTACTGGGCGGACGGCTCGGCCAAGAGCCGCGAGGCGCTGTCAGGCCTGGTCACGCTCCCCACGACGATCTTCCAGTACACCGACGGCGTGCGGGACGTCTCGCGGATCAGCCCGGACAACTGGGTTCACGACCAGGCCCTGCTCGACCGGCCGGGCAACAAGGACATCCAGCTCGACCTGTTCTACGACTACCGCACGAACGTGCCGCTCTACCCGCAATTCCAGGCGTTCTTCCGCGAGCGCAAGCCGCCGACGCTGATCGCCTGGGGCAAGAACGACAAGATCTTCCCCGAGGAAGGGGCGCATCCCTACCTTCGCGACCTGCCCAACGCGGATCTGCACATCCTCGACACCGGCCACTTCGCGCTCGAGGACAAGCTGGACGAGATGGCGCCCCTCATCCGCAACTTCCTCGACAAGAAGGTGGCCAAGCGCTGATCCTTCCGAGGGCCGAGGATAGGACATGCGACACGGACCGCGTCCTCTCACAAGGGCGCGGTCCGTGTCGCTTCCGCTGCATCAGGGAGACCCTGCGAGCGGTGCCTCCGCCAGGAGGATCGGGCGACAAGCCGGTGTCGGTCGAGAGGCTGAGCTCGCGCCCGGGCACGCAGCTCGACGGCGGGATCTTGACCTGCGCCCGGAACGAGGTGTGGTCAGTGTCCTTGATGGGCGCGCACGCGCATCCGCTCCATCACGGACATGGTCACGATGGTCGCGGCGCGGCTCAGGCCCACCAGTCCGAGGCGGTCGCCCCCAACTGCGGGTGATGGTCGACCCCGCGAGGCCCCACACCATGCTGTGCATGGACAGACGGTGTCAGTACGTATATACATAATCTGTATAGACGGAGGCGCGCCGTGCTCAGCATCAGGGACGAGGAAGTCCGAACCCTCGCCGAGATCGTCATGAAGAAGTGCGGCGCACCCAACCTGACTGCCGCCATCAAGCTCGCCTTGCAGCACGAGATCAAGCGCGCCGATGAGGCCGTGCCCTTGATCGATCGCGTGGCCGCGATCCGCGCTGCCGCCTTGGCGAAGGCGGACCGGCCGCCTGCACCGCCTCTGAGCGAGGCCGAGCGCGACGCCCTCTGGACGCGCTGACGTGTTCATCGACACGTCCGCCATCGTCGCCATCCTGGCCGACGAACCGGAGGCGGCAGCCTTCCTCGCCTGTATCGAGGCCGCCCAGCGCCGGGACACCGGGCCGCATGTCCGCCTGGAGGCAACGATCAACCTGGCGCGCATCCTCGGCCTTCCGGTCGCCGTCGCGCAGGAGATGTACGACACATTCCTGGCCGCGGCCGGGATCAGCGTCGTCTCGATCGGCGATGCCGTCGCCCGCCTCGCCGTCGATGCCTTCGACACGTACGGCAAGGGGCGAGGCCATCCGGCGCAGCTCAATTTCGCCGACTGCCTGTCCTATGGCTGCGCTGCTTACCATCGGGTTCCGATCCTGTTCAAAGGCCGGGACTTCATCCACACGGACTTGACGGTCGCACTCTAGCGGCATGCGCCGCTCCGCGATCCTCAGGGGCTTGGTCCAGGTAGCCAGGGCTTGATCGCCGGCATGGGCATGATCGCGTTTCCGCCTCGGCGGAAGAGATGTTGCAGGTCGATGGGGCATCGGCAGCCCCCTGCAGATCGGCTCGATCTCGTGGACCGCTCGAGGCTCGTCGATGCAGGTGGTCATGGCCACGACCGGCGGTCGAGCCCGGCATGATCACAATACGCTGAGGCTTTGCGCAGGAATTCGTTGGCTTGGCGCAGTTCGCGGTTTTCATGCTCTCGCACCTTTGATCCGTGCGCGCGCGTTCGTCCCACGCTCTGGTCACGCTCGGATGGAGGCACGAGAGTTCCTCAGCGCCTCACCCGAGCAGCCGATCCTGGCGGCCATCAACAGGATTGCCACCTATTGCGAGCCGTGCTTGCCCTCGTGGTCGCACATCATCCGCACCGCAAGAGCAAACCGATGCGTTCACTTCATCCCATCTCCATTTTCCCAGGAATTGAGCTGTCAGGACCCGCAGGGCAATTCACGAGCCGGCACGGGGTGGCAACGAGCAGCCTCGATCCCTATATGGACGTCATGCAAGATACCGCTTCCACACCCTACACGATCGAGATCTCTCCCATCACCAAGCCGGGCGGCCAGTACCAGTGGGCCATCCGCAAGAACGGCAAGCTCGTCGAGCGCTCCGACCGTCCGCACCCGACCGAGGCCAAGGCCGAGGCCAGCGCGCTCGCTGCCGTCGAGCGGAGCATGCATTCCACCGTCGGTGGTCGCTGGTAGACCGGCGCTGGAACGGTCGCATTCTCACGATCTTCTCTGACGCGAGACGCCGCGAGGAGAACACGATGAATGACGATCGCGTATGATCCTTCGAGAAAAGCCTCTGGGCCGGTGATGCCGGCCACTCTAGGGAACTCGTCGACGACGAGTGCCTGATGGTGCACCCGCAGCCGCCCTTCGTCATGAGCGGGACGCAAGCGATCGAGGCGGTGGCTCATGCGCCTCGATGGTCGAAGATCGAAATCTCTCAGGAGCAGATCACGACGTGCCGACAAGCTCAAATACCTTGTCAGATCTTGCGAATCTCCGGTGGGAATCCTGCCACCCAGTCTGCATGATTGCTTGAAAAGATTGCGGGCTCCGCGAGCGCGCGTCAGGCGCAGAACACGAGCGCTGCGGTTCAATCCGATCTTGTGAGAAGCGGCGGAGCCGGGCCGCGGCGCCGGGTAGTTGGCCACGCAGAAGCCGAGCGCACCCTCCCAGATCTGCCGCACTGCCCGGGCCCTCCCCCCGCTTAGCACTCGGCTTCGAGGCGCTGGTGCTGGATGTCACCGCCTTCCACCCCGTTGCGGATCCTGTTCGTCGTGCTGTCGAGCGCGCCGGCCTACCAGCCGGTCATCCGTCGCGAACCGGCCCTCCACGGGTGACCGGGCCGTCCTATGTGCATCTCATACCCTCGCGCCTTCGCATCGACACGTCGATGCGAAGGCGTCCGGCGCATCAGCGCCGGCGCCCGTTCGGGCTTGCCTTGCGCCTCCGAACGGGTCCGTTCGAAGGCGCGGCGGTATCACAAAACTCCCGCTGCGATGCCGCTGCCACAGCATGCCACGACGATGGTCGGGAGTTTTGTGAGAGACACTATGATGTCCGGCCGATCGCCCGGACGCCGTTCGGGCTCGTGACATGGCCGCAGGAAGCCATCGTCCGAGGGCCGTGTCACACCATCTGCGGCCCGAGAGTCGCGGCGACATCGCGCAGGACGGGAAGGAAGCACTCCAGCATGCGGTCCACCGCGACCCGATCGACGTTCGCCCCGGCATTCAGGGCACACACGATCCGCCCGTCATAGCGCCTCACCGGCACCGCGAGGGAGCGGTAGCCGACCTCGGCCTCCTGATCGACGAGCGAGTAGCCCCGCTCGCGGTCGCGGCGGATGGCGTCCGCGAGCGCGGCGCGGTCGACCAGGGTCTGCGGCGTCAAAGGCTCAGGCCGGATGCGCTCCAGGAACGCGGCGAGGTCCGCATCGTCGAGGCCGCCGAGGAGGATCCGTCCCATCGAGCTGCAATATGCCGGGATCCGGTAGCCGACATCCACGCCCACGCCGAGCAGGCGGGTCGGCCCGGCGCGGGCGATGAACACGATGTCGTCCCCATCCAGGATCGCGGCGGAGCAGGCCTCGTTGAGTTGCGCCGCGACCCGCTCGACCGCCTGCTGCAGCGTCGCGGACAGGCTGTTGGACGCCAGATAGGCGGTCGCCAGGGACAGGACCTTGGGCGTGAGCTGGAACAGCCGCCCGTCCGACCTCACGTAGCCGAGGCAGTCGAGGGTGAAGAGCGCCCGCCGGACCGTGGCCCGCGGGAGGTCCACCTCCCGGGCGACGTCGGCCAGCGTCATCAGGCGGCGCTCCGCACCGAAGGCCGAGATCACGCGCAACCCCCGCGCCAGGGCCTCGGAGAAGTCCGGGCCGTGCTCGTCGACAAGGCGCTGGTCTGTCTCGGAACGTCTGACGCGCGGCATGGAACGATCTCTGGTGCGGCACCCGGAGCGATGAGCCGGCCCCCTGTGCGTGCCCCCGCCCGGACTGGCAAGAGCCACGAGCGCGACCGCCTGCCCTCCGAAGGCGCTTGAGACGGGCTTCGTCTGCACACCGATCGTGCTTGCAACGCCTCCAGGCTGACTTACAATCGAACATATGTTCGTTGAACGAACGTTCCGACGCGCCCGGGCTCGAGCGAGCACAGGCTCGACGAAAGGCCGCCGCCATGATGAGCCGTGAGCAGAACGACCACATCACCCGCAGCGGACCAGGGACGCCGCTCGGCACGCTGATGCGCCGCTACTGGCAGCCGGCCGCCCTCGTGGACGAGTTGCAGGGCGATCGACCGGTGGTGCCGGTGCGGCTGCTCGGCGAGAACTTCGTGCTGTTTCGCGACGAGGCCGGGCGGTACGGGCTTCTCGACCGCGACTGCCCGCATCGCGGCGCCGACCTCGCCTTCGGCCGGCGCGAGCATGGGGGCTTGCGCTGCGCCTTTCACGGCTGGCTGTTCGACGTGGAGGGGCGCTGCCTCGAGACGCCCGCCGAACCGGCGGGCAGCAAGCTGTGCCAGAACATCCGGCAGCGTGCCTATCCGGTGATCGAGCGCAGCGGCATCCTGTTCGCGTATCTGGGCGAGGGCAAGCCGCCGGCCTTTCCCGAACTCGACTGCTTCCTCGCGCCCGACGCCTACACCTTCGCGTTCAAGGGCCTGTTCGAGTGCAACTGGCTCCAGGCGCTCGAGGTCGGGATCGATCCCGCGCACGCCTCGTTCCTGCACCGCTTCTTCGAGGACGAGGACACCGCCGCGTCCTACGGCAAGCAGTTCCGCGCCGCCTCGGCGGACAGCGAGCTGCCGATGACGAAGATCCTGCGCGAGTACGACCGGCCGATCATCAACGTCGAGCGTACGGAATACGGCATGCGGCTGATCGCCCTGCGCGAGATCGACGAGGCGCGCACGCATGTCCGCGTCACCAACCAGGTCTTCCCGCACGCCTTCGTCATCCCGATGTCGGCCGACATGACGATCACCCAGTGGCACGTGCCCGTCGACGACGAGCATTGCTACTGGTACGCGATCTTCACGAGCTACTCGTCGCCGGTCGACAAGCAGCGAATGCGCGACCAGCGCCTGGAACTGTACGAGCTTCCGGAGTACCGCTCGCGGAAGAACAGGACCAACGATTACGGGTTCGATCCGCACGAGCAGGCCCACGAGACCTATACGGGGATGGGCCTCGACATCAACGTCCACGACCAGTGGGCCGTCGAGTCGATGGGGCCGATCCAGGACCGGACGCGCGAGCATCTCGGGCAGTCCGACAAGGCCATCATCCTCTACCGCCGGATCCTGCGCGAGCAGATCGACAAGGCCGCGA
Organism: Methylobacterium variabile; assembly: GCF_001043975.1. Taxonomy (GTDB): domain Bacteria; phylum Pseudomonadota; class Alphaproteobacteria; order Rhizobiales; family Beijerinckiaceae; genus Methylobacterium; species Methylobacterium variabile. Next base: position 7,261 of record NZ_LABY01000047.1, read on the forward strand.
CGGGGGATGCCCCGCTGATGGTGCTCGACGCGCGGCACGCAAAAAGCATCCAGGGTCCCGCGACGATGGACGGGATCGGCCCGTCGAAGGGATGGGAGACCTACTGGATGGACGTGGACGTGCGCCGCCGCCGCGGAGCTCCGTGGATGCCCACACTCCCCTCCGACGTCACCCCCGACGCAGCCCGCCGGACCGCGGCCGAGTAGCGCGACGCATCGATCGGCGGCTTTTGGCCCAAGGACGCTTGGCCCAAGGACGCTTGGCCCAAGGACGCTTGGCCCGAGAACGCTTGGCCCGAGAACGCTTGGCCCGAGAACGCTTGGCCCGAGAACGCTTGGCCCGAGAACGCTTGGCTCGAGAAGGCTTGGCCGGAGGACGAGTGCGGTGACATTCGTACAGGATCATGGATTGTGGACCGCCGCACAGGCCGATGCGGCCCGCGAGGTGCGCGAGCGGTGCGATCCGGACAGGATCGACACCGTCCGCCTGTCCTTCCCGGACCAGCACGGGATCTTGCGGGGCAAGACCCTCGTCGTCTCCGAAGCCGTCAAGGCGCTCACCGGCGGGTGCGCGATCACCACGACGATGCTCGCCAAGGACACCTCGCACCGCACGGTTTTTCCGGTCTTCAGCGCCGGCGGCGGCTTCGGGATGCGGGAGATGGAGGGCGCCGCCGACGTGCTGATGGTGCCCGACCCCACGACGTTCCGGACCCTGCCCTGGGCGCCGCGGACCGGATGGCTGCTCTGCGACCTCTACTTCCGGGACGGCCGCCCCGTCCCGTTCGCCACACGGGGCCTCTACCGCTCCGTGCTGGAGAAACTGTCCGAGCGGTCGCTCGACTACGTCGCGGGCCTCGAGGTCGAGTTCCACGTCTTCAAGCTCGACGATCCGCGCATGGCGCCGGCCGATGCCGGGCAGCCCGGTGCGCCACCGAGCGTCAGCTTGATCTCGCACGGCTACCAGTACCTGACCGAACAGCGCTACGACCAGGTCGAGCCGGTCCTGGAGATCCTGCGCAAGGACATCCTCGCCCTCGGCCTGCCGCTGCGCTCGATCGAGGTCGAGTACGGGCCGAGCCAGTGCGAGTTCACCTTCCAGCCCACCGCCGGCGCGGTGCCGGCCGACCTGATGGTGCTGTTTCGCAGCGCGGTGAAGCAGATCTGCCGGCGCCACGGCTATCACGCCACGTTCATGTGCCGGCCCCGCATCCCGAACGTGGTCTCGTCGGGCTGGCACCTGCACCAGAGCTTGCGTGACGCGCGGACGGGGGCGAACGCCTTCGTTCCCACCGACGGGCCGGGTCCGCTCTCGGCGCTCGGCACGGGATTCCTGGGCGGCCTGCTGACCCATGCGCGGGCCTCGAGCGTCTTCACGACGCCGACCATCAACGGCTACAAGCGCTACCGTTCCTACTCGCTCGCGCCCGACCGCGCGGTCTGGGGGTGCGACAACCGCGGGGTGATGATCCGCGTGCTCGGCGGCCCGGGCGATCCGGCCACGCGGCTGGAGAACCGGGTCGGCGAGCCGGCGGCGAACCCCTACCTCTACATGGCCGCGCAGATCCTCGCCGGGCTCGACGGCGCCGACCGGCGCCTCGATCCCGGGCCGAGCGCCGACACGCCCTACGAGGCCGAGGCGGCCCTGCTGCCGACGTCGCTGCGGGAGGCGGTCTTCGCCCTGCGTGAGGACCCGTTCTTCCGCACCGCGCTCGGCGATTCGTTCGTCGACTACTACACGCATATCAAGAATGCCGAAATCGAGCGCTTCCAGGCAGAGGTCACCGAGTGGGAGCAGCGCGAGTACTTCGAGATCTTCTGATCGAATCTGGCGGGGAGCCACGAGAGATGAAGCCTGGTCGCAGTTTCCGGTTCGTCGTTGCCCTGGCGCTGGCCTGCGCCGGACTGCCCGCCCGGAGCTGGGCGCTCGATCAGCCGGTCCGCATCGGGGTCCTGAGCGACATGAGCGGTCCGTTCTCGGACCAGGTCGGCGCCGGCTCCGTCGCCGCCGCGCGCCTCGCGCTCGAGGACTTCGCCAAGGAGAGCGGCGGCTTGAAGGTCGAGCTCCTCTCCGCCGACCACCAGAACAAGCCCGATATCGGCCTCGGCATCGCCCGGCGCTGGCTCGACCAGGAGAACGTCTCGGCGATCGTCGACCTGCCGAATTCCGGCGTCGCCCTCTCGGTCGCCAACCTCCTGCGCGAGCGCAACCGCGTCGCGCTCGCCTCGAGCGCGATGACGTCCGACCTGACGGGCAAGTTCTGCGCGCCCACGACCGTGCAATGGGTGTCGGATACCTGGGCGCAGGGCTCCGCGACGGCGCGGGCGCTGGCCGAGCGCGGCGCCAAGCAATGGTACTTCCTCACGGTCGACTACGCGCTCGGCCACGCCCTGGAGCGCGACGCCACGCGGGCGCTCGTCGAGTCCGGCGGCCGCTCGTCCGGCGGATCGCGGCTTCCCCTCGGCACCGGCGACTTCTCCTCGGCGCTGCTCACCGCCCAGAGCTCGGGCGCGCAGGTCCTGGCGCTTGCCAATACCGGCGCCGACATGATCAACGCGATCAAGCAGGCCGGCGAGTTCGGGCTGACGCCGAAGATGAAGGTCGCCGCCCTCTTCATCCAGCTGTCCGATACCCACTCCCTGGGCCTCGCGACGGCGCAGGGCCTGCAGCTCGTCTCCGCCTTCTACTGGGACCGCAACGACAGCACCCGCGCCTTCGGCGAGCGCTTCGCCGCCCTCATGAACGGCCGGCGCCCGACCGAGGACCACGCGGGGGTGTACTCGGCGACGCTCGCCTACCTGCGTGCCGTGCGCGCCGCCGACACGGTCGAGGGCGACCGGGTCGTGGCGACGATGCGCAAGGCCCCCATCGAGGATTCCCTCTTCGGCACCGTGACGATCCGCCCGGACGGGCGCGCAGTCCACGACATGTACCTCTACGAGGTGAAGACGCCCTCGGAAAGCAAGCGGCCGTACGATTACTATAAGCACATCACCACGATCGCAGGAGATCAGGCATTCCGATCCATGAAGGATGGCGAATGCCAGTTGAAGGACCCAAGAAAATAGGATCGTCCTGCGCCGGGAGCCGCGTCCCTCGACGCGGCCCGGACCGCGCGCGATGCGGCGGAGGTGCGATCCCGCGCCCGCCGATACCGGAGCCCAATGCATGATGCACCGCCTGACCGCCTCGCCCGAGACCTGCCGCTGGGGCTACCTCGACGCAGGCGTGCCGCCGGTCCTCACGATCCGCAGCGGCGAGCGGGTCACGATCGAGACCGTCTCGGGCGGGCCCGACGCCCTGCCGCCGGAAGGGTTCCACGTGCCCCCGGAGCTGCGCGCGATCCACGCCGCCGAGGCGGGCATTCCTTTCGGCCCGCACATCCTGACCGGCCCGGTGGCGATCGAGGACGCGCGTCCCGGCGACGTGCTCGAGGTGCGGATCCTCGAGGTCGCCCTGCGCCAGGACTGGGGCTACAACCGCCACCGCCCCCTCGCCGGCACCCTGCCGGACGATTTCCCCGTCTACCACCACATGACGATCCCCCTCGACCGGGAGCGCCTGACCGCCCGGATGCCCTGGGGGCTGGAACTGCCGCTCGCGCCCTTCTTCGGCGTGATGGGCGTCGCCCCGCCGCCGGCCTGGGGGCGCTGCACCTCGATCGTGCCGCGCAGCTTCGGCGGCAACCTCGACAACAAGGAGTTGGTCGCCGGCACCACCCTCTACCTGCCGGTCTTCGCCGAGGGCGCCCTGTTCTCCTGCGGCGACGGCCACGGCGCGCAAGGCGATGGCGAGGTCAACGTCACGGCGATCGAGACGGCGCTCTCCGGCGTGTTCGAGTTCGTGCTGCGCAAGGACCTGCGGCTGACCTCGCCGCAGGCCGAGACGCCGAGCCATGTCATCACGATGGGCCTCGATCCCGACCTCGACCGCTGCGCGGAGCGGGCGCTGCGGGAGATGATCGACCTCGTGGTCGCCCGCGTCGGCATCACCCGCGACGAGGCCTACGCCCTGTGCAGCATCGCCGCCGACCTGCGGGTGACCCAGACGGTCAACCAGCACAAGGGCGTGCATTGCATGCTGCGCAAGGATTTCCTGATTCGCTGACGGGGCGGCGAGTCAGTCTCGTCGTCGCGATCCGAGCGGCTGCGTCACGGTGCGGGACAGTCAATCATACCGCCGCGCCTTCGAACGGACCCGTTCGGAGGCGCAAGGCAAGCCCGAACGGGCGCCGGCGCTGATGCGCCGGACGCCTTCGCATCGACGTGTCGATGCGAAGGCGCGAGGGTATCAGAGATTTTTCCGACCTCTGTCGCTCTCACACCCTCCTCGTCATCCCGGAGCCGCGGAGCGGAACCCGGGATGACGCAGGAGACGATTGGTATTCGTCTCAGATAGACAGCATCAATCGACCAACGAAGTCAGACGCTGAGGTGGCAAAGGATCCGCGCGCGCGCATCCCCGTCGACGCTCCCCTCGTCGTCGATCTCGCCGAGCTTGAGTGCGGCCCAGCGGTTCGCGACCCGGAGGGCGAAGTCGAGGTTCTGCTCGACGATCAGCAGGCTCGTGCCGTTCGCCGCCCGCTCGGCCTGGAGCGCGGCAGCGATGCGGTCGACGACGGAGGGCTGCAGGCCCTCGGAGATCTCGTCGATGAGGAGCAGGCGCGGGCGCAGCATCAGGGCGCGGGCGAGAATCAGCATCTTCTGCTCGCCGCCCGACAGCGTGCCGGCGCGCTGGGACAGCCGGTCCCTCAGGAACGGGAAGTAGCCGAACACGCGCTCGAGCGCCCCCGGCAGGAGCCGGTCCGAGGCCAGCGCCAGGCGCAGGTTGTCGCGGATCGACAGGTCCTGGAACAAAGGCTGCTCCTGGGGGGCGTAGCCGACGCCGAGGGCCACGAGCTTCGCGGGTGGAAGACCGGCGACGGAGCGCCCGTCGATCGCGACCGAGCCCGCCCGGAGAGCCACCAGTCCCAGGATCGTCTTCAGCAGCGTCGTCTTGCCCATGCCGTTCTTGCCGAGCAGCGCGACGCTCTCGCCCGGCCGGATCGCGAGCGACACGCCCTTCACGATCGAGACGGCGCCGTAGCCGCTCGACACGCCGCCGAGGACGAGGCTCGCGCCTCCTGCCGCGGACACGGCGTCAGCGGGTCCTGCGTTAATCATGGCCGCCTCCCGCGTAGATGGTCCGCACCAGCTCGGAGCCGACGACCTCGTCGACCGTGCCGTCGAGCACCAGGCGGCCCTGGTGCAGCACCACGATGCGCGAGGAGATCTCGCGCACGAAGTCGAGGTCGTGCTCGACCAGCACCACCGCGATGCCGAGATCGGCGGTGAGGCCCTTGAGCACCGTGCCGATCGTGGTGCGCTCGGCCTTGGTCAGGCCGGCGGTGGGCTCGTCGAGCAGGATGAGCCGCGGCTCCAGGGCCACCACCATCGCGAGTTCGAGCGCCTGCTTCTGGCCGTGCGAGAGCAGGCGGGCGGGCTCGGCCAGCACGGCGTCGAGCCCGGTCATGCGCAGGATGTCGAGCACCGCCTGCGGCAGGGCGAGGGTCTCGGCCCGCGCGAGCGGGCTCAACCCCGCCCGGGAGGCGCGCGCGAGCCGCAGGCAATCGGCCACGGACAGGCTCTCGAACACGCTCGCGACCTGGAACTTGCGCCCGACGCCGAGGGCGACGATGCGGTTCGGCGTCAGGCCGGTGGTCGAGACGCCGCCGACCGCGATGGCGCCGCGGAACGGCTCCGTGCCGTCGCTCAGGCAGCGCATCAGCGTCGTCTTGCCGGCGCCGTTCGGCCCGACGAGGCTGACGAGCTCGCCCGCCCGGATGGTGACGTCGATGTTCTCCAGCACCGTCAGGCTGCCGTAGGACTTGGCGAGGCCGCGGACGGTGAGGAGCGGCGCCTCCGTCCGCTCTGCCGCGTGCGAGGGCTCGGCGCGGAGCCGCGGCGCGAAGGCCGGCCGCTGCCCGCGCGGCAGCGCCCCCCAGGCGCGGCGGGCGAGTTCCGCGAGGCCGCCCGGCAGCAGGATGATGATGGCGACGAAGGCCGTCCCGAGGAGGAGCTGCCAGAGGAAGGGCAGGTCGCCCGAGAGGTTCGCCGCGAGGTAGTCGATCGCGATCGTCCCGAGGACCGGCCCGATGAGCGTGCCGCGGCCGCCGAGGGCGACCCAGATCACCAGCTCGGTGCCGAACAGGAAGCCGGCATTCTCAGGCGCCACGACGCCTGAGGCGTTGGCGAACACGAAGCCGGCGAGGCCGGCCACGCCCGCCAGCGCCGCGGTGAGGCCGATCTGCAGGCGCCGGGGGTTGAGGCCGAGATAGGCGCAGCGCGCCTCGTTGTCCCGCAACGCCACGAGCATGCGCCCGGCATCCGAGCGCACGAGGATCCAGGCCGCCAGCGTGACCGCGACGAGGAGGAAGGCCGCGAGACGGAAGAAGCCCTCGATCTCGAGCGGCAGCACGTCGAAGCCGACGAGGCCGCTGCTCGAGCCGGTCCGCTCGCCGCCGGAATAGATGCCCTGCGTCACCACGATCGGCACGACGAGGGAGATCACCGAGGCGTAGAGCGCCGTCGAGCGGTGGTAGAAGGACAGCCAGCCGACGGCGAGGCCGAGGAGAACGGGCGCCGCGACCGCGAGCAGGATGGCGGCCGCCATCCAGTGCGGCGCCCCGCCCTGGGCCGTCAGCAGCATCGCGGTCGCGTAGGCGCCGACCCCGAAGAACGCGGCCTGCCCGAAGGTCAGGATGCCGGCAAAGCCCCACAGCAGGTCGACCGTGACGGCGAGCACCGCGTAGATCATCGAGCGGGTCAGCACGTTGACCGCGAAGGTGTCGAGGACGAGCGGCGCGACCCAGAGCGCCGCGGCGGCGAGGACGGTGACGACGAGGGGGGCCGCCCGGGCGAGGCGAGGCCGCCCGTCCGCTGCCGCGGCGAACGCGTCCGCGGGGATGGTCTCAGGCACGCGAGAATCCTTTCGGGCTGATGCGCAGCACGAGGGCGGCGAGCACCGCGACCGCGATGCCGCCGAGCACGGGGCTGACGAAGGTGCTCACCAGCACCTGCGCCGCCCCGAAGACGAGGCAGGCCGCCGCGAGGGCGAGGAACGACGTGTCGGCGACCATCACCAGCATGAAGGCGCCGATCAGCCAGCCGACGCCCATGGTGGGATCGACGCTGGTCAGCGGCGTGAGGAGCACGCCCGCCAGTGCCGCGAGCCCGGCGCCGATCATGAAGACCACGAGGCGCACGCGGGCCGTGTCGAGCCCCAGGCTGCGCGCCAGGGTCTCGTTCATGATCACCGCGCGGGCCGAGAGCCCCAGGCGCGTGCGCTCGATGACGAGCGCGAAGGCCGCCCCGACGACGAGCGCGGCGAGGAGCGCGACGAGGCGGTAGGCCGAGTAGCCGGTGCCGAAGACGTCGACGGTGCCGGACACGAGGTTCGGGGTGAGCTGAACGTCGCGCCCGAAGGCGAGGGTGATGAGCTGGCCGACGACGATGCCGAGCCCCCAGGTGGCCAGGATCGCGTCGAGGGGCCGGCGGTAGAGCGGGCGGATGATGAACAGCTCGGCCAGCCCGCCGAGCGCGGCGCCGACCGCGAAGGCGAGGGGCAGCGCAGCCCAGGGGTTCAGCCCGAGCTTCGCCGTCACGACGGCGCAGTAGGCACCGACCGTGAGCCAAGCGCCGTGCGCGAAGTTGATGATCTTCAGCACGCCGAAGACCGCCAGGAGCCCGATCGCCACCACGAACAGGATCGCGGCAGTCGTCAGGATGTCGAGGATGAGGAGCATCGTGCCTATCCGGGTGGGAGCGAACGGCTTGGCGCCGATCACGGGATCATCCGAAATCCGCCCGATTGCTTCCGGCGGTCACTGCGTGATCGCCGTCGCAAGGCGGATTGCGGCTTCGCTCAAGCGTGCGGAGCCTCCGGCTCCACCGCGCGGGCTTCCGAGAGCCTGTTCGATGGGCCTGCGAAGATTTCATACCCTCCGCGTCATTCCGGGCTCCGCTACGCGCCCCCGGAATGACCATGAGGATGTCAAGGCTGTCGGGCGGATCAACCAGCCTTTGACATCAATCCAGCTTCGGGCACTGCTCGCCCGGATCGACGTCCTTGAAGGTCCCGACGACCTTGACCGAGCCGTCGCCCTGGACCTGGCCGAGATGCATCGTCAGCGGCGCGTGGTGCTGCTTGCTCATGCCGATCGTGCCGCGCGGGCCGGTGGCGGTCACGGTCGGCAGGGCCGCCAGCACCTTGGCGGTCTCGGTGCCGCCGGCCTTCTCGACCGCGGCCTTGTAGAGGTAGATCGCCTCGTATTCGGGCACCGAGAGGTCGTTGGGCGTGCGGAGGCTTGAGCCGAACTTCTTCTCCATGGCGGCGAGGAACGCCTTGTTCTGCGGGCTGTCGATCCCGGTGACGTAGGAGGCCGAGAGGTAGATGCCCTCCGCGTCCGGGCCCATGCTCTTCGCCGTGCCCTCGTCGACCGCGAGGTTGGCGTAGGGCAGCGAGACGCCCGCGCCGCGCAGCTGCTTGGTCAGCGTGACGTTCGGGGCGCCGCCGGCGGTCGAGGTGACGAGCGCGTCGGGCTTGGCCTCCTTCAGCTTGGAGATGATCGCGGTCCAGTCGCTGCCGTCCATCGGCAGGTACTCCTCGCCGACCACCTTGCCGCCGGTCTTCTCGACGTAGCTGCGCGTGAAGGCGAGCATGCCGCGGCCGAAGGCGTAGTCGCTGCCGATGAGGAAGTAGGTCTTGGCGCCCTTGCCCTTGAAGGCGTCGATCACCGGCGGCACCTGCTGCTCGGGCACCCAGCCGTTGACGAACAGGTTCTTGTTGCAGGAGCGGCCCTCGTAGAACGAGGTGTAGATGTAGGGCACGCGGCCCTTGGTGACCGCGGGCAGGCCGGCATTGCGGGCCGCGCTCGTCTCCATCGCGATGATGACGTCGACCTTCTTCTGGTAGATCAGCGAATCGAACGCCTTCTGGGCGCCGGCCGCACCCGAGGCGTCGTCCGCGACCTCGAGGGCGAGCTTGCGGCCGAGCACGCCGCCGGCGGCGTTGATCTCCTCGACCGCCAGCTCCGCCGCCTGCACGACGGAGGGCGCGACGACGCTGTTGGCTCCCGACAGGCCGACCGGGACGCCGATGACGATGGGCTTCTCCGCCGCGAGGACCGGCGAGGCGGTGAGGACGAGGGCGGCGAGCGCGCCGACGAGGGGACGGTTCGACATGGTGCGGGCTTCTCCGGGAGGTGGGCGGCGTCAGGCGTAGAGGTCGGTGCGGCGGTCGCCGAGGACGGAGTTGAACTCGTTGAGGTCCTTCGTGCGCGCCTCGGCGAGGTCGATCACCGCCGAGACGGTCTCAGGGGCCTCGCGGCTCGCCGGGCCGGCGAGCGTCCAGCCCTTGGGGCCGATGATCAGGCTCTGGCCCTCGAAGGGCTGGCCGCGCTCGACGCCGACCCGGTCGGCGCAGGCGATGAAGATCCCGTTGGAATGGGCGGCCGCCCGGTGCAGCGTGTTGGCCATCGCGGCCTCGCCCGCGGGCTGGTTCGGCATCGGCACCCAGTTGGTGGGGATGCAGACGATCTCGGCGCCGCCGAGCGCGAGCTTCCGGAAGGTCTCGGGGAACCAGCCGTCGTAGCAGATCGCGATGCCGACCTTGCCGAGCGCCGTCTCGAAGACCGGAAAGCCGAGGTCTCCCTTCCGGAAGAACAGGTTCTCCCGGTGCCAGAGATGCGCCTTGCGGTAGGTTCCGATGTAGCCGTCCGGACCGGTGATCAGGGCCGAATTGTAGAGGGCGTCCCCGGCCCGCTCGGCGATCCCCGCCACGATGTGGATCCCGAGCTCGGCCGCCAGCGCCCCCCAGGCGCGGGTCGTGGGGCCGTCCGGCACGGCTTCCGCGAGGGCGGACGCCTCCTCCGGCGTCTCGAACACGTAGCCGGTGCTGGCGAGCTCCGGCAGCACCACGAGCCGGCTGCCCTCCCGCGCCGCGGCGCGGACGAGCTCGGAGGCGCGGGCGAGATTCTTCGCGACCGCACCGAATTCCGGATCGAACTGGATGCAGGAGACCTTGAGAGCTGGACGAGCGGGATCGTTCGCTTGGATCATGGTCGCTCCAAAACGCAAAAAGCCCCTGGACGCGGAAAGACTTCCGCAGACCAGAGGCTTCAAAGCCGGGATGTGATGCAGCACGGGGCTGCTGGGCAACCTTGCCCGTCGCCCTACGATACGCAGGCAGGAGACGGCCGCAAGGCCATAAAGCGTGCAGGCCGTGCCCGGATCAGGTCTTTTCCGCCAGCGCGATGCGCAGGCCGAGGCCGCTCATCGCCTCGTGCGCCGCCACCACGCTCTCGGCGACGCTGGCCATCGGCACCCGCGCGGCGGTGGCGCGATCGCGCAGCAGCCGGTAGGCGGCGTCCTCGTCGATGCGGTTGAGGTCGACGAGCAGGCGCACCGCCTTCTCGACGCTGCGGCGCCCCTTCATGGTCTCCTCGAGCCGGTTGATCTTGCTCGTCAGCCGGCCCTCGTAGCCGCGCCGGTAGCGGGCGAGGGCGAACTGGGTCAGCACCCCGCGCGGCCGCAGCGGCTTCGTCAGGACGCCGTGGGCGTTGACGTCGACGATGGCCTTCAGCGAGGTCGGGCTCTCGTAGGCCACGATGGCGACGACCGCCGGCTCGGTCTCATCGATGGCCGGCAGCAGGTGGCGGAACTCGGCGTCGTCGAGCTGGATGAACAGCGTGTCGATGTCCGGCGGCAGCGCCGCCGGGGGCGGCCAGGCCAGCGTGACCTCGCAGCCGAGGCGGCGGAGCTGGTCGACCAGCAGCGTGCCCTCCTCGTCGCGGCGATGGACGACCAGCGCCCGGGCGCGCCGCAGGTCGTCCAGGATCTTGCGGGCCGGCGCGCTCATGCGGCGAAGCCTTCCTCGAGGGCGTTCAGCTCGAAGCGCGACCAGGCGAGGTAGGGGTCGGGCCGCACCGGCCGGCGGGCGCGCCAGACCAGGTCGAACTGCCCGTCGGCGCGCGCGACCCCGATGCCGGGCGTGAGCCAGATGTGGCGGGTGTCGCCGTCGAACGCGAGCTCGCCCTCCGGCGCGACGTAGCGCTGCCGCAGGGCCGCCGCGCTCAGGCGCTCGGCGTCGAGCGTGCCGGCCTCGGCCAGCGCGCGGGCGAAGAGGTGGACCTGCGCGTAGGCCGTCTCCGACCACATGCTGGTCGGCCGCTCCGGCCCGAACCGCGCCCGGAAGGCGGCGACGAAGCGGCGGTTCTCGTCGTCCTCGAGGCTGCCGAAGTAGGGCGCCGCCAGCACGTGGCCGGTGCAGTGCTCGGGCCCGATCGCCCGGATCTGGCCCTCCGCCAGGGTGAGGCTCGCGATCGGGCAGCGGGTGCGGTCGATCCCGGCCGCCGCATAGGCGCGGTAGAGTCGCTCCGCGCCCCGCCCGACCACGGTGGAAAAGACGGCGTCCGGCGCGGCGCGGCGGATCTCGGCGACCATGCGCCCGTGGGCGTCCTCGTCCGCGTCGAGGGGGGCGTAGACCTCGCCCAGGATCGTGCCGCCCTTGCTCTCGATCAGGTCGCGCATGACCCGGTTCGACTCGCGCGGGTAGATGTAGTCCGAACCGACCATGAAGATCCGCGGGCCGTATTCCTGCAGCAGGAAGTCCGCCAGCGCGAAGACGTTCTGGTTCAGCGTGGCGCCGGTATAGACGACGTTCTCGGAATACTCGAACCCCTCGTAGATCGAGGGATACCAGAGCAGGCCGTTGTGGCGCTCCATGGTGGAGAGCACGGCCTTGCGGCTGGCCGAGAGCGAGCAGCCGAACACCACCTCGACCCCGTCCTCGGCGAGCATCCGCCGGGCGAGCCCGCGATAGGCGTCCATGTCGCCGGCCGGGTCGTAGCAGACGGGCTCGATCGCGCGCCCGAGCACGCCGCCGGCGGTGTTGATCTCCTCGATCGCCAGCGCGGTGCCGAGGAAGTGCTCGGTCTCGGTGATGCCGCTCACCCCGCTGCGGGAGAACAGCACACCGACGCGCCACGTCGCATTGCTCGCGCCCACCATCCGTCACTCGTCGTTTCGTGCAGCGCCGATCTCCTAGCCGACGGACGGTGCGGCTGGGAAGCGAGCGCCGGCCGGGTGCGGCGAGGGACCTCGACGCGCGGCACCGGACGGCCCGGCAGAAGCCGGCGCCTGTTCGCGCGCACCCGCCTCGGCGGGGCGCGCGGCTGAAGCCGCTGGACGACCCGTCTCCTGCGGGTCTGCTCGGAGACCGGCGCGACCAGGGAGGCCCGGATCCGTCCGTCACGCCTCGCTTCTCTCACACATCACAGCGAGGCGGCGGGCAGGAGGAGGCAGGAGCAAGAGACAACAATCCTCCGCCGCGCCGCCCTCCTGGCACGTGGGTTGCTGACCGGATCGCTCAAGTGACGACGAGCCGGCGGGGCGAACCCGGCCGGACGGGGGGAGCGCGAACGGGGCCGTCTCAGCAACGGGCGAGGACACGGCATGAAGAAGCGCGAATTTCTCAAGCTCGGCGCCGCCGCCGGCCTCTCGCTCGGCCTCGGCCCGGTCGGAGAGGCGCGCGCCCAATCGCGGCCCGGGGTGCTGCGGGTCGCGATGACGGCGGCCGACATCCCGCTCACCACCGGGCAGCCGAGCCAGGGCGCAGAGGGCGTCCGTTTCATGGGCATCACGCTCTACGACGGCCTCACCCGGTGGGACCTCTCCCACGGCGACCGGGCGGCGCGCATCGTGCCGGGCCTCGCCGAGAGCTGGACGGTCGACCCGCAGGACAAGCGGGTCTGGACGTTCAGGCTCCGTCGCGGCGTGCGCTTCCACGACGGCTCGACCTTCACCGCCGACGCGGTGGTGTGGAACCTCGACAAGCTCCTCAACAAGGCCGCGCCCCAGTTCGACCTGCCGCAGGCGACGCAGGGAAGCCTCTACACGGGCGGCATCGCGAGCTGGCGCAAGATCGACGAGAGCACCGTCGAGATCACCACGAAGGTCGTCGACGCGGTCCTGCCCTACTCGCTGGCGAGCGTGTTCATGTCGAGCCCGGCGCGCTGGGAAGAGATGGGCCGCGACTGGAACAAGGTGGCGCAGAAGCCCTCCGGCACCGGGCCGTGGCGGCTCGAGAGCGTCCGGGCGCGCGAGCGCGCCGAGCTCGTGCGCAACCCGGACCACTGGGACACGGCGCGGATCCCGAAATCCGAGCGCCTGGTGCTGATCCCGATGCCCGACGTCAACTCGCGCGTCGCCGCCCTGCTGTCGGGCCAGGTCGACTTCGTCGAGGCGCCGCCGCCCGACGCGATCCCGCGCCTGCGCCAGGCGAAGATGCAGATCGTCACCAACGTCTACCCGCATATCTGGCCCTACATGCTCAGCTTCGAGGAAGGCTCGCCCTTCCTCGACGTGCGGGTGCGCCGAGCGGCCAACATGGCGATCGACCGCGAGGGGCTGGTGAGCCTGCTCGGCGGGCTCGCGGCACCCGCCAAGGGCATGATCGATCCAGGCCATCCCTGGTTCGGCAAGCCGACCCTCGACCTCGGCTACAACCCCGACCGCGCCCGGGCCCTGCTCGCCGAGGCGGGCTTCGGCAAGGACAGGCCGGTCAGGGCGCGGATCATCATCTCGCCGTCCGGCTCGGGGCAGATGCAGCCGCTGCCGATGAACGAGTTCATCAAGGAGAACCTGCAGGACGTCGGCATCACGGTCGAGTTCGAGGTGATGGACTGGGAGACCCTGCGCACCCGCCGCCGCCTCGGGGCCGCCGCGCCGGAGAACAAGGGCCGGCACGGCATCAACAACTCCTTCGCCTACTGGGACCCGGATATCGGCCTGATCGGCCCGGCAAGCCGGTTCATGAAGGATTCGGGGTTCAACTGGGGCGGCTACTACACTCCCAGGGCCGAGGCGCTCGCCAAGGCGGCCAAGCAGGAATTCGATCCGGAGGCGCAGAACGCGCTCCTGGGCAAGCTCCACGAAGTGGTGGTGGAGGACGCGATGTGGATCTTCGTCGTCCACGACCTCAACCCGCGGGCGCTCGCCCCCAACGTCACGGGCTTCGTCCAGGCCCAGAGCTGGCTGCAGGACCTCACCCCCGTGGTGGTCGCGTGAGCGGCTCCCTCCCCTCCTCCCGGCAGGCCGCGTCATGACCGAAGACCCCCTGTGGCGCCTCACCGTCGCCGAGGCCTCGCGGCGCGTGGCAGCGGGCGCGCTCTCGCCGGTCGACCTCGTCGAGGCGTTCCTCGAACGGATCGCCGCGGTCGATGCCCGCATGCCGAGCTACGTGCACGTCGATGCCGAGGGCGCCCGCGCGGCGGCCCGGAGCGCGGCCGACGCCCTGGCCGCCGGCCGGCGGCGGGGGCCCCTGCACGGCCTGCCCTTCGCCGTGAAGGACAATTACGACGTCGCCGGCCTGCCGACGGTCGCCAACTCGCGGCTGCGCCTCGGCCACGTCGCGACCCGCGACGCCACCCTGGTGGCGCGGCTGAAGGCGGCCGGCGCGATCTGCCTCGGCAAGCTCTCGACCTGGGAGTACGGCACCGGCAACGGCGGCGAGTACGGCGACACCGTCTTTCCCACCACCCGCAACCCCTGGGACCTCGCGCGCTTCGCCGGCGGCTCCTCGACGGGGGCGGGCGCCGCCGTCGCGGCCGGAACCGCGATGTTCGCCCTCGGCTCGGACACGACCGGCTCGGTGCGCCTGCCGGCGGCCGCCTGCGGGGTCGTCGGCGTCAAGGCGACGCCGGGGCGGGTCAGCCGCCACGGCCTCCTGCCGAACTGCTACTCCCTCGACATCCCCGGCCCGTTCACCTGGACGGTGGAGGATTCCGCGATCGTGCTCGGCGTGCTCGCCGGCTACGATCCCGCCGACCCGGTGACCGAGGACGTGCCGGTGCCGGACTATCCCCGGCGCCTCGCCGGGGGCGTGGGCGGCCTGCGCATCGCCGCCGTGACCGATCCGGGCCCCGGCTTCCCGGCCCCGGACGAGGCGATGGCGGCAGCCCTGCACGCCGGCCTCGACACCCTGCGCGGCCTTGGCGCGCAGGTGGTCGAGACGCGGCTGCCGGTGCCGGCGGAGGCGTGCTTCGCGCTCTCGCGCTTCATCGGCCCGCCAGAATCGGCCTCGATCCACGAAGCCGAGTACCGCACGGATTCCGCCCTGATGGGCACGGCCCTGCGCGACAAGATGCATGGCGGCACCCTGCAGCGGGCCGTCGACTACATCGCCGCCCAGCGCCAGCGCCGGGTCGTCGCGGAGGGCATCGACGGGCTCCTGTCCGGCTTCGATGCCCTCGTGACCTTCGGCACGTTCCGGGTCGCGCCGCGGCTCGACCGGCAGGACGAGATGGTCGCCTTCACGGTCGAGACCGCGATGACGCCGTTCAACCTGTCGGGCCATCCGAGCCTCGTCCAGTGCACCGGCTTCACGCCGGCGGGGCTGCCGCTCTCCTGGCAGGTGGTCGGGCACCGCTTCGACGAGGCGACGATCCTGCGGGTCGCCGCCGCCTACGAGGCGGCGACGCCATGGCGCGAGAACAGGGCACCGGTCCGATGAGCGAGCTTCACACCCTCTCCGTCGCGGAGGCCGGCCGGCTGATCGGGGCGCGCCGCCTGTCGCCGGTCGCCCTCGTCGAGGCCGTGCTCGACCGGATCGCGGCCGTCGACGACCGCCTGAACAGCTACATCCTGGTGCTCGCCGGGCGCGCCAGGGCGGCGGCGCGGGCCGCCGAGGCCGAGATCGCGGCCGGCGGCTGGCGCGGGCCCCTGCACGGCATCCCGTTCGGCATCAAGGACAATTACCACGTCGCCGACCTGCCCACGACCGGCGGCTCGCGCCTGATGCAGGACAGCCTCCCTCAGGCGGAGACCGCCACGATCGTGGCCAGGCTCGAGCGGGCCGGCGCGATCCTGATGGGCAAGCTCAACACCTGGGAGTACGGCACCGGCGACGGCCAGGTCTACCACGACCTGCCCTGGCCGGTGGCCCGCAACCCCTGGGACCTCGCCCGCTTCACCGGCGGCTCCTCGACCGGGGCGGGCGCGGCGGTGGCCGCGGGCACCGCCCTCTTCGCGCTCGGCTCCGACACCGGTGGGTCGATCCGCCTGCCGGCCGCCGCCTGCGGCCTGCAGGGGCTCAAGCCGACCTTCGGGCGCAACAGCCGCGCCGCCTGCCTGCCGAACTGCTGGTCGCTCGATCACACCGGCGCCCTGACCTGGACCGTGGAGGACCAGGCGATCGTGCTCGGCGCCATCGCCGGGTTCGATCCCCGCGACCCATCGAGCGCGACCGCGCCCGTTCCCGATTACCGGAAGGGCCTGCATGAGGGCGTGCGCGGCCTGGTGATCGGGATCGTGCGGGATCTGGGACCGGCGGGCGACGCCGTCGACCCGGCGAACCGCGACGCCCTCGAGGACGCCGCCGCGCGTCTCGCGGAGGCCGGCGCGATCGTCCGGGAGGTGGCGCTGCCGGCGCCGCTTTCGGCCTACCAGGCGGTGGCCTGGACCATCAACTGGGCCGAGTCCTTCTCGATCCACGAGCAGGACTTCCTCGCCCGGCGCGGCCTCATGGGCCGGGCCCTGCGGTCCAAGATGGCGACCGGCTTCTGCGTCCGGGCCGTCGACTACATCGCGGCCCTGCGCGAGCGGCGGCGGCTCGCGCTCGCGACCGACGCGCTGATGCGCTCGGTCGATGCCCTGCTCATGCCCGGCGCCTTCCACGTCGCGCCCAGCCTGCGCGAGCCCGGAACCGTGCCGGCCTTCACCCGCGACACCGCCTGCCCGGTGTTCAACGTCACCGGCCATCCGGCTCTCTCGCTCTGCACCGGCTTCGACGCGGGCGGCCTGCCGCTCAACGCCCAGGTCGCCGGCCGCTACTTCGACGAGGCGACCGTGCTGCGAGTGGCACAGGCCTACGAGGCGACGACACCCTGGCGGGCCCGCAAGGCCGAGCCCGCCTCGCACCTCCCGGAGCCGATCATGCCCGACCCGACCCTGCCGCCCGTGCCGCCTGAGCTGCGCGCCGAGGCGGAGCGCTACGCCGCGCGCTACGGCCTCGCCGGCCTGTCCCCTGCGGAGGTGGCGGAACTCGCCCTCCTCTTCGACAAGGCCGCGTCGGCCGGGCTCGCGATCCCGCGCCAGCCCGGCAAGGAGGACGAGCCCGCCCACGTCTTCCGGGTGCCCCTGCGATGACGGAGCCCTGCTTCCTCACCGCCGCCGCGGCCTCGCGCGCGATCGCGGACGGCCGGCTGACGAGCGAGGCCCTGGTCCGCTCCTGCCTGGAGCGGATCGAGACCCGCGACGCCGCAGTCAAGGCCTGGCTGCACCTCGATCCCCGCGCCGCCATCGCGGCGGCCCGGGAGGTCGACAAGCGCCCGCGCATCAGCCGGCTGCACGGCCTGCCCTTCGGCGTGAAGGACATGATCGACACCGCCGACATGCCGACGACCCACAATTCCGCGAACTGGCAAGGACACCGTCCGGCCCGGGACGCGGCCTGCGTCGGCGTGGTGCGGGCGTTGGGCGCCGTGATCCTCGGCAAGACCGACACGGTGGAGTTCGCCGCCGCCGGGCGCCGGGCGGCGACCCGCCACCCGATGAACCCGGCCCACAGCCCTGGCGGCTCGTCGTCCGGCTCCGGCGCGGCGGTGGGCGATGGCCAAGTCTCCCTCGCCTTCGGCACCCAGACCGGCGGCTCGCTCATCCGCCCGGCCTCGTTCAACGGCATCTACGCGCTCAAGCCCACCTGGGGCACGGTGAGCCGGGAGGGCGCGAAGATCTACGCCAACTCCCTCGACACGATCGGCTGGTACGGCCGCTCGGTCGAGGACCTCGTGCTGGTCGCCGAGGCCTTCCGGCTCGACGGGGTGGGGCACGAGCCGGCGCCCGCTCCGCGCGCGCTCCGGATCGGCCTGTGCCGGACGCCGTACTGGTCGCGGATCGAGCCTGGCGGCGAGAGGGCCTTCGCGCTTGCTGCCGAGCGGCTGACCCGGGCCGGTGTCGCGGTCGAGGATCTCGTCCTGCCGGATGCCTTCGGGGGGCTGTTCGAGGCGCAGGACACGATCATGTTCGGCGAGGGCCGGGCCGCCTTCCTCGACGAGCTCCTGATCCAGGGCGCGCGCCTCGGCCGGGACTTCGTCGACCGGGCCGAGAACGCCAAGGGCATCACCCCGGACCGGATGATCGCCGCCCACGACCTCGCGGCCGAGTGCCGGCGCGCCTTCTCGGCCCTGTTCGAGCGCGTCGACGCGGTGCTGGCGCCCGCCAGTCCCGGGGAAGCGCCGCACGGCCTGCAGAATACCGGCGACCACGTGTTCAACGCGATGTGGACGCTCCTGCACGGGCCGTGCCTGAGCATCCCTTGCACGCTGGGCCCGGGCGGGCTGCCGGTCGGCATCCAGCTCGTCGGCCCCCGCTACGCCGACGCGCGCCTGCTCTCGATCGCCGCAGCCCTTGCCCCGGTGATCGACGCGGAGACCGCCGCCCAGTCGTGAGCGGGCACCCGCCGAGACCGGGGCGCCTCGTACCGGCGCGTTCTCGCATCGACGCGTGGGAGCCTGTTTGATACCGCCGCGCCTTCGAACGGACCCGTTCGGAGGCGCAAGGCAAGCCCGAACGGGCGCCGGCGCTGATGCGCCGGACGCCTTCGCATCGACGTGTCGATGCGAAGGCGCGAGGGTATGATTGGCTTCTCTCGATCTCGACGTCACTGGTCATTCCGGGGCCGCGCAGCGGAGCCCGGCGTGCCTAAGGCACGCCCAGAGCCACTGATTGTTCAGGAAAGAGCGAATAGCGCGCCGCTTTATCCTACGGCAACTGCGTGTCTGGATTCCGGGTCCCGCTGCGCGGCCCTGGAATGACCAGGAGGGTGTTCATACTGTCAAGCGAGTCAAACAGGCTCTGAGCGTCCGGCGCAAGCTCATATGAAATCCGCCTGATCTGTTCTGAAATTCGTCAAGCGCGGGCTTCCGTCTTCCTGTCGGGAGAGGGATCTGCGCCGCTCCCTCTTCCCGGGCAGCCCTCCTGTCCCGCGAGGAGTGCGACGGTCGACGTCCCGTGCTCCCGCGGCGGTGCGTCCGGCGCCGGGCGTGGCGCAGCCAGTCCAGTTTTTTGGTCAGCACAGGCAAGCGCCGGCCGTCTCGCGTCCTCTAGCCTCGGGTCGGCGGCAATGCCCCTCATGCTGCAAGGAGCCCGGACCCGAATGGCCCTCTCGCGTCGTGACCTCCTCCGCACCGCGGCTGCCGTTCCGCTCTCCACCCTGGCGATGCCGGCCCTGCTCCGGTCCGCCCGCGGGGAGACGCCGATCCTCGTCGGCTCGCTGCACGACCAGTCCGGGCCGATCGCCGCCTCCGGCACGCCGATGGTCGAGAGCCTCAAGCTCGGGATCGCGGAGGTGAATGCCGCCGGCGGCCTCCTCGGCCGGCCGCTGCAGCTCGTGCATTACGACACCCAGTCCAACATCCAGATGTACTCGCAATACGCCCAGCAGCTCGCCGTGCGCGACAAGGTGGCAGTAGTGCATGGCGGCATCACCTCCGCCTCGCGCGAGGCGATCCGCCCGACCTTCAACCGGTTCCGCGTGCTGTACTTCTACAACGTGCTGTACGAGGGCGGGGTCTGCGACCGCAACACCTTCTGCACCGGCACCACCCCGGCCCAGACCGTGGAGAAGCTGGTGCCCTACGCGATGACGAAGGGAGCCAAGCCGGCCAAGAAGGTCTACATCATCGCCGCCGACTACAATTACGGCCAGATCACAGCCAAGTGGATGCAGAAATACGTCAAGGACCAGGGCGGTGAGACGGTCGCGGTCGATTTCTTCCCCCTCGACGTGACGAATTTCGGGCCGACGATCTCGAAGATCCAGTCGGTGAAGCCCGACCTTCTGCTCTCGGCGCTGGTCGGCGGCAACCACACCGCGTTCTACCGGCAATGGACCTCGGCCGGGATGAAGGACCAGATCCCGATCGCCTCGACCACCTTCGGCCTCGTCAACGAGCCGACGACGCTCAACGCCGCCGAGAGCGACGGCATCCTCGGCGCCTACGGCTACTTCGAGGAACTGACGACCCCGGCGAGCACCGCCTACGTCGCCAAGCTGAAGAAGCAATCCCCCGGCATCCCCTACATCAGCGAGCTGGCGGCGGGGACCTACGAGGGCTTCTATCTCTGGGTCGAGGGGGTGAAGAAGGCGGGCTCGATCGACCGGATGGCGGTGACCGAGGCGCTGGAGACCGGCCTGTCCTTCGACGGGCCGACCGGCAAGGTCACGGTCGACCACGCCACCCACCACGTCACCCGCAACGCCTATCTGGCCGCGGTCAAGGACCGGAAATGGGCGGTGCGCGAGACCTATCCCGACGCCAAGCCCCAGGACACCGCGGCGGTGTGCAACCTGATCAAGAACCCGCGCGACAACAAGCAGTACGAGATCTCGATCTAGAGATCGGGTCGATCAACTCGCGGTACTCATCCCCTCGGCGTCATTCCGGGGCCGCGAACCGGAGCCCGGAATCCAGACACGCAGGTCGGAAAGGATAGGACGGAACGCTGTCCGCCATGTTCTGAATCATCCGCGGTTCTGGATCCCGGGCTCCGCTTCGCGGCCCCGGGATGACGCGGAGGGTGGCAGGACCGGAAGGCCCATTCGATTGAACGGCACGCGATAAACCCCCCTCCCCCGCCCGGATGACGCCATGGATCTGTCACTCATCATCGCGCTCGACGTCGTGAACGGGGCATCCTCCCTGTTCCTGCTCTGCCTCGGCCTCGCGATCATCTTCGGGATGATGAAGATCATCAACCTCGCCCACGGCGAGTTCGTGATGCTGGGGGCCTACGCCACCGTGATCTCGGCCAATGCCGGGCTCAACATCTGGATCGCGATGCTGGTGGTGGCGCCCCTGTCCGTCGGACTCGTCGGACTCGTGATCGAGCGCTGCCTGATCCGGTTCCTGTACGGGCGGCTGGTCGATTCGATGCTGGCGACCTGGGGTCTCAGCCTCTGCCTGATCGGCCTCGTCACCACGATCTTCGGCAACACCATCAACGGCGTGCCGACGCCGCTCGGCGGGTTCCAGCTCGGGGCCTACCGGTCGAGCTGGTACACGATCTTCCTCCTCGCCATGGCCGTCCTGATGATGGCCCTCGTCTACGGCGTGCTCCGCTTCACCCGCTTCGGCCTCGTCGCCCGGGCGGTGATGCTGAACCCCGGAATGGCCGCGACGCTCGGGGTCAACCCGGCGAAGGTCTACATGGCGACCTTCGGCATCGGCGCCGCGGTCACGGGGCTCGCCGGCGGGCTCCTGGCGCCCGTCTCCGGCATCACCCCGGTGATGGGCACCGCCTTCGTCGCCAAGTGCTTCATCACCGTGGTCGGCGGCGGCGCGGCGATCATCTCGGGCACGCTCTCGGCGGCCGGGCTGTTCGGCTTCGTCAACCAGCTCGGCGCCTTCCTCACCACCCCGGTCTACGGCGAGGTGATCCTGTTCCTCTCCGCGATCCTGCTCATCCGCCTGCTGCCGCAGGGCATCTCCGGCCGCTTCTTCAAGGGGACGCTCTGAATGCCCGCACCCCTGTCGCGCCTCCTCCAGGGCCTCGCCGTCCTGGGCGCCATCGCCCTGGTGGTCGTCCTGCCGACCTATCTCGAACTCTTCACCCTGATGCAGATGACGCTGTTCGCCGCCATGGGCGTGCTGGCGCTCAGCCTCGGCTTCATCTGGGGCTTCGGCGGCATCCTGTCCTTCGGCCAGACCGCGTTCTTCGGGCTCGGCGGCTACACCTACGCGGTGGCGGCGATCAATTTCGGCGACTCGACCAACGCGATCCTGCTGGCGATCCTGTTTCCGGCCCTGTTCGCCGCGGCGCTCGGCTACTTCGTGTTCTACGGCCGGATCAGCGAGGTCTATCTCGGGGTCATCACGCTGACCGTCACGCTGATCCTGTTCAACGTCGTCAACTCGACGGCGGGCGACGCCTACACGATCGGCCAGGCGCGGCTCGGCGGCTTCAACGGCATCCCCTCGGTGCCGACCTTCAACGCGCCCTACACGCCGGACGCGGTGCTCACGCCCGAAGCCGGCTGGTGGGTCACCGGCGGCGCCTTGATCGCCGTCTACCTGCTGATGCGGCTGCTGCTCGCCAGTCCCTTCGGCCGCATCGCCGTGGCGGTGCGCGAGAACGAGACCCGCGCGGCGCTGCTGGGCTACGATCCGCGCCTCATCAAGCTCGGGGTGTTCATGGTCGGCGGCGCCGTCGCGGGGCTCGCCGGCGCGCTCTACGTCAACTGGGGCGCCTTCGTCGGCCCGACGATCTTCTCGCTGTCGCTCTCGGCCGAGATCATCATCTGGATCACCGTCGGGGGCCTCGGCACCCTGATCGGCCCGGTCGTCGGCTGCGTCCTGATCCAGTTCCTCAACGCGAAGATCGGCTCGCAGCAGGCCTTCAATTCCAACCTGGTGCTCGGCGTCATCCTGGTCGGCTTCGTGCTGCTCCTGCCGAGGGGCATCGTGCCGACGCTCCGGGACGCGCTTGCCGGGCTCGGCCGCCGGACGGGCCCTCGCCGGGCGCCCGCGTCCGCCCGGACCCAGATCGCGGGAGCCGAATGACATGGACCCCCTCGTCCCCCTCCTGAAGACCGAGCACCTGACGATGCGCTTCGGCGGCGTCGTCGCCAACGACGACGTGAGCTTCACCCTCGGTGAGATGGAGCTGCGCTGCCTCATCGGCCCGAACGGCGCCGGCAAGAGCACCTTCTTCAAGATGCTCACCGGGCAGCTCACCCCCACCTCCGGCACCATCGCGTTCCGCGGCCAACCGGTGACGGGCCTGCAGAGCCACCAGATCGCCCGGCTCGGCATCGGCATCAAGACGCAGGTGCCGAACGTGTTCAACGGGCTGTCGGTGCGCGAGAACATCTGGCTCTCGGCCCGCCGCAAGACGACGCCGAAATTCACCAAGCCCCTGGTCGACGAGATCCTGGAGAAGATCCGGCTGACGCATCTGGCCGGCGCCACCGTCGGCCAGCTCTCGCACGGCCAGCGGCAATGGGTCGAGATCGGCACGGTGCTGGCCGGCGACCCCGAGCTGATCCTCCTCGACGAGCCCGCCGCCGGCATGACCGACGAGGAGACTCACCGCACCGCCGAGATCATCCGCGAGATCAACCAGACCCGGGCGATCGTCGTCGTCGAGCACGACATGGCGTTCATCAAGATGATCGCCCGCACCGTCACGGTCTTCCACCAGGGCCGGATCATGATGGAGGACGGGATCGACGCCGTGCTGGCCGACCGGCGGGTGCGCGACGTCTATCTCGGCAAGAAGGTGGCAGCATGAGCGCGCTTCTCGACGTCGAAAACCTGCGGGCGAGCTACGGCCGGGTGCCGATCCTGATGGGCGTCGACTTCACGCTGGCGCCCGGGGAGTATCTCGGCATCCTCGGCCATAACGGCATGGGCAAGACCACGCTGATGCGGACGCTGATGGGCCACCTGGCCGCGACCGCCGGCACGGTGCGCTTCTCGGGTGCCGACGTGACGCGGCTTCCCATCCACCAGCGCGCCCGCCTGGGCCTCGGCCTGGTGCCGCAAGGCCGCGAGATCTTCTCCACGCTCAGCGTGCGCGAGAACCTGCGCATGGGACTCGCCAGCGCCCCCAGGGAGGATCCCCGCATCATCGACGACGTGCTCGCCGACTTCCCTCGCCTCGTGCGCCTGCTCGACCGGCGCGGCGGCGCCCTCTCGGGCGGCGAGCAGCAGTTGCTGGCGCTCGCCCGCTGCCTCTGCACCCGGCCGAAGCTCGTCCTCCTCGACGAGCCCACGGAGGGCATCCAGCCCTCGATCATCGAGGAGATCATCGAGACGCTGCTGGCGCTCAAGAAGCGCTGGGACCTGTCGATGATCATCGTCGAGCAGAACCTCGACTTCATCACCTCGCTGTCCGACCGGGTGCTCGGCATCCAGAAGGGCCGCATCACCGGCGAGGTCTCGCGCGAGGACCTGCTGGCGGGGCGGATCGGGATGGCGGCGGCATAACCCTACTCTGTTCGACTTTCTCAACGGCTCTCATACCCTCCATGTCATCCCGGGGCTCGCCGCAGGCGAGAATCCGGGACGACGCGGAGGAGCACGAACGCGAGCGTGAACTCTCGTCGCGCTCGACACCCCACCCACCACCGAGGAGACGCCCCATGGCCATCACCCGCCCGAGCGCAGCCCAGGTCCGCGAACTCGCCGCCAGCCTGTACATGTCGATGTCCCACGAGGAGGCCGCCGCCTACCGGGCGCTGATGGACGCCTCGTTCGACGCCTACGACTTGATCGACGCCCTGCCGGACTTCATCCCCGAGGTGAAGTACCCCCGCACGCCCGGCACCCGGCCGAGCCCTGAGGAGAACCCGCTCGGCGCCTGGTACTGGAAGAGCACCGTGAAGGGCGCCGATACCGGCAAGCTCGCCGGCAAGACCGTGGCGCTCAAGGACAACGTGGCGCTCGCCGGCGTGCCGATGATGAACGGCGCCTCGACCCTCGAGGGCTTCGTGCCGGCCTCCGACGCCACCATCGTGACCCGGATGCTGGACGCGGGCGCCACCATCCTCGGCAAGGCGGTGTGCGAGCATTTCTGCCTCTCGGGCGGCAGCCACACCTCGGATCCGGGGCCGGTCCACAACCCGCACCGGATGGGCTACTCGGCCGGCGGCTCGTCCTCGGGCAGCGGCGCGCTCGTGGCCGCCGGCGAGGTGGATCTCGCGATCGGCGGCGACCAGGGCGGGTCGATCCGCATCCCGGCCTCGTATTGCGGGATCTACGGCATGAAGCCGACCCATGGCCTCGTGCCCTATACCGGCGTGATGCCGATCGAGACCACGATCGACCATACCGGCCCGATGACCGCGAGCGTCGCCGACAACGCCCTGCTGCTCGAGGTCCTGGCCGGTCCCGACGGGCTCGACCCGCGCCAGGTCGCGCCGCAGGTCGCGGCCTACACGGAAGGGCTCAAGAAGGGCGCGAAGGGCCTCAAGATCGGCCTGCTGATGGAGGGCATCTCCGCCCCCGGGATGCAGGAGGCGGTGGCCGACAAGGTCCGGGCTGCTGCTGCCCGGTTCGAGGCCCTCGGCGCCACCGTCGAGGAGGTCTCGCTGCCGGCCTACACGATGGCGGCGGCGGTCTGGCAGCCGATCGGCCTCGAGGGCCTGACCCAGCAGATGATGCTCGGCAACGGCATGGGCTTCAACTGGAAGGGCGCCTACGACGTCGGCCTGTTCGACGCCCATTCGGCCTGGCGCGACAAGGCCGACGACCTGTCCGAGACCCTCAAGATCTCGATGCTGATCGGCCAGTGGGGCCTGACCCATTACCGCGGCCGCTACTACGCCAAGGCGCAGAACCTCGCCCGCAAGGTGCGGGCGGACTTCGCGGCGTGCTTCCAGACCTACGACCTGCTGCTGTGCCCGACCCTGCCCTGCACCGCCACCAAGCTGCCGGAGAAGGGCGCGCCGCTGGAGGAGATCGTCGCCCGGGCCTTCGAGATGGTCGCCTCGACCTCGCCGATGGACGTGACCGGCAACCCCTCGATGTCGATCCCCTGCGGCCTCGTCGACGGCCTGCCGGTCGGGCTGATGCTGACGGCGAAGGACTGGAACGAGAGCGCGATCTACCAGGCCGCCGCCGCCTTCGAGGCCGCCGGCGACTGGAAGACATTCTGAGACGGCCATGAAGACCATCAGCGCCATCCTTCGCGCCAGGTCCGGCGCGGAGGACACCTTGCGGGCCGCCCTCCTCGACGTGGCGGCCCACGTCGCCGCGAACGAGCCGGACACGGTCGGCTTCTTCGTCTCGCAGGATGAAGGCGACCCCACGCGCTTCACCACCTACGAGCGGTTCGCCGATGCGGCGGCGATGGACCGGCACAACGGCTCGGAGGCGGTGGCGCGGTTCTTCGCGACCGCCCAGCCGATCCTCGACGGCGAGGTCATCCTGGTGACCGCCGACGAGATCTCCGCACGATGACCACCTACGACACCCTGATCGTGGGCGCCGGCAGCGCCGGCTGCGTGCTCGCCGGGCGGCTCAGCGCCGACCCGGCGCGCCGGGTGCTGCTGCTGGAATCCGGCGGCGAGCCGCCCCTCGGCGCCGTGATCCCGTCCGACTGGCCGAGCCTGTTCAACACCGGGGTCGACTGGGGCTTCCACACCGAGCCTCAAGCCGGCTGCCGCCACCGGCGGATCTTCTGGCCCCGCGGCCGGATGCTCGGCGGCTCCGGCTCGCTCAACGCCATGATCTACCTGCGCGGCCTGCCCTCGGACTACGACGGCTGGGAGGCGATGGGCTGCCCCGGCTGGGGCTGGCGCGACGTGCTGCCGGATTTCCTGGCCTCCGAGGACAACGCCCGCTTCGGCAACCACCCGCTGCACGGCACCGGCGGCCCGCTGCCGGTCGAGGATTGCCCCTATCGCGACGAGGGCGAGACGCTCTGGCACGATGCCGCCGTGGCGGCCGGCCATCCGGCGAACCCGGATTTCAACGGCGGCAGCCAGGAGGGCGTCGGCTTCTTCCAGCTGACCACGAAGGGCGGCGAGCGCTTCGGCACCAAGCGGGCCTATCTCGATCCGGCGCGGGAGCGCTCGAACCTCGCGATCGAGACCGGCGTGCTCGTCACCCGGATCGTGGTTGAGCACGGCCGCGCCGTCGGCGTCGAGTACCTGCGCAACGGCCGGTCGGAGCGGGCGCGGGCCGGGCAGGTCGTGCTCGCGGCCGGTGCCATCGCCTCGCCGCACCTGCTGATGCTCTCCGGCATCGGCCCGGCGGACGCGCTGAGAGCCGTCGGGGTCGCGCCGGTGCACGACCTCCCCGGTGTCGGCCAGGATCTGCAGGACCATCCCGCCATCACCCTCGCCTTCGCGGCCAAGCGCCCGGTCGGCCTCGGCGCCCTGGACGCGGCCGGGAGCTTCGCCGCGTGGCAGGCGCACCGCAGCGGCCCGCGGACCTCGAACTGGGCCGCGGCCGGCGGCCACGTCGCCACGCGACACGGCATCGAACCCGACCTCCAGCTCTACGGCATCGCCGCCCCTCACCGCGATTACGGCCGCTTCCTCTATCCGGGCTCCGGCTTCACCCTGTTCGCGGTGCTGCAACGGCCGGAGAGCCGCGGCGAGATCCGCCTGCGCTCCGCCGACCCGATCATGGCGCCGGCGATCGACCCGCGCTACCTAGGTGACGAGGGCGACTGCGACCTCGCCACCCTGATCGAGGGGGTGCGGATCAACCGGGCCATCGCGGCGGCGGGCCCGCTCGCCGAGGTGATCGCCCACGAGCTCAGCCCCTCGGCCGAATGCCTGGACGACGAAGGCCTCGCCCGGCACGTGCGCGGCCACCTCGCCTCGCTCTACCACCCGTCGAGCACCTGCCGGATGGGCTCCGATCCCGGGGCCGTCGTCGACCCGCGCAGCTTCGAGGTGCACGGGCTGGACGGCCTGTTCGTCGCCGACGCCTCGGTGTTCCCGCGGATGATCTCGGCCAACCTCAACGCGACGGTGATCCTGGTGGCCGAGCGGGCGGCGGTCGCGCTGGCGGGCTGAGAGCCGCCGCATCGGGAAAGGCCCGTCTCCCGGGGCGCATCGCGCCCGACCGGCGCTCAGCCCGCCGCCGGCCGCAGTACCGATTTCGGCATGACCCCGTAGGTCTTCTTGAAGGCGCGGCTGAAATGCGAGAAGTCGCTGAAGCCGCACTGCATCGCCACCTGCCCGACGTTGCGGGCCCGTCCCTCCTCGAGCAGCCGGTGGGCCAGCGCCAGCCGCTGCTGCCACAGCCAGCGGATCGCCGTGGTGCCGTCGGCCGCGAAGGCGCGGCAGAGGGTGCGCAGGGACACGCCGAGGCGGTCCGCGACCGTCGTCAGGTCGAGGTCGGGTTCCTCGATATGGGCGAGCAGGAAGGTCTTGGCCTGGCGCACCAGGTCCTCGTCGGCGACCCGGCGTCCCGGCGCGGTCAGGCTCGCCTCCAGCGAGGCGGCGAGCAGCTCGAGGAACGAGATGCCGAGGCGCTGCGAGCAGCTCTCGCTGAGCGGTGCCTCGAGCTCGACGATGTCGGTCATGGTGTGGGCGATCATCGAGGCGAGCGGCTGGCCGGGCCGGATGACCCGGGCCGCGAGGTGCGGAAGATCCGGCAGGCGCGCCGCCATCTGCCGCCGCGCGATGCGCGCGATGATCATCCGGGTGTCCTGCTCGAACTCCCACAGGAAGGGGCGCGCCGAGTCGTAGATCACCAGGTCGCCGACGGACGGAAGGGCGCAGCGGTCGTCCTGCACCAGCCGGCCGGTGCCGGTCTTCATCAGAGCCACGAAGACGTCGTCGTCCGGCCTCTGCCGCAGGCAGGCGGCGTCGCGGCGGTTCGCCATCGGCGAGAACCGGATGTCGCAGACATTGACCTTGCCCAACGCCACCTTCCGCAGCCGCGCCGCGAAAGGCTGGCCGGGGATCCTCTGCACCGTTTCCGACGGGCTCAGATGGGCGCAGATCGCGTCGCGCCAGTAGGAGAAGCGGTACTTCTCGGCGAGCACGGTGGTGTCGAAGGTCGTGATCGGCGCGGGCGAAGGTTGCGGGGCGAAGGCCGATCGCGGCGAGGCGGTGAGCGATGCCATGACTGTCCCTCCGGCGTTCGGCGGCGTCGACGAGGGCGCCGCGTCCGCACCCACGCAATACCGGTGCCAGCGCATTCCAGGTTCTGACAGCTCGGGCCAAGCCGAATGGCCCGTGGGAGCCAGACGAGCCAGCGCTCTGTTGACAGGATGCGACCGACCGAGAGGGAAACCGCCGATGTCCGCGACCCTGCACGACGAGTCACTGGTCTTCATCGCCGAGGCGATCCGTCGGCGGCAGGTGAGCGCCGTCGAGGTCGCGACCGCGATGCTCGCCAGGATCGATGCCCTCGACGGCGAATACCGCAGCTACACCACGGTGACGGCAGAGCACGCGCTCGCGGCCGCCGCGCGGGCGGACCGCGAGACTGCGCTGGGCATCAGCCGCGGGCCGCTGCACGGCGTGCCGCTCGGCATCAAGGACCTGTGCGACACGCGCTTCGCGCCGACCGGTGCCGGTACGACGATCCGTCGCGACACCGTGCCCGAGGCCGATGCCACCGTGGTCGAGCGGCTGGAGCAGGGCGGCGCGGTGATCCTCGGCAAGCTCGCGATGACCGAGGGCGCCTACACCAGCCATCATCCGGACAATCCGGGCCCGCTCAACCCCTGGGGCCGCGGCCACTGGCTCGGCTCATCCTCGACCGGCTCGGGCGCCGCCACCGCGGCGCGACTCTGCTACGGCTCGCTCGGCTCCGACACCGGCGGCTCGATCCGCTTTCCCTCCGCGACCTGCGGGCTGACCGGCATCAAGCCGACCTGGGGTCGGGTGAGCCGCCACGGCGTCTTCCCCCTGGCGGCCTCCCTCGATCATGTCGGCCCGATGGCCCGCAGCGCCGCCGACGCGGCGGCGATCCTCGGCGTCATCGCGGGAGCCGATCCGCGCGATCCGACCGCCGTGCCGGCGCCGGTCGACGATTACCTCGGCACGATCAGCCGACCGATTCGCGGCGTCACGATCGGCATCGATCGGCGCTTCGTCACCGACGGCATCGATCCGGAGGTGATCGGCGCCCTCGACGAGACCGAAGCGGTCCTGCGCGCGTGCGGCGCACGCATCCGCGAGATCGACGTTCCGGCGAGCGGCGATCTCGTGCGCGGCTGGATCCCGTTCTGCTCGGTCGAAACGGCGCTCGCCCACCAGCAGACCTATCCGGCACGGGCGGCGGACTACGGCCCGGATCTCGCGGGGCTCATCGACCAGGGGCGGCGCGTCACCGGGCCGGAGTTCGGCGCGATCTACCACGACCGGCTCGCCTTCTCGGGCGCCCTGACCACCCTCTTCGAGGAAGTCGACCTCCTGTTGGTGCCGACCATGCCGGTGCCGGTCCCGAGCCTCGCGCGAATGGGCGAGTACGGCCAGGATCCGGAGGTGCTGCTGCGCATCCTGCGCTTCACCGCGCCGTTCAACTTCTCCGGCAGCCCGACCATCACCCTGCCGGCGGGCATCGACGCCGCCGGCCTGCCCTTGAGCGTGCAGCTCGTCGGGCCCCATCTGTCGGAGGCCCTCCTGTGCCGTGCCGGCCACGCGATCCAGCAGGTCACGGATTGGCATACGCAGCGCCCGGCTGATCTGGCGTAGTCGCATCGGCCGCCGGATTTCGACAAGCTGTGCAAGCCTCTTCTGCTTCTGGCAGGAATAATCAACGGCGAGTGCATTATTGTATGATTTTGTAGATGATTTATCTCAATTCAATTACTTGCAAAAAGATAAAAATCTAATAGCGAATTTCCTCAAATATTCTTGCCATTTGACCTGTATATTTAGAAATATATCGCATAATATTATGCATCGCAACATGATCGTAGCGCGATCGAAATGCTTTGGGCGCAGCACATTGCCCTCAAAATATGGGTTTTCAATTAAATCTCGGATAAAAATCATCATAACTGTGCCGATATTCTTCCACGTCGGGCAAGGTGGGCGCAACCGATACGCGGACCTGGGGACGCCCACAGCCCTCCGGATTCTCGCCGCCGCCCGTCACCGTCACATCCGGAGTGCGCTTGCGCAGTGACGGGACCCCGCCCCGAAAAATTTTGCGAAAACGGAACGACGTCCGATCATCCGCGTTACGCGCGTGCGAGGCCCGCATGGGCTCGCATGGTGGGCGCCGGACGAGAGGTGTCTGGCGGCCCTCGTCATCACGTTGCTCGCAAGGAGGATGTGGTCATGAGGACCTACGACTTCGCGCCGCTCTATCGTTCCACGGTCGGCTTCGACCGCCTCTTCTCGATGCTCGACCAGGCCGCCCGGATCGAGCCGTCGACGCAGTGGCCGCCCTACGACATCGAGAAGGTGGCGGATGACGCCTACCGCATCACCATGGCGGTCGCCGGCTTCTCCCAGGACGAGATCGAGCTCACCCAGCACGACACCACGCTGCTCGTCACCGGGCAGAGGAAGGACAAGGACGGGGGGCACGAGTATCTGCACCGCGGCATCGCCGCGCGCGCGTTCCGTCAGACCTTCAACCTGGCCGACCACGTGACGGTCATCGGCGCATCCCTCGAGCACGGTCTGCTGACCGTGGATCTCAAGCGTGAGGTGCCGGAGGCGTTGAAGCCCCGCCGCATCGCGATCGGCGGCGCCCAGGCGGCCATCGGGCAGGACAACGCGCCGGCCCAGGTCGAGGACCGCGCCAGGGTGGCCTGAGCCCCGCGACAGCGAATGGATGGTCCGGGGGAGCGCGCCCTCCCCGGCCCGTTCTCGTGGAACGTCCCGCACCATCAGGGAGGATGACCCGTGTCGACGATGGAGACGCATCTCACCCATTCCGGTCTCATGAACCCGCCCGGCAGTCAGCCCGCGTCGTTCGAGGCATGGCAGGCGCTCGTGGCGCCCGGCGACGTGTTCCGGCACCCGCGTGAGGTTCTGGCGCACCCGCACCTGACCAGCGGGGAGAAGCGCGCAGTCCTCGCGTCGTGGGCCTCGGACGCCTGCGCCCTGGAGAACGCGCCGGGCCTGCGCTGCCTGGCCGGCTGCCGGGCCGAGCCTGTGTCGGTGGACACCGTGCTGGCGGTCCTGGCCCAGCTCGACCGCGAGGCCATCGCCGTCCCGGCGCGGCGGGAGCCGCCGCGCCAGCGGGCGCGCGGTCTCGCGAGCCTGCGCCGATACGGCCGCCCCGGACGCCAGGACGATGACGACGATCCGCCGCCTTGCCCGGCCGCGGCGATGCCGCGCCCGCGAACGCCCCCGGGTGCCGCGGCGCTCGCCCTCCGCCTGCCGGCGTAGCGACGCCGCCGTGGAGCCCGTGCGTGGAGCCCGTGGCGGCAGTCGCGCGCCCTGCCCCGCCTCAGGAGGCGGGCCATGATGGGAATGTCGGCTCCGCGCGTGCCGCGTGACGGGAAGCACCGCCCGCCACGCGGCACGCCTTCGGGGATCCCCACGATGCGTCCTCGCGAGCGCTGACAAGGATTTGGGGAGCCGCTACCGTGCCGGTCCGCCGGGGCCTGCCCCTCGCCACGGAGCCTCGACCGAGACCATGACCGATAGCGCAACGAGCCAGCCGGCCGGCGAGGGCCCAAGGATCTCGACCGGCGTGCCGGGCCTGGACGACGTCCTGCGCGGGGGCCTGACGCCGAGCCGGCTCTACCTGCTGGAGGGCACGCCCGGGACCGGCAAGACGACGCTGGCGCTGCAGTTCCTGCGGGACGGCCTCGCCCGGGGCGAGCGCACCCTCTACGTCACCTTGTCCGAGACCGCCGACGAGCTCCGGTCGGCGGCGGCGACGCACGGCTGGTCGCTCGACGGCATCGAGGTCTACGAGCTCGTCGACGATATGGGCCTCGACCCCGACAGCGAGCAGTCGATCCTGCACCCGTCCGAGGTCGAGCTCGGCGAGACCGTCAGGGAGGTCATCGCGCGGGTCGACGAGCTGAGGCCGGATCGCGTGGTGTTCGACAGCCTCTCCGAGCTGCGCCTGCTCGCCCAGAACCCGCTGCGCTACCGGCGCCAGATCCTCGCGCTGAAGAGGTTCTTCGCCAAGCGCGCCTGCACCGTGCTGATGCTCGACGACAAGACCTCCGAGACCGGGGACGTGCAGCTCCACAGCATCGCCCACGGGGTCCTCTCCCTGGACCAGCTGGCGCGCGAGTACGGGTCGGAGCGGCGGCGGCTTCGCGTGGTGAAGATGCGCGGCATCAAGTTCCGCGGCGGCTACCACGATTTCGCCCTGGAGACCGGCGGCGTGCGGGTGTTCCCCCGCCTGGTCGCCGCCGAGCACCACGCGAGCTTCGACCCGAAGGGCAGGTCGACCGGCTCGGACGAGCTCGACATGCTCTTCGGCGGCGGCCTGGTGCCGGGAACCAACACGCTGCTCCTCGGCCCCTCCGGCGTCGGCAAGACCACGACCGCCATCCGGTGCATGCTGGCGGCACTGGAGCGCGGCGAACGCGCGACCTACTACCTGTTCGACGAGGGCCTCGCGACCCTGCTGGCGCGCTCGTCACTGCTCGGCATGGACCTGGGATCCCACGTCGAGGCCGGCCGGCTGACCATCACGCAGATCGACCCCGCCGAGCTCTCGCCGGGCGAGTTCGCGACCCTGGTCAGGGAAGCCGTCGAGGAGCAGCGGTCCGCCTTCGTCGTCATCGACAGCCTGAACGCCTACCTGCACGCGATGCCGGGCGAGCAGTATCTGCTGCTGCAGATGCACGAGCTCCTGAGCTACCTGAACCAGCAGGGCGTCACGACGATGCTGGTGCTGGGCCAGCACGGTGTCGTCGGCGAGGTGCGCACCGACGTCGACCTGAGCTACCTCAGCGACTGCATCCTGCTGTTCCGCTTCTTCGAGGCCAAGGGGCAGGTGCGCACCGCGCTCTCCGTGGTGAAGAGCCGGGTCAATGCGCACGAGCGCACCATCCGGGAGCTGAGGCTGTCCGCGAGCGGGCTGCAGGTGGGCGAGTCCCTCGGCGACTTCGAGGGCGTGCTCACGGGCCTGCCGTCCTACCGCGGCGAGGTGGCCATGCTGACGGGCCGGGCCCCGTCCGACGGCGGGGCCCGGTGACCGCGCCGGCCGACGAGGAGCGCGTCCTCATCCTGGCGCCGCGCGGGCGCGACGCCCAGGTCGCGGAACAGGTGCTCGACCGGGCAGGCACGCGCGCGGAGGCCTGTCCCGACATCTCGGGCTGGCTCGCCTGCCTCCAGGCCGGTGCGGGCGCCGCGCTGGTCACGGAGGAGGCGCTCGGCGAAGGCCGGACGGACGACCTGTTCGCCTGGCTCGACGCGCAGCCGCCCTGGTCCGACTTCCCCTTCATCGTGCTCGCGACGCGCCAGGCCGGGCGCCGCTCCGAGCCCGCGTCGCGCCTGCTCGCCCGGCTCGGGAACGTCGTCCTCCTGGAGCGCCCGGTGAACGCCGAGACGCTCGCCAGCGCCGCGGCGTCGGCGCTGCGGGCGCGCCGCCGCCAGTACCAGGCCCGGGAACACCTGCTGGAACGCGAGCGGGCCCAGGAGCAGCTCCGGCTCGCCAACGAGGACCTGGAGCGCCGGGTCGCCGAGCGCACCCGCGAGGTCGAGGCGGCGCACGAGACCCTCGCCTTCGCGCTCGACGCCGCCGGCTTGGCCTCGTGGGATCTCGATTACCGCACCGGCGCCTCGCGCCGCTCGCCCCGCTTCAACGCCGTCTTCGGGTACGAGGGGACGGGACCGCGCTGGGACCGGGAGAGCTTCCTCGCCCACATCGTCGAGGAGGATCGCGAGACCGTCGAGCGCGCCTTCACGGCGACCCTCGAGACCGGCAAGCTCGACCTCGAGTGCCGCATCCGGCGCGCCGACGGGCAGGTGCGCTGGATCGCGCTGAGGGGGCAGATCAAGCACGACGACGCCGGCCTGCCGCTGCGCATCGCCGGGATCCTGATGGACCGCACCGACCAGCGCCTCACCGAGGAGGCGCTGCGCCAAGCCCAGAAGATGGAGGCCATCGGGCAGCTGACCGGAGGCGTCGCCCACGACTTCAACAACCTGCTCACCGTCATCGTCGGCGGCCTCGACATGATGTTGCGCCGGCCCGAGCAGATCGACCGGGTGAAGCGGCTGGCCGAGGCGGCGATGGGCGCCGCGCGGCGCGGCGAGCAGCTCACGCAGCAGCTCCTCGCCTTCTCGCGCCGGCAGATGCTGCGCCCGCAGACCCTCAACCCGAACCGCCTGCTGCTGGACTTCAAGCCGCTGGCCGAGCGTGCGGCGGGCGGGGCGGTCGAGCTCGTCTTCGACCTCGACCCGGCCTTGGACCCGATCCGCATCGACCCGGCGCAGTTCGAGGCGGCCGTGCTGAACCTCGTCGTCAACGCGCGCGACGCGATGGAGGGAGGCGACGGGCACGCCCGCATCGCCGTCGCGAGCCGCAACGTCCGCCTCGGAACGGCCGCCGTCGCCGAGAAGGGGATCTCGCCCGGTCCGTACGTGGTCGTGTCGGTCAGCGACACCGGCAGCGGCATAGCGCCCGACAAGCTCCAGCGCGTGTTCGAGCCGTTCTTCACCACCAAGGAGGTCGGCAAGGGGACGGGGCTCGGATTGAGCCAGGTCTACGGCTTCACGCGCAGCGCCAACGGGTTCGCGCAGATCGAGTCCGAGCTCGGCCGGGGCACCACGGTCAGCCTCTACTTCCCGCGCTCCGCCGACCCGGCCGGCGACGAGGCGGGGACCGGGCCGGCCGCGGCCCTGCCCCTGCGCCGGGCCGGCGCGGGCGAAACGGTCCTGCTGGTCGAGGACGACGAGCAGGTGCTCGCGATGGCGGTCGAGAGCCTGGAGGAGCTGAGCTACCGGGTCGTCGTCGCCCGCAACGCCGCCGAGGCGCTGGAGTACCTCAAGGGCGTGGAGCGCATCGACATCCTGTTCTCGGACGTGGTGATGCCGGGCGGCATGAACGGGTCGCAGCTCGCCGTCGAGGCGCAGAAGCTGAGGCCCGGCATCAAGGCTCTGCTCACCTCGGGCTACGTCGCGAACCTCGACGAGGGGCAGGTCATCGGACAGGGCGACCTTCCGGTGCTGAACAAGCCCTACCGCCGCGACGAGCTTGCCCGCTCGCTCCGCCTGGTTCTCGGCGGCGAGGGTCGCTGACGCTCAATGGCGGTTCGGGCGGCGAGGCGCCGCGTGCTGCCGGCCACCACGTCCCGGTCGCGGGCGACGACCTGGCCGTGCGAGCCTCAGCTCTGCACGGTCAGGTGGAGGCCGTCCCGGGAAAGCGGGGCGGGCGTACCCATGCCCGATGCCGACCTGGACGAGGCAGGTGGTGGGCCGTGCGTGCGTCCGCTCCGACCGGGAACCGCGGCGCGCTCCCCGGCACGCTTCCTCCCGTCAGAGGGTCGGGTGCAGGCCGCGGACCGGGCTCACGCCCTCCAGCAGCGAGGCGGCGTGCAGGATCGTCGACTCGGCCTGCCAACTGCCGACCAGCTGCACGTTGATGGGCAATCCCTCGCGGCTCGTCCCGAAGCGCATCGACAGACCCGGCAGGCCCGTCACGTTGAGGGGCACGGTCGCGCCCTGGAGGTAGGTCAGGTCCACGGTCTCTCCGTTGACGACGAGTGCACGGATGCCGTGCTCGTGGGCCGGCACGGGCAGCACGGGGGTCAGGAGAACGTCGAAGTTCCGGAAATAGGCGGCGTAGCCGTCCCGGAGGCGCTCCGCCGCCTGCTCGGCCGCGACGTAGTCCGCCATGGAGGTGTCGGGCAGCGACAGCATGGTCCTGGCCATCTTGTAGAGCTCGTCGGCGCGGCGGCCCGCCGTCGCCTCCCGGAACGCCGGCTTCATCTCCATGACGTGGAGCTTGTTGAACACGTCGAGGGCGAAGTCGCGCTCCAGCGCCGGGATGCTCACCTGCTCGACGTGGATCCCCATGCCCCTGAAGGCTTCGGCCGCCGCCTGGACGGTCGCCGCAACCTCCGCGTCGATCGGGCCGAAGCCGGGACCGACCATCCAGCCGACGCGAAGCGCGCGGTCCGGCGCGACGCCTGCACCGGCGTCGAACGGGACGGTGCTGGTCGCGAACGCATCCTCACCGTCGGGGCCGGCGAGCTGCGAGAAGGCGAGCGCGAGGTCGCGGATGCTGCGCGCCATCGGGCCGACGTGCCAGAAGCGGCGCGGCGCCCGCGGCCAGATGCCGGTCATCGGCACACGCCCGTGGGTCGCCTTCAGCGAGACGATGCCGGTCTGCGCGGCCGGGCCGCGCACCGAGATGGCGAGGTCGGTGCCGAGGCCGAGCGGCGACATGCCGGCCGCGATGGCCGCCGACTCGCCGCCGCTCGAACCGCCG
This sequence comes from Methylobacterium variabile, assembly GCF_001043975.1. GTDB lineage: Bacteria > Pseudomonadota > Alphaproteobacteria > Rhizobiales > Beijerinckiaceae > Methylobacterium > Methylobacterium variabile. Next base: position 44,132 of record NZ_LABY01000047.1, read on the forward strand.
GGCGTCCGGTCGAGGTTCCAGGGGTTGTTCGAGCGGCCGGAGAGCAGGTTGTCGCTCTCAAGCCAGTAGGAGAACTCGGGAAGGTTGGTCTTCGCGAGGAGGATGCCGCCGGCCTTCTTCATGCGCGCGACGCTTGTCGCGTCAGCGTCGGGCACGCGGCCCCTGAAGATCGGCGAACCGCGCTGGGTCAACACGCCGGCGGTGTCGATGGAGTCCTTCACGGTGAACGGCACGCCGTGCAGGGGACCGAGCTCCTCGCCCGCCAGGACGGCGGCTTCCGCCGCCTTCGCGGCGTCGAGCGCATTATCCGCGACGGTGACGATGGCGTTCACCTTGGGGTCCACGGCTTCGATCCGGTCGAGATGCGCCCTCACGACGTCCACGGGCGAGAGTTGCTTGGTGCGGATCAGCGCAGCCAGTCCGGTCGCATCCGAGAAGATGATGTCGTGGGTCATGGCACATTCCTACCTGTCGTTAGGCAGATTCGTCTTAGGCCTGGATTTCCGGGCCGTCAACCCCTAACTAACGACCTATAGGTTGATTGGACTCGATGCGGAGGCTGGAGTGAGCGCGAATGCAAGGGAGGCGATCCTGGCCGCTGCCAGGAAGACCGCGCAGGCGCACGGCTACGGTGGGCTGAGCTACCGCGACCTCGCCGCCGATGTCGGCATCAAGGCCGCGAGCATCTACCACCACTTCGCCAGCAAGGCCGATCTCGGTGCGGCCGTGGCCAGGCGCTACTGGGAGGACACGGCGGCCGAGCTGGACACGATGCTGGCCGAGACCTCCGACCCGGTCCGCTGCCTGCACCTCTACCCCAACACCTTCCGCCGGTCGCTCGAGGACGGCAACAGGCTCTGCCTCTGCAGCTTCATGTCGGCGGAATACGCCAACCTGCCGGAGGTCGTGCAGCGGGAGACCCAGGGCTTCGCCGACGTCAACATCGCGTGGCTCGGCAAGGTGCTGGTCATGGCCGGGATGGTAACGCCCGAGGAGAGCGAGGCGCGGGCGCGGGCCATCTTCGCCGCCGTGTCGGGTGCCCAGCTCTTTGCGAGAAGCCGCTCGGACATCTCGCAGTTCGACACCCTGATCGAGAGCTACCGCGCCTCGGGCCTTCTGCCGGCATGAAACCCCGGTATGAAAACTCAGAGCTGTTTGGTTTGCCGGACAGTATGAACACCCTCTTCGTCATTCCGGGGCCGCGCAGCAGAGCCCGGAAGGACGAAGAGGGTGTCAAATCCGTGGGATCCAATCAAACAGGCCCCAGGCACGCTCGGCATCCAGCCGAGCGTGCCTGGGGTTTGTCTCCACCGTGCGCAGCTCGCGGGCGTCAGGCGCTCGCGAGGCGCTGGAGCAGGCGCTCGGCCGCCGGTCCCGACGAGGCCGGGTTCTGCCCGGTGATCAGCAAGCCGTCCGTGACCACGTACGGCTCCCAGTCACCGGCCTTCGAGAACTTGCCGCCGTTCCGCTTGAGCTCGTCCTCGACGAGGAAGGGGACCACCCGGGTGAGGCCCACGGCCTCCTCCTCGGTGTTCGTGAAGCCGGTGACGTCCCTGCCCTCGACGAGCGGCTTCCCGCCGGGTGCCGTCGCATGACGCAGGACGCCGGGGGCGTGGCAGACCAGGGTGACGGGCTTGCCGGCCGCGAGCGTCGTCTCGATCAGCCGTACCGAGGCGGGATCCTCGGCCAGGTCCCAGAGGGGTCCGTGGCCCCCGGGATAGAACACGGCGTCGAAGCCGTCGTGGGTGAGCCCGTCGAGCCGGACCGTGTCCGCCAGGACAGCGTCGGCCTCGGCATCGGCCTCGAAGCGGCGGGTCAGGTCCGTCTGGAAGCCCGGCTCGCTGCTCTTGGGGTCGAGCGGCGGACGGCCGCCCTTGGGTGATGCGAGCACGACCTCGGCGCCCGCATCCTTGAACACGTAGTAGGGAGCGGCGAGTTCCTCCAGCCAGAAGCCGGTCTTCCGGCCGGTGTCACCAAGCGTGTCGTGGGAGGTCAGCACCATCAGGATCTTCATCGTTGCTCTCCTTGGTGGAGGGGGAGTGAGTCGGTGGGTCGCCGGGGACGCCGTTCCGGGCGGTCCGCGCCTTCGTTCGCGAGCCGGTCAGTTGCGGTGGGATAACGCCCTGTCGGCGCTGCGCTCCGCGGTCTTCTCGCGCGCTTGCCGGACTTCGGTTCGTTCAAGCGCCGCGTAGGCACGGCGGATCTCCTGGGGCGCGGCCATGCGGACGGCGCCGATGACCTCCAGGGTGATGCGCTCGTCGGCCGAGGCCCCTGAGCCGCTGAACAGGGCGGCCCCGAGTTCGGCGAGCAGGAGGTAGGGGATGACACCGTGCGTGGGTTGGAAGGTCATGACCTCTTCTCCTCGTGATTGCGTCTGAGTAGACCGGTCGTCTCGAAAGACAGCGAACATGAGCGGGTGTCGCCCCGGCTGCCGCGGTCAGGCTGGTTGCAGGTTGAGGATGCGCCGCGTCGCGGCCATCGCGGCCTCGAACGGCGCATCGGTGCGTTCGATCTTCGCCATGAGGCTCGCGCCGAGCCACAGGTGATAGAGCGTCTCGGCGACCTCGCGCGGAGTGCCCTCGACCCGCAGCGAGCCGTCGCCGGCGCCCGCCTCGATGGCGCGGGCCACCCGGTCGATGATCCCGGCCGTCCCGGCCTTGAGCGCGAGGCGCATGGGTTCGGACAGGTCCGAGACCTCCGCCGCGAGCTTCACCGCGAGGCACTTGCGCTGGTAGTCGATGCTGCCCTGCGTCGCCTGCCACTTGCGCCAGTAGTTCATCAGGCGCTCGGCTTCGCTGAGGCCAGGCTCCGCGAGGGTCGCATCGATATCAGCCAGGTAATCCTCGAAGTAGCCCGTCAGCAACGCCTCGCCGAAGGCCTCCTTCGAGCCGAAATAGTGGTAGAACGAGCCCTTCGGGACCCCGGCCGCGGCCAGGATCTCATTGAGGCCGACGCCGGAGAAGCCCTTCGCGCCCACGATCCGGTGAGCGGTGTCGAGGATGCCCTGCCGGGTGTCGGTGTTGCCGCTCACGTGTGCCATGACGCTGACATAGGCGCAATTAGACCGGTCGTCTAGTGGTCGCTGGAATCATTCGTGCCGACCCGACGTTCCGTACCCGAGAGTGCGGGGCGAGCCGGTGCCCCGCCGCGGAAGCAGGTACCGGCGCGGTGGCGGTCCGCGCGAGCCCTGCTCTTGTCGCCCAGAGCGAGGTCCGCTCCTCGATTTCGGAGGGGCAGTCCCCGGAGCATCCCACCGACGCTTCGAGGAGCGGCATGCGGCGGATGCGCGGGCCGGTCGCGGCGAACACCGCGTCGACGGTGGCCGTGACCGGTCCACCTTCCGGGCCCGCCTGCCGCCAACCCAGGCCGCGGTCACGAGGTGCCGGACGGGGACACGGCTGACCGGCTCCCGCCACCCGGGACAGCCTGCGCCTGGGAGGTGCAAGGCGGCCCGGGTACGACGGGGATTGACCGGCGCCGGCCTCCTCTCCCTACAAGCCGCGAGAGAAGGACGCAGGCACCTTTCCGATCTTTGCGGGCAGCCCTGCATGGAAGATCACGCCAATCAGACACCTTCGCATATCTCACCAACATGAACGTATGCACCCACGCATATCCGGTGACAATTTGCTTCTTATGTAAATTTATTACATCTGAATCAGGTGCCGCCCCTCGCAAACGGCCCTTGTTCGGAGATCATCAGATGTTTTACCGACTTGTCTTTGCCAGCATTGTCCTCGCCGCAGCCACTGGCAGCGTCCGTGCGCAGCAGACGCATACGATCGACGTGTGGCGCGCGCGGATCGAAGTCCTGAACCAAGGCTCCGGGGGCTTGTTCGGCGACGGTGCGCCGCTCCTGCGCGATGCGGACGTTGCGACCGCCGCGACGAATCCCGGGGCTTCGGCAGCCCGGCCCTGGCGCACATCACTGCTGCCCGTCTGGACAGGCGTAGGCAGCGGCCTTGAACTCACGCCGGGAGCGTCCCGTGGTCGGAGCAACGCGAAAGACCGGCCCGCCCCTGATTCGACCGCTCGATTTACGCCACCGCCGACCTCGCCGAGCGAAGCCGGCTCCTTCATGGTGTCGCGCGGCTGGTGGATTCCGACCCGCTCTGGCGCGTGCCGACGCGCCTGCTCGACGATCCCGGGACGGCCCTCACGACCTTGGCCGCGTCCGTCGCAATCATCGCCGACACGCCGCCGACCGGCGGCACGGCGATCGCCGCGGACGGCACCGTGTTCGTCAGCGACACCGCAGCGCAGCGCGCCCGTCGTCAGGCCACCGACCGCTCGCTGATTCCAGCCGAACTGGGATGACCACGCAGTCCGCGTACCGTTCAACGATGCGCTCGACGCTACAATCGGACATCGAAAAAGGAATGTACATCTCGTCAACGAGGGGGAGGATGATTCAATCCATCACCAGTCCGATACAGTCCACATTCATCCACGTGAAATGAGCAGAAATCACCGATCCGTGACCCGCCCAGTTCCGTCCCCGACATGGGGCAGGCAGAAAATCACCGACAATATGTCATCGACTATGACAATTTCTACTCGGCTCTTCCAAATGAATAACACTTGATAGCATCTGGCGCTCCTTCTCGGAAACCCGCGTCCCGGATTGGCGCCTCATTGTGTCGAAAATCCAGAATATTCAAATCATCCGGAGCGTAATCGCTGTCGTATCCTGCAGTGACTAACGGTATGACAGAAGGTATCTGGAAGAAACGGGACGGGGAGAGACTGCCCGCTTGAGACTTACCTGACACGGAAAGATGCTCTACAGCTAGACGGTGCGGCGGCGATCGGCCGAGCGTCTCGGCAGGGCTTGTCTCTTACCGAGGTGTCATCCGGCATTTCCATTTCCCCGCAGCGGATTCGGTTCACCAGGCTCGCGCCCGCATTACGGACTCGTAGGACAAAATGCTGTCTCAATTCCTTCGCTCAGCGACTTGGGCGCCGACGATCGCTCTGTCGTGGTTTTGGGGGCTCGGCTTCTTCTATGCGATCCATGTCACCCTGACATACGGCTGGCTCGGATTTGTGGCGTTCGCTGTGCCGAATGCCGTCGGTCTGGGCCTGTTCGGGTGGATCCTTGGTGCACCGGGGCGAAGCCCCGACAAGATCACGGCCACCATTCAGGGGCCTTACGCCGTCCTGTTCCTCGCCTGTCAGTTCCTCGCAGTTGCGATCACGATCTTCGGCTTCGCCGCCTATGCCTGGACACCCGTGTTCGGGCGCGAGACCGTGTTCGGCCTGATCGCGCTCGTCCTCGTGGCCTGCTCGATCGGCCATGCGCTGCCGCTTCGCAGCATCAGGACCCTGCACGGCATCGCCCTGATCCCCGCCGTGTGCGCAGGCCTCGTGGCGCTCGCAGGGGTGGCGACAGGGCTTGGCGGTTCGGGAGTTCCGATCTCGTCCTTCGACGCGCGCTTCTACGGCCTCGCGCTTCCCTCGCTGGTCGGCTTTCTGCTCGGCCCGTGGATGGACGTGCAGCAGTGGCAACGCGCGGTCGAGATCCAGCGGGCGGGCGCCTCCGTCCGGCTGGCCTACGCGACCGGAGCGATCCTCTTCCTCGGCCTGCTGACGATCAACGCCCTGCTCGCTTCCGCCGCGGGCCTCGGTGAACCGGTCCTGTCGTCCGATGGCTTGCCGGGCGCGTACGCCGCCGTCGCGCAGGCGATCGCACGGGATCACCTGACCGGCGTGACGGTTGCCTTCCTGATCTGGACGGTCGTGGCGGCGGCCACCACGATCGACAGCTTCTATTGCGCGACGCGCTGGCTGATGATGGCCATCACGACGCGCAGCAACTCACCGCTCCTCGCCTTCGTGCCGGCAGCTCTGGTGTCGTCCCCGATCTGGATCCTGCTCGCAGCCCTCGCGGCTGCGGTCGCTGCGAGCCAGCTCAATCTGTCGCTGATGTACTTGATGATGCCCTTCGCGACGATCCTCGTCGGAGGGGCGGCCTGCCTCGTCTGCGAGACGCTCGGGGCGTCCCGGCGCTACGACCCGGTCCTCAGCTACATGATCGGTCTGGTCGCCGGCCTGATATTCTTCACCGGCTACGTCGCACCGAACTGGCTGTTTCTGGCCATGGCGCCGCTCATCGGTCTCATCGGTGCGCTGCCGATGATCGCCGAACTGCTCGGATTGGGCGGCGAGCCGGCGACCCGTTTGCCGGTACCGGCCGACGAGCCTGCCGTGAAGACGGTGGTCGTCACCGTGTCCCGGGACGAGGCGATCGCTTCGCACGGATTCGATGGACAATGGTTTGTCATGAACCTGATCCCGACCTACGACGACACCAACTCGGTCGGGAATGTCTATTTCGCGAATTACGTGCGCTGGGTAGGCAAAGCGCGAGAGCTGTTCTTCAACACGTGCATGCCCGATTTCGATCTGAAAGCGACCGATTTCTATGTGCTGACGAAAACGTTCCAGCATGATTTCCGGCGAGAGGCGGTCGAGTTCGAGCCCGTCTCGGTCCGCGTCCGCATCGCGAGCCACAACCGGAAATTCGTGACGCTGGCGCATGAAATCCACAGCGAAATCAACGGCCTGCTCGGTCGAGGCGAGCAGTCGCTGATGTTCGTGGATACGGTCCAGTATCGTCCGCTGGATATCCCGCGAACCATCATCGAAGGCTTTCTTCCCTACTGGCCCAAGTCTTCTCCACACGCGGCTTCGCCCGCGCCGGGTTCGTTGGAAGTCAAGAATCTCAGCGCCTAAGCTTCCTCAAGCCGCATGGATCTTCTCGTGCCGAAGTCCCTGTCTGCTTGCCAGGGCTTCGGCCTCCTTGGCCGGAACGGGTCTGCTGAACAGGTAGCCTTGAAGCTCGTGGCAGCCCAGGTTCAGGAGGCAACGGCGCTGCGCCTCGGTCTCGACGCCTTCGGCGATCACCGTCATCTTGAGGCTCGTTGCCAGATCGATGATCGCGCGGACGATTGCTGCGCCGCTCTGTTCGTGCGGGAGGTCCTTGACGAAGCTCTGGTCGATCTTGATCTTGTTGAAGGCAAGGCGTCGAAGGTAGCTCAGGCTCGAGTAGCCGGTCCCGAAATCGTCCAGGGACAGGCTCACGCCCATCTCGCGCAGTTCGGCGAGCGTGGCCTTGATGGCGGGCGTCGCTTCAAGGAATACCGACTCCGTGATCTCCAGTTCGAGCCGCGGGGCGGCCAGGCCGCTGTCCCGCAGGGCGGAGCGGACCAGAAGCGGCAGATCCGAGTGGCGGAACTGGATCGGTGACAGGTTGACGGCGACGCTGATGTCGCTCGGCCATTCGGTCGCGATCGTGCAGGCCTGCCGCAGGATCCACTCACCCATCGGTATGATGATGCCCGTTTCCTCGGCCAGCGGGATGAACTCGGCAGGCGAGACGAAGCCGCGCGTCGGATGGCGCCAGCGCACGAGGGTTTCGAAGCACACGACACGCCCGTCCGTCGTCACGATGGGCTGGAAGTGGAGGAGGAACTCGTTTCGGTCGAGGGCGCCCCTGAGATCGGTCGACAATGCGCGGCGTGCCTCGATCCGCTCGTCCATTTCGGCTTCATAGAAGCAGTATCCGCCGCGGCCCTCGCTCTTCGTCCGGTAGAGTGCGAGATCGGCTCGCCGCAGGATCTCCAAGGAACCGTTCTGCGGGGCGACGGCGATGCCGATGCTGACCCCTATGCTCAAGCGCATGCTGTCGATGGCAAAAGGCGACGCGATCGCCTCGACGATGTCGCTGGCCAACACCGCGAGCGTATGGCGGTCCCGCGCCGCCCGTCCGGTCGCCAGAACCGCGAATTCGTCTCCGGCGAGGCGGGCGAGGTGCACGTCCGACGACGCGAAGGCCCGCAGGCGTTCGGCAACGGCCCGAAGCAGCCTGTCGCCGGCGGCATGCCCGAACGTGTCGTTCACGCTCTTGAACTCATCGAGATCGAGAGCGAGCACGGCGAAACTCTCGCTCGCTCCGAGCCGGTCGCGCGCGTTCTCCAGGAGCTTCTGGAACAGGACCCGATTCGGGAGGTCGGTCAACGAATCGTGCAGCGCGAGATAGGACAGGCGCTCCTCGGAGCGCCGCTTCTCTGTCACGTCGGACCCCACGCCGCGATACCCCGCGAAAGTGACGCCGTTGGTGAAGGTCGGCTTTCCACTCAACATCCACGTGCGCTGCTCGCCCGCGATGGTGAGCGGCAGGATGAGGTTGCGGAAGGCGCGGCGCTCCGCGATGCAGGCCCACAGAACGGTACCCGGATGCCCATCGGGCTGAGCGACGGCAGGAAGCAGCAATCGTTCCAGGGGCAAGCCGAGGAGCTGGCGCTCCGACGAGCGGGCGACCTCGATCAGCCTGGTCGAAACATGCTGCAGGCGGAGATCGGCGTCCGTTTCCCAGAGCCAGTCGCTTGCATTCTCCTCGAACTCGTTGAGCAGCAGAGAGGTGAATTCCTGCTGGCGCTCCAGGTCGACCTGCGCAACGACACGCATCTTCAGGAGGCGGCTGAGATGGAGGATCGTGAAGCAGATGAAGGCCGCATAGAACGTCAGAAGGATGGCGACGTACGTGTAGAACAGCTCTCCTGTCGCCGCCAAGCCGACGAAGGATCCGACGATGATGACGCTGGAGAAGCCGATGGCAACACGCGGCAGCACGGCCGCGCTCATGCCTGTCGCGATCAGGCCTGCACAGCTGGAGGCGACGAGGAGACGGCCATGCGAATCGGCTCCGGCAAACAGCATGATCGGAATCGAGGCGAGGAGACAGCCATACGCATACGCGACCAGGACGGCGAGGCGGACGAACGAGACGGGGACTTCACGCGGCTTGGGGCGCGACCGCCAGAGCCAGCATTGTTGCAGCACCACGACCGCCAGCGGCAGGATGGCGGCCTCCAGCCCGGCCAGGTAGGCGCGATTGGCGGGACTCCAGAACAGGTAGACGATGACCTGCACGACGCTGAGGCTGACGAGCACCGTGAAAGGAACGAGACGGAGAGCAACGTCGAGCTGCTCCACGCGCACCCGCTCCCCCAGGGTGGCGTCGAGGGCCTGGTTCTCGCGATCGGTGTCGATCAGGAACGAAATGAGCATCTCACGTAACACAGGCACCCCATGGCGAAAATATTTGATACCAGATCTGAACTCGCTATTTTATCAACGCTCCATCCATTCACATTTTTCAGTCGCACAATGAACTTTCTGGATTAAATAATAGTTAATTCATTGCAGAACATTTGATATGTTCGGATTGCAATATATTATCTGCCAAAATATCGCTGCACATCCATGTCTCCGGCATGACGTGTGTTGCACATCGCGGAAATGTCGCGGTCGTTCGATCCGGCTGGCCGCCGTGCTGGCATCCGGCTGATCATCGCGGTCGCGCCGACACCGGCCTGCATGGCTGGATGCCGCCCTCGCGGCGGACCGGCCGCACCCGCCGCCACAGCGGCACGTCGCGCCGTGGGACCCCAGGCGGCCGACGAACCGCGCAGCTTGCGTTAGCACCTGCAGCACGCACATAAGCCTGGGCGTAGAGATCCGGGAGGCGATTCGATGAGCGCGCCGCACGGGCTGGTCCGGCTCCTGGCCGCCAACGCGTTCTTCGCCGAGATGGGTGAGGAGGCGATCACGGCCATCGCTGGCCTTTGCCGGACGCGCAGCCTCGCGCGACACGAGACGCTGTTCCAGAAGGGCGATCCGGGCGACGCGCTCTACGCTCTGCGCCGCGGCCAGGTCCGCATCGCAACAGGCACCGCCGACGGGCGATCCGTGACGCTCAACCTCCTCGGGCCGGGCGACGTCTTCGGCGAGATCGCCCTCCTCGACGGCCACCCGCGCACGGCGGAGGCGATCGCGCTCGAAGCGACCGAGCTCTTCGTCATCGAGCGGCGGGACTTCCTCGGCCTCCTCACGCGCGACGCGGCGATGGCGATCCGGATCATCGGGTTCCTGTGCCAGCGACTGCGCTGGATGAGCGATCGGATGGAGGAGGCCACCCTGCTCCCCCTCGACACCCGGCTGGCGCGGCGCCTGGTCATGCTGTCCCAGGATTACGGTTCGGAGATCCAGGTGACGCAGCACGAACTCGCCGCTTTCGTCGGCGCGGCGCGGGAGAGCGTCAACCGCGTCCTTCAGGGCTGGCGCCGCTCCGGTATCATTGATCTCGGCCGTTCGCGTGTGACCGTGAAGACCGCCCAGCGCCTGGCCGCGATCGGCGAGCAGCCGCGGATCTGAGAGCAGCAGAAGGGGTTCACCGCATGAGATTTTTCGCCTGCGCGGCGAGCGCCCTCGCCATGACCCTCGTCGCGGGAACGGCTCTGGCCCAGACGCGCTGCGCCGAGGAGACGCGGTTCGATCCGCCCTTGCGCGTCCTTCGCTGCACCGATGGACTGGTGCTCGAGACCGAGCAGGGAAGCCGGCTGCAGCCGATCGACCGGAACGGCGACGGGCGTCTCGAGGGCGCCGAGCTCGGCGGCCGCGCCGTCCTCGTCACGCTGCCCCCGGGCCGGCGTGTCCAACGGGACGGCTTCCAGATCCTGACGCCCCACGCGATCGCCTCGGTGCGCGGCACCGTCTACGCCGTCGACGTGACCGGCGACCGGACGTCGGTCTTCGTATCGCAGGGGCGCGTCGCCGTCGCGCGGCGGCGCGCCCCGGAGACATCGGTCACGCTCGGCGCGGGCGAAGGGGTCGACGTCGACGCGGATCAGGGCCCGCTCGAGGTGCGGCGCTGGCCGCAGGAGCGCGTCAGGGCCCTGCTCGAGCGCTTCGGGCGCTGACGGTCGTCGGTCCGATGCCGACTGCCGAGACCAGACGGCGCCGCCGAAGCGACCGGCGCTTCGCGCTGGTCGCCCTTGCCGCCGTGCTCGGCTGGAGCGGCTGGCTCGTGCACCAGCACGTCACCGGGCGCGCGACGCCCCTCGACCGCGTCGAATCGGCCCTCACGGACCTGCGCCTGCGGCTGGCCGGACCGCGCCAACCACCCGCCGACGTCGTGATCGTCGCCATCGACGACGAGGCCGTTCGGCGCGAGGGAGGGTTTCCGGTCTCGCGCGCGGCGATGACGCGCCTGATCGAGACGATCGCGGCGGCACACCCGCGCACCCTCGCCGTCGACGTCCTGTTCCTGGAAGCCGGCCGCCAGCCGGAGGCGGACCGCGCGCTCGGCGCCGCTCTCGCCAAGGTGCCGGCGGTCCTGGCCGCGGCGGCCGTCTTCGGCGGCAGCACGAGCGAGGATGGCATCCCGGTCGCCGCCGCGCTGCACCGGCCGACCCCGGAGATCGGCCGCGCGGCGACGTCCGGCCTCGTCAATGTCTCCGAGGATGCCGCCGGTGTCCCGCGGCACCTCCCCCTCGTCGTGAGGACGGGCGAGGACGTCGCCGTGGCCTTCGTGCTGCGTGCGGCCGCCCTGGCGGCGCGGAGCGATCCGGTCGTCAGCCAGGATGCCGTGCGAATCGGGACCGCGACGATCCCGCTCGACCTCGGCCGCCACCTCCCTCTCCGTCCCTACGGGCCGCGGCGCACGATCCCGACGGTGAGCGCCGCCGCGCTCGTCGACGGAACGGTTCCGCTCTCCGACCTGACGAACCGCATCGTCGTGGTCGGCGTCACGGCGCTGGGCGGGAGCGACACCTTCGCCACGGCCTTCGATCCGGTCATGCCGGGCGTCGAGCTCCTGGCGACCGGCATCGCCCACCTGACGACAGGCGGTGGGCTGGTCCGCGATGCGGGCGTGCGGCGGCTCGACGCCGTCGCGGCCGTCGGCCTCGCCGCCGCGGCCGCGCTCCTGATTGCTCTGGCACCGCCCGGCCCGGCGATCCTCCTCGTGCTCCTCCTCCTGGCGGCGTGGCTGGCGGCCGGCGCCGTCGCGTTCGCCTGCGGCCTGTGGTGGAGCGCCGCCCTGCCGCTCGCGGCGGCCGGGATTCCGGCGCTGGCCTGCGCGGCCGCGCGACAGGCCCTCGACCGCCGCAGGGCCACGGCGCTGGCGCGGTCGGAAGCGGCGCTGCGCCGGCTGCAACCCGCCGCGCTGGCGGACCGCCTCGCCTGGGATCCGGCCTACTTGGCCGTGCCCATCGCCCGCGAGATCCCGGTGCTGTTCATCGACCTCACCGGGTTCACCCGCCAGAGCGAGCGTCTCGGCCCGGGCCGCACCCGCGCGGTGCTCAAGTCGTTCCACGACCTCGTCGATGAAACGGCGGCCCGGCACGGAGGCCTCGTCGTCAACTTCATGGGCGACGGCGCCATGATCGTGTTCGGCGCGCTCGATCCTGATCCCGCCTCCGGCGCCCATGCGGTCGCGGCGGCGGAAGACCTCGTTGCCCGCACCGCCGACTGGATCGCGCGCGATCCCGAGCTGGCCGGCGCCGGGCGCGCCCTCGACGTGCGGATCGGCGCGCATTATGGGCCGGTGATCCTCTCGCGGCTCGGCAGCGACACCAACCAGCACATCACGGCGACGGGCGACACGGTCAACGTCGCGAGCCGCCTGCTCGCGGTGGCCTCGGAGGCGAGAGCCCGCCTCGCCGTCAGTGCCGACCTCCTGGCAGCAGCCGGCATCGACGCACCGGGCGACCGCTTCGACGTGCGGCAGGCGACGGCCATCCGCGGCCGCGCGCAGACCCTCGACGTGTGGTTGGGGCGCGGCCGGCGGCCGTCATAGGAAGCCGGGGGATGCGAGGAGCCCCGAAGGCCTGTGTGACCTGGGTCACGGTCCGAGGGCGGGATCGGACCCAGAGTGGCGTCACCCCAACAGGGAGACGCACCATGACGACGATCTCGACGAAGATGATGATGGCGGCCGGCATCGTCCTGACGACGCTGGCCTGCACTACCGACCATGCGGAGGCCCGGGGATTCGGACGCGGCGGGTTCGGCCACCACGGCGGCTTCAGATACCACGGCGGTTTCAGGTCCCGTGGGTTTGGTGACTACGGGCGCTTCTACCGCCACGGCTACCGTCACCGCTTCGGAGGCCTGGGCTTCGGCTATCCCTCGGGCATCGGCATCCTGAGCGCCTATGACGGCGGCTGCCGCGTGGTCTTCAGTCCGGCACTCGGCGGTTACGCCCGGGTTTGCGGCTGACCGCACCCGCGCCTCAGCCTGGCCACAGCAACCTACCGCCGCCGTCGGTCTGCCGGTTCCGAGGCTCGGCGGCGCAACCTGACACGAGGGAGCGGCCGGCCTGACCCGGCCGCTCCCGGCGTCCGGATGCCGAAGAGACCCGCCTCACGCCGGACGGTCCCGCGGCCACCTCCGAGCGGATCCGCCCGGGATGCGCATCTCGGCGGCCGTGCCCCGGCGATGCCAGGGCTCGCGCTCAGCTCAGCGAACCCGGACGGCTCAGCCGCCCGCCTCCCGATCCGCCGGGACCGCCTCCGGAGCCTCCGCCCGCCGGACCAGGGCGGGGTCGACGAACAGGTCCGGCGCCAGGGCCGTGTCGGGATCGACGCGGTAGGCCGCGAAGTCGCTCACGCCCTCGGCGCGAAGGACGTCCTCATCGATGAGGAACTGCCCCGTGAAGGTGGAGGCCGGCTTCAGGACGATCCGGTAGGCGGCCTCGGCCACGATGTCGGGCGTGCGGCTGGCCCGCATCATCGCGTCGCCGCCGAGCACGTTGCGGACCGCCGAGGTCGCGATCGTCGTGAGGGGCCAGAGCGCGTTCGCCGCGATGCCGCGACCGCGCAGCTCCGCGGCGAGGCCCAGCACGCAGAGAGACATGCCGTACTTCGCCATCGTGTAGGCGAGGTGCGGCGCGAACCAGTCCGGCCGCAGATCGAGCGGCGGGGACAGCGTCAGGATGTGGGGATTGGCGCTCCGCTTGAGGTGGGGCAGGGCGAGCTTGCTGACGAGGAAGGTCGCGCGCGCGTTGACCTGATGCATAAGGTCGAAGCGCCTCATGTCGGTCGACGGCGTGTCGGTCAGCTGGATGGCGCTGGCGTTGTTGACCACGATGTCGATCCCGCCGAAGCGCTCCGCGGTCCGGGCCATGGCCTCGGCCACCTGCGCCTCGTCGCGCACGTCGACGACGAGCGGCAGCGCCGCGCCGCCGGCCTGCCGGATCTCCTCGGCCGCGCTGTGGATCGTGCCGGGCAGCCGGGGATGGGGCGCGTCGGTCTTCGCCGCGACCGCGACGTTGGCGCCGTCGCGGGCCGCCCTGAGCGCGATCGCGAGCCCGATGCCCCGCGACGCGCCGGTGATGAACAGGGTCTTGCCCCGCAGGGTCTCGCCGCGCAGGTCGCGCGTCCCGCCGTGTCCGTCGCTCATGCTCTCCTCCCGCCGATCGCTGTCCAGAACAGGGCAAAGAAACGATCGATCTTGTCCGGTCCGGCGGCGCGCCCCGCGCCCATGCCGCCGAGGCCCGCGTGCTCGATGCCGCCGAAGAACAGGTCGCGCGCCAGGCCGAGGTCGAGCCCGGGCGCGATCTCGCCGGCCTCAATCCCCTCGCGCAGCAGGTCCGTCAGCAGGCGCGTGTAGCGCCGGTTGAGGGCCTGGAGGTCGCCGGCCGGATAGTCGGGTGCGGCGCGCAGCTCCCGCACCAGCAGCCGGCCGATCGCCGCCTCCTCGGCGAACAGGCGGAACTGCCGGGCGGTGAACCAGCGCAGGCGCGCCTCGGTGCCGGACAGCTCCGCCAGGGCGGCCTCGATCTCCCCGATCAGCGCGCCGTACCACTCGCCGATCACCCGGGCGAGCAGATCCCGCTTCGTCGGGGCGTAGAGGTAGAGCGTCCCCTCCGCGACCCGCGCGCGCCGCGCGATCTCGGCCACCGAGGTGCCCTCGAAGCCCCGCTCCTCGAACACGGCGCGCGCGGCCGCGACGATGTCGACCTCGCGGTCGCGGTTGTGCACCAGGGCCCGGCGCCGGCCGGGGGGCCGGTTCCGGAGCGGAATGGGGATCTCGTCATTCATGATCCCGACAGTTGACAGGACCCGGCGCGCTGTCAAGATAATGAGCGACGCTCATAATGCGATGACCCAGGGAGAGAGACGATGCCGCCGATCCTGTCCGGGGTGGATCCCGGCAGCCCGGAGGGCTGCGCCAACCGGGCGGCACACCTCGCCCTGATCGAGCGGATCCGTCTGCTGGAAGCGCGGGTCGCCGCCACCTCGGCGCGCGCCGAGACGCGGTTCAAGGCGCGCGGCCAGCTCCTGCCGCGGGAGCGGGTCGGCCTGCTCCTCGACGCCGAGGCGCCCTTCCTCGAACTGTCGCCGCTCTGCGGCCTCGGCCTGCACGAGGACGACGGCGAGGACGAGGTCTACGGCGGCGGCTGCATCGCCGGCATCGGCTTCGTGTCCGGCGCGCGCTGCGTGGTGCTGGCGAGCGATTCCGGCATCAAGGGCGGGGCGGTCCATCCTCTCGGGGTCGACAAGCAGCTGCGCGCCCAGGAGATCGCGCTCCAGAACCGGCTGCCGCTGATCCAGCTCGTCGAGAGCGCCGGCGCCAACCTGCTGCTCCAGTCCGAGATGTTCGTGCGCGGCGGCGGCATCTTCGCCGGGCTGGCGCGGCTCTCGGCGGCGGGCGTGCCGGTGATCTCGGTGGTGCACGGCTCGAGCACGGCGGGGGGCGCCTACCAGACCGGGCTTGCCGACTACGTCGTGATGGTGCGCGGCCGCTCGAAGGTCTTCCTCGCCGGGCCGCCGCTCCTGCGCGCCGCGACCGGCGAGATCGCGGACGACGAGGCGCTCGGCGGCGCCGAGCTGCACTGCGTCACCACCGGGCTCGGCGAGTACCTGGCCGAGGACGACCGGGACGCGCTGCGGATCGCCCGGGAGATCGTGGCGGCGATCGGCTGGGCGGCGGCCCCGGCCTCCCGCGCCGGGCCTGAGCCGCTGCACGACGCCGAGACGCTCCTCGCCGCGGTGCCGCCGGACCACCGCCGCCCCTACGACGTGCGCGAGGTGCTGGCCTGCCTGGTCGACGGCTCGGACGTCCTCGACTTCAAGCCGCTCTACGGCCCGCACACGGTCTGCGCCCATGCGAGCGTCGCGGGCCACCGGGTCGGGATCCTCGGCAACAACGGACCGATCGACGCCGCCGGCGCGACGAAGGCGGCGCAGTTCATCCAGCTCTGCTGCCAGGCCGGACTGCCGCTCGTGTTCCTGCAGAACACCACCGGCTTCATGGTCGGCACCGAGGCCGAGGCGTCCGGCATCGTCAAGCACGGCTCGAAGATGATCCAGGCGGTCACCAACGCGACCGTGCCGAAGATCACGATCCAGATCGGCGGCTCGTTCGGCGCCGGGCATTACGGCATGTGCGGCCGGGCCTTCGGGCCGCGCTTCATCTTCGCCTGGCCGAACAGCCGCACCGCCGTGATGGGCGGCGAGCAGGCCGCCCGGGTGATGACGATCGTCGGCGAGGAGGCGGCCCGGGCCCGCGGGCGCGAGCCCGACGCGGCCCGCCTGGCGACGCAAGGGGCGGCGGTGAGCGCCGCCTACGACCGGGAGAGCACCGCGCTCTTCGCCACGGCCCGGCTGTGGGACGACGGCCTGATCGATCCCCGCGACACCCGCCGGGTCCTCGCCTTCTGCCTCGACACCTGCCGCGAGGCCGAGAGCCGGCGGCTCAACCCCAACACCTTCGGAGTGGCCCGGCCGTGACCCTCACCCTCGAGCGCCAGGGCCCGCACCTGCGTGCCACCCTGGACGATCCCCCGACCCGCAACGCCCTCTCGGCCGCGATGGTGGAGGCCCTGCACGGGCTGCTCGCCGGGATCGAGGCCGACGCGACCCTGCGCTCGCTCACGCTGACGGGCGCGAACGGCAGCTTCTGCGCCGGCGCCGACCTGAAGGGCGCGTTGCCTGCGCTCGACGCGCCGCCCGGGCCGGACGATCCGGTGCGCGCGCTCAACCGGGCGGGCGGGCAGCTCTTCGCGCGGCTCGACGCCTGCCCGGTGCCGGTCGTCGCGGTGGTCGACGGCCCGGCGCTCGGCGGCGGCCTCGGTCTCGTCGCCTGCGCGGACCTCGTCGTCGCCACCCCCGCGGCGCGGTTCGGCCTGCCGGAAGCGGGTCTCGGCGTTCCGCCGGCCCAGATCGCGCCCTACCTGGTGGCCCGGCTCGGGCCGGCCCGGGCCCGGCGCCTCGCCCTGCTCGGCGAGCGCCTGGACGCCGAGGCCGGCCTCGCCATCGGCCTCGTCGACATGACCTGCGCGCCGGGCGAGGTCGAGGTGCGCCTCGCCGGGATCCTCGCCGGCATCGGGCGCGGCGCCCCTGGCGCCTTGCGCACGACGAAGCACCTGCTGCGGAGCGCGGCCTGGCCGCCCGGGGACGGCTTCGTCGAGGAGGCCGCCGCCCTCTTCGCCGCGGCCCTGCGCGGCCCGGAGGGCCGCGAGGGCGTCGCCGCCTTCGCGGCGCGGCGGAACCCCGCCTGGGTCGGAGGCTGACGATGACCTTCTCCACCCTCCTGATCGCCAACCGGGGCGAGATCGCCTGCCGGATCATCCGGACCGCCCGGGCCCAGGGCTACCGCACCGTTGCGGTCTACAGCACCGCGGACGCCGATGCCCGCCACGTGCGCGAGGCGGACATCGCGGTCCCGATCGGACCCGCGCCGGCCCGCGAGAGCTATCTCTGCGCCGAGGCGATCGTGGCGGCGGCGGTGCGCGCCGGGGCCGATGCGGTCCATCCCGGCTACGGCTTCCTGTCGGAGAACGCCGAGTTCGCCGAGGCCTGCGAGGCGGCCGGCCTCACCTGGATCGGCCCGCCGCCCGCTTCGATCCGGGCGATGGGCGACAAGGCCTCCGCCAAGCGCCTGATGCGCGAGGCCGGGGTCCCCTGCGTGCCGGGCTACGACGGGGAGGACGACCGCGACGCCACCCTGGCGGCCGAGGCCGAGGCGATCGGCTACCCGGTCATGGTCAAGGCCTCCGCCGGCGGGGGCGGGCGGGGCATGCGCCTCGTCCACGCGGCCTCCGACCTGCCCGAGGCCCTGGCGGGAGCCCGGGCAGAGGCGCAGGCGGCCTTCGGCAGCGGGCGGCTCCTCCTGGAGCGCGCCGTGGTCGGGGCGCGGCACGTCGAGATCCAGGTCTTCGCCGACCGCCACGGCGCCGTGATCCATCTCGGCGAGCGGGACTGCTCGGTGCAGCGCCGTCACCAGAAGATCATCGAGGAGGCCCCCTCCCCGGCCGTCGACGCCGCCTTGCGGGCCCGCATGGGGGCCGCGGCCGTCCGGGCGGCGCAGGCCATCGGCTATGTCGGGGCCGGCACGGTGGAGTTCCTGCTCGACCGCTCGGGGGACTTCTTCTTCCTCGAGATGAACACCCGTCTCCAGGTCGAGCATCCGGTCACCGAGATGGTCACGGGCCTCGATCTCGTCGCCCTGCAGCTCGACGCGGCGCAGGGGCTGCCCCTGCCCCTCGGGCAGGACGAGGTCCGCCTCGACGGCCACGCCATCGAGGTCCGCCTCTATGCCGAGGACCCCGCGGCCGGCTTCCTGCCGCAGACCGGCCTCGTGCGGCTGTGGCGCCCGGCGCCGCCGGAGATGGCGCGGGTGGATCACGGCCTGCGCGAGGGGGCGGCGGTGACGCCGTACTACGACCCGATGCTCGCCAAGGTGATCGCCTGGGGGCGCGACCGCGAGGAGGCCCGCCGGCGCCTGATGCGGGCCGTCGAGGCCACGGTGGTGCTCGGCGTGACCACGAACAAGGCCTACCTGCTCGCCGCCCTCGACTGGCCCGACTTCGCGGCCGGCGCGTCAACGACGGACTCGGTCGCCGTCAACGCGGCGCGGGACGCGACCATGTCGGCCGGCGCCACGCCGGCCCTGGCCTGGGCGCTCGGCGCGGCGCTCCTGGCCGGCGGCGCACCCGGGACCGGGCCGGCCTGGCGAGCGACCTCCCTGTGCCTCGCCCGCGGCGAGGAGGAGGTGCGGGTCGGCCTCGCCCGCAGCGGCGAGGGCTGGCGGATCACCCTGCCGGGCGACCAGCCGGGGAGGCCGCACGAGATCGCGGTGCTCGCGTGGTCGGGCGGCCGGGTGTCCTACGCGGCGGACGGCCTCCTGCGGCACGCCTTCGCGGAGAGATCCGGGGACCGGCTCGATCTCGACCTCGGCGGCGGCGGCCTCACGCTCCTCGACCGGACCCGCGCGCCGGCCGCGGAGCAGGGCGCGGCGCAGGGCGGCGCCGTGCGGGCGCCGATGAACGGCACCCTGACGGCCGTGTCCGTCGCCGCCGGCGACCGGGTCGAGCGCGGCCAGCTCCTCGCCACCATCGAGGCGATGAAGATGGAGATGCGCGTGGCCGCCCCCCTGTCCGGCACCGTCTCGGCCGTGCCGGCCCGCGCGGGCGCGGCGGTCGCCGCCCGGCAGGTCCTCGTCACCATCACCCCGGAGGCCACCCCGTGAGCGACATGGCCAAAGCGATCATCACCTGCGCGCTGACCGGCGTGCTGACCGACCCGCGCCAGCACCCGGTCCCGGTCACCCCCGAGGAGATGGCCCGGGAGGCCCGGCGCGCCTTCGACGAGGGCGCCGCGGTGATGCACGTCCACGTCCGCGACCAGGGTGCCGGCCGCGGCCACCTGCCGTCGTGGGACCCCGAGGTGGCGGGCGCCGTGGTGGCGGCGATCCGGGCCGCTTGTCCGGGCGTCGTCATCAACCTGACGACGGGCGTCGTCGGCCCCGACATCGCGGGCCCGGCCGCCTGCCTGCGCGCCCTGCGGCCGGAGATCGCCGCCTGCAACGCCGGCAGCCTCAACTACCTCAAGGCGCGGCGCGAGGGCGGCTGGGCCTGGCCGCCGCTGCTGTTCGACAACCCGGCCGAGAAGGTCGCGGCCTTCCTCGCCGTGATGGCGGAATGCGGGGCGCAGCCCGAATGGGAGTGCTTCGACACCGGCATCGTGCGCTGCGTCGACCTCTATCGCCGGGCCGGGCTGCACCGGGGCCGGGCCCGCTGCAACCTGGTGATGGGCGTCGAATCCGGCATGCCGTCCGATCCGGAGCTGCTGCCGATCCTGCTGCGGCTCCTGCCGGAGGGCGCGCGCTGGAGCGTCACGGCCATCGGCCGGGACGAGGTCTGGCCCCTGCACCAGCGCGCGGCGGAACTCGGCGGCGACCTGCGCACCGGCCTTGAGGACACCTTCTACCTGCCCGACGGCAGCCGCGCGGACTCGAACGGGGCGCTGGTGCGGGCCCTCGCCCGCACCGCCCGCGAGGCCGGACGCGCGATCGCGAGCCCGGAGGAGGCCCGCGCCGCCCTTGGTCTCGCGGGACTTGGGCTCGCGGGACCCGGGCTCGCCGGGGAGCCCGCATGATCGCGCTCTACCATTGCCAGAGCGCCCGCTCGTTCCGCGTCCTCTGGATGCTCGAGGAGCTGGGCCTCCCTTACGTGCTCCACCTCCTGCCCTTCCCGCCCCGGGTGCATCGCAAGGACTTCCTGGAGCTCAACCCCCTCGGGACGGTGCCGCTCCTCGTCGACGGCGCCGTGCGGATGACCGAAAGCGCCGCGATCTGCCAGTACCTGGCGACCCGCGGCGGCCTGACGGCCCTCGCGGTGGAGCCCGGCGAGCCCGATCACGGCGCCTACCTGAACTGGCTGCATTTCGGCGAGGCGACGCTCACCGTGCCGCAGACGCTGGTGCTGCGCTACCGCGTCCTGGAGCCGCCCGAGCGGCGCCAGCCGCAGGTCGCCGAGGACTACGCCCGCTGGTTCGCGGCGCGCCTGCGCGTGCTGACCGCCACCGTCTGGGACCGCGAGCACCTCTGCGCCGGGCGCTTCACCGCCGCCGACGTCTCGGTCGGCTACGCCCTGATGCTCGCCCACGCGGTCGGGCTCGCCGAGACCCTTCCGCCCCCGGTCCAGGCCTACTGGGACCGGCTCCAGGCCCGACCCGGCTTCTCCCGCGCACTGGCCCAGCAGAACGGCCCGGCGCCCCCGTTCGCATGACCAATCCCGGAGGAACACGCCCATGTCCGCGACCACGACCACGTCCAAGCCCCTTCCCATCGCCGCGACCCTCGCCGATCTCCTGCCGCTGCTGGCCCGGCACCATCCCGACCGGACCGCCCTGGTGATGGAGGACCGGAGCCTCACCTACGCCGAGCTGGACCAGGCGGCCGGGCGCCTGGCCGGCGCGCTGGCGGCGCGGGGCGTGATGCCCGGCGACCGGATCACCCTGCACGGCCCGAATTCCTGGCAATGGGTCGTCGCCTACTACGCCGTGCTCCGCAGCGGCGCCATCCTCAACCCGCTCAACCTGATGCTGACGCCGCCCGAGGTGGCCCACGCGGTGCGCGATTGCGGTGCCGGGATCGTGATCACCACCGCCGCCTCGGTGCCGGGCCTGTCGGGGCTGCGCGAGGCTGGCGTGCGGCTCATCGCCTGGGGCGGCGAGGCCCGAGAGCCCGGCGAGGAGCACGAGGCCGAGGCCCTGGAGCCGCTCACCGCGGCGGGGGCGATGCTCGAGCCGCACGCCTGCGATCCCGGGGCGCCGGCGATGATCTGCTACACCTCGGGCACGACGGGGCTGCCCAAGGGCGCCGTGCTGACCCATCGCGGGATCCTCCACAACGCGGCGGCCATCGCCACGATGTTCGTGATGGACCGGAACGACGTCATGGTCTCGGCGATGCCGCTGCCGCACGTCGGCGGCCACGTGATGATGAACGCCGCCTTCCAGCGCGGGATGCGGCTGGCGCAGTTCGGCCGGTTCGACCCCGTCCGCGTCCAGGACGCGGTCGCACGGCTCGGCGGCACGATCTTCTTCGGCGCGCCGGCGATGTTCCTGATGGTCACGGCGGCGCCCGGCTTCGCGGCGGAGGCCTGGCGCTCGCTGCGGGTCGCCGCGATCGGCGGCGCCGGCATGCCGCCGGAGCAGATGCGGGCGGTGGAGCGGGCCCTCGGCCACCGGCTGCTCGAGCTGTGGGGCATGACGGAGCTGTCGGGCGTGGGCGCCGCGTTCGGCCCGCTCACGCCGAACAAGCACGGCTCGATCGGCGTGGCGGTTCCCTTCGTGCAGCTGCGGATCGGCGCCCTCGACGACGATGCCGTCACCGTGCCGCCGGACGAGCCCGGCGAGCTATTGGCGCGGGGGCCCAGCGTGATGCAGGGCTACTGGAACAACGCCGCAGCGACGGCCGAGACCCTGACCGGGGACGGCTGGCTGCGCACCGGCGACATCGCCCGCATGGACGCGGACGGCTGCATCTTCGTGGTCGACCGCCGGAAAGACATGATCCTGTCCTCCGGCTACAACGTCTACCCGGCCGAGCTGGAGCGGGTCCTGTGCGAGCACCCGGCCGTCGCGACGGCGGCGGTCGGACGGCAGCCCGACCCCGTCAAGGGCGAGATCGCCAAGGCCTACGTGGTCCTGAAGCGGGAGGGCGAAGCGACGATCGAGGAGCTCGAGGCGTTCTGCCGGCACTCCCTCGCCGCCTACAAGGTACCGCGGGCCTTCCAGTTCGTGAGCGATCTGCCTCGCACGCCCTCGGGCAAGGTGCTGCGGCGGGAGCTGTGCAAGCTCGACGGCGGGGATCCGGCACGCTCGGCGGCACCATAGCCGGCCCGTCGAGGCGTCCCGCCCCCGGACGACGGTGCGAGGCCCTGCAAGGTTCGGCGCCGCCGATGGCGGCCCGGCGGCTCGCGTCGCGGTTCGGCGTCCGGATCAGGAGGCCGCACCCTGGCAGGGACCGCCGCCGCCCGCCAGGCGTCAGAGCTTCGGTGGAGCGCCGGGATTGCCCTCGTGACGGTCACGGTGCGCGGCGGCCCGGGCGAGAAGCAGCAGCGTGACGGGCGTGGTCACGGTGAGGAACACGCCGATCAGCGCGTCGCGCAGGACGAGGCGTCCCTCGAGCAGCGAGAGCAGCAGCATCGAGCCGCACAGGATCAGGGCCGTGCCCAGCGTCGCACCGAGGGTCGGGGCGTGGACGCGCTCGTAGAAGGTCCTCAGGCGGACGAGGCCGAGGGCGCCGGTCAGCGAGAAGGCCGCGCCCGTCAGGGCGAGCGCGACGACGAGCCAGGCGGCCCAGACGGGCAGGTCGGCGCCGGTCACTGGATGACCTCGCCCTGCATCAGGAACTTGGCGAGCGCGACGGTGGCGGTGAAGCCGATCATGCCGATGATCAGCGCGGCCTCGAAGTAGAGGCCGCTGCCGGTGCGCATGCCGTGGACCACGATCGCCAGCATGCCGTTGAGGTAGAGGGTGTCGAGGCCGAGGATGCGGTCGTGCGCCCGCGGGCCGCGCAGCATGCGCCAGGCGGCCAGCGCCATCGCCAGCACGAGCGCGCCCTGGGCAAGGCCGAGGCCCCAGTCGAGAATCGCCGCGGCGCTCATGCGAAGATCTCCATCAATGGCCGCTCGTAGCGGTCCTTCACCCGCCGGATCCAGGCGTCCCCGTCCGTGTAGTCGAGCACGTGCATCAGCAGGCGCCCGGTGTCGGAATCGTACTGCACCCAGAGCGTGCCGGGCGTGGCCGTGAGGATGATCGACAGGACCGCGAGGCCGAACGGCTCGCGCAGGTCGAGGGGGATCGCGACGAAGCCCGTCCGCCGCTCGCCCCGGCGCAGGCCGAGGATGATCCGGGCGACGTCGATGTTGGAACGGACCATGTCGTAGAGGACGATGACCGCCAGCCGCGCGAGCAGGCCGGGCGCGCGCACCCGGACCGCCCGCGGGCGCAGCGCCCGCATCACGTGGGGCACAGCGAGACCGACCATCAGCGCCAGCAGGATGCTGCCCGGCGTCGGCGGCGCGTTCAGGAGGAGCCAGGTCACGCCGAGGGCGGCCGACAGCACCGGATAGGGCAGGATCCGGTTCACGGGGTCGCTCCCGGAGCGTCGCCGAGCACGGCGCCGACATAGGCCTGCGGCTGCGCGAGCCACTGCGCCGTCGCGTCGGCGTAGGACAGCGCGGGGCCGCCCCACAGGGCGAGGCCCAGGCAGGCCGCGAGCAACCCGGCGAGGGCCGTGAGCTCGGACAAGCGCAGGACCGGCGGCGAGCCGTCGTGCGGGACCCACAGGTTCAGGATGCCGAGCCGCACCATCGGCATCAGCGTACCGAGGCTGGAGAGCGTGAGGACGGCGATCAGGCACCAGCCCGAGGCCGTGATGGCGCCGGTGGCGAGGCTCGAGAAGATCGCGAGCTTGCCGACGAAGCCCGGCAGCGGCGGGACGCCCGCGAGCACGAGCGTGCAGAGGAGGAGGCCGGCGCCCAGGATCGCGACCCCGGCGGGGATCTCGCGGCCGATCTCGGTCGCGTCGGCGTCGTCGAAGGGGTCGCGGTACTCGTCGGCGAAGACCGGCTGGGCGGCCTCGACCGGATCGCGGCCGCGCTGGAGGATCTCGGCCAGCAGGAACAGCGCGCCGGCCGCGAGCGTCGAGCCGACGAGGTAGTACAAGGCGCCGGCGAGCGCCCCGTCGCTCCCGGTGCCGAGCACCGCCAGCACCGTGCCGGAGGAGATCATCACGGCGTAGCCGGCCGCCCGCGTGAGGTCGCGCGCGGCCAGGATGCCGACCGTGCCGTAGGCGATCGTGGCGAGCCCGGCGGCGAGGATGGCGCCCTGCCCGAAACCCTCGGACGGCCCCGCCCCGAACAGGAGCAGGCTCAGGCGCAGCACGACGTAGACGCCGACCTTCGAGAGGATCGCCAGGACCGCGGCGGCGGGCGCGCTCGCCGCCGCGTAGGTCGTCGGCAGCCAGAAGCCGAGCGGCCAGGCGCTGCACTTGATCAGGAACGCGACGCCGAGGATCGCGCAGCCGATCTCGAACAGGGCCAGATCGCCGGGGGTGGGGCCCGCGAGCCGGCGGGCGAGGTCGGCCATCGTGAGGGTGCCCATCGTGCCGTAGATCAGGCTCACGCCCACGAGGAAGAACAGCGAGGCGACGAGGTTGACCGCGATGTAGCCGAGGCCCGCGCGGATCCGCGTCTCGCCCGAGCCGTGCAGCACGAGGCCGTAGGAGGCGGCCAGCATCACCTCGAAGAACACGAACAGGTTGAACAGGTCGCCGGTCAGGAAGGCGCCGTTCACGCCCATGAGCAGGAGCAGGAACAGGCCGTGGAAGCGCGGGCCGGCCCGCCCCCAGCGGGCGAGGGAGAACACCAGGGCGCAGAGCCCGAGCACGCCGGCGAGCAGCAGCATCATCGCCGAGAGCCGGTCGGCCACCAGCACGATGCCGTAGGGCGCCGCCCAGTTGCCGACGCGGTAGACCTCCGGCGCGGTCCCGGCCCGCCCGACGAGAACCAGGGCGATCCCGATGAGCGCCACCACCGTGGCAAGGCTCAGGACCGCCTTGAACCGGTGCCGGCGCTCGTCGAGGAGGAACATCACCCCCGTGACCGCGATCGGCAGCACGATCGGCAGCACGACGACGTGGTCGGCCCAGGCACTCGCGGCGGAGGCGTTCATCACCGGCGGGCTCATGGGTGCGGGGCTCCCGGGTGGGGATTTCCCGGGTGCGGCTCGCCCTGGTGCGGCTCGCGCCCGTCGACGTGGTCGCTGCCGGTGACGCCGCGGGCGGCGAGCAGGACCACCAGGAACAGGGCGGTGAGCGCGAAGCTGATCACCAGGGCGGTCAGCACGAGGGCCTGCGTCACCGGATCGTCGACGAAGACGCTGTCGGTGCCGGCCCCGAGCACCGGCGGCGCGCCCACGGTCAGGCGACCCATGGCGAAGATGAACAGGTTGACGGCGTAGCTCAGCAGCGACAGCCCGAGGACGACCTGGAAGGTCCGCGGGCGCAGCATCAGCCACACGCCCGCGGCGGTGAACACCCCGATGCCGGCGGACAGCACGAGCTCCATCAGGCGGATTCCTTGCTGCCGGCGGCCCGCTCGGCCTCGGCCTCCGCGACGCGGGTGCGGCGCAGGGACTGGTGCGCGAGGGCGACGAGCATCAGGGCGCTCGCGCCGACCACCAGGACCATGATGCCGAGATCGAACACCAGGGCGCTCGCGACCGGGACCTTGCCGAGGATCGGCAGCTGCCAGTAGGCGAAGTAGGCGGTCAGGAACGGGCGTCCGAACAGCCAGGAGCCGGCGCCGGCGAGGACGGCGACGAGCAGGCCGAGGCCGATCCAGGCGATCGGCTGGATGCGCAGGCGCTCCTCGACCCATTGCGCGCCGCACGCCATGTACTGGAGCATGAACGCGATCGTGAGGGCGATGCCGGCCGCGAAGCCGCCGCCGGGCAGGTCGTGCCCGCGCAGGAACAGGTGCAGCGCCAGCATGACGATGAACGGGAACAGCCAGGTCATGACGAGGCGGGGCACCAGCAGCGCGTCCGCCGCGGTGTGACCCGGCTCGCGGCCCTCGCGACCGCGGTCCTCGGCGTCGTGGCGCAGCTGCTGGGCCGGCCGTTCCAGGCTGTCGGGGGCGGGGCGGAAGCGGCGCAGCAGCGCGAACACCGTCAGGCCGACGATGCCGAGCACGCAGATCTCCCCGAGGGTGTCGAAGGCGCGGAAATCGACCAGCAGCACGTTGACGACGTTGCGCCCGCCGGCCTGGGGGTAGGCTTCCTCGACGAACCACCGGCCGATCCCGTCCACCGCCGGCCGGGTCATGACCGCGTAGGCGATGCCGGCGAGGCTCGAGCCCGCGACGACCGCGATGCCGAGGTCGACGATGCGGCGCCGGCGCGCCCGGGCCCGCTCGGAGACCGGGATGGGGATCGCCCGGTCGCGCTTGGGCAGCCAGCGCAGGCCGAGCAGCAGCAGCACCGTGGTGACGATCTCGACGAGGATCTGCGTGACCGCGAGATCGGGCGCGGAGAGCCACAGGAAGGTGAGGCTGCTGACGAGCCCGGCGCCGCCGACGAGGATCGTCGCCGACAGGCGATGGTACTTCGCGCGCTCCGCCGCGCCGACCGCGCAGGCGGCGCCCACCAGCCACATCAGGGCGAAGGCCGGATCGAAGGCGGTCGCCCGGCCCGGGGCGAGCAGGTCGAGCCCGTGCACGGCGCCCGCTGCCGAGGCGGCCGTGAGGGCGGTGAGGAACAGGATGCGCAGCTGCGGCTGCAGGCGCTCCGTGCCGGCCTTCGCTTCCAGCGCCCGGGCGCCGGTCACGAGGCCGGTCATCCCGCGCTCGAACAGCCAGCCGCCGTCGAGCCGGTGCATCAGCCACGGACCGCCGCGGGGGTTGGTGTTGATGCGCCGTCCGAACGCGACGTAGAGCGCGACGCCGCCGGCCAGCGCCAGCACGCTCATGGCGAGCGGCGCGTTGAAGCCGTGCCAGATCGCGAGGTCGTAGTCCGGCATCCGGTCGCCGAGGACGGCCCGCGCCGCGCCGGCCAGCGCCGGCCCGATCGTGAGATTCGGAACGAGGCCGATCGCGATGCAGACCAGCACCAGCGCCTCGATCGGGATGCGCATCCAGCGGACCGGCTCGTGGGGGGCGTGCGGCAGGTCGCGCGGGGGCGGCCCGAAGAAGGTCTGGCGGATGAAGCGCAGCGAGTAGAGCACCGTGAAGGCGCTCGCCAGCGTCGCCAGCACCGGCAGGGCGAGGTTGAGCAGGTGGTCGCCCGTGTTGTCCACGGCTTCGGCCAGGAACATCTCCTTGGACAGGAAGCCGTTGAGCAGCGGCACGCCGGCCATCGCCGCGGCGGCGACCATCGCGAGCGTGCCGGTATAGGGCATGGCGCGCCACAGCCCGCTGAGGCGGCGCATGTCCCGCGTCCCGGTCTCGTGGTCGATGATGCCGGCGGCCATGAACAGCGAGGCCTTGAAGGTCGCGTGGTTCACCGTGTGGAAGATCGCCGCCACGACGGCGAGGGGCGAATCGAGGCCGAGCAGCAGGGTGATCAGCCCGAGATGGCTGATGGTCGAGTAGGCGAGCAGCCCCTTCAGGTCGTGCTGGAAGATCGCGCTCCAGGCCCCGACGAGCATGGTCGCCATGCCGGCCGTGCCGACGATCCAGTACCAGCTCTCGGTCCCCGACAGGACCGGCCAGAGCCGGATCATCAGGAAGATGCCGGCCTTCACCATCGTGGCCGAGTGCAGGTATGCGCTGACAGGCGTCGGCGCCGCCATCGCCCGCGGCAGCCAGATGTGGAACGGCAGCTGCGCCGACTTGGTGAGCGCCCCGGCGAGGATCAGGACCAGGGCCGGCAGGTAGTAGGGGCTCGCGCGGATCGTCGCGCCGGCGGCCAGGACCACGTCGAGCTCGTAGCTGCCGACGATGCGCCCGATGAGGACCGCGCCGACGAGCAGGCAGAGACCGCCGGCGGCCGTGATGGTCAGCGCCATCCGGGCCCCGTCCCGGGCCGAGGCGTTGTCGGACCAGTAGCCGATCAGCAGGAACGACACGACGCTGGTCAACTCCCAGAACGCGACCAGCTGGATCAGGTTGCCGGAGAGCACGATGCCGAGCATCGCGCCCACGAAGGCGAGGAGATAGCAGTACAGGCGCGGGACCGGATCGGCGGCGTCCATGTAGTAGCGGGCGTAGAGCACGACGAGCGCGCCGATCCCGAGCACGAGGACCGCGAAGATCCAGGCCAGCCCGTCGAGCCGCAGGACGAGGCGGACGCCGAGGGCCGGCAGCCAGTCGACGGCCCAGACCACCGGACCGGCGCCGGTGGCCAGGGGATAGAGCAGCCCGATGCAGGCGAGGCTCGTCACCGTGACCAGGCCGGCGACGCCGGCGGCGGCGTTGCGCGCATGGCCCGGCAGGCAGATGGCGACGACGCTGCCGAGGAACGGCAGGATCGCCGCTAGGATGAGGAGCAGTTCGGGCGGCATCGAGACAGGGGCAAAACCAACCGGCGGAGGCAGGCCGCGCCCCGTGCGGACCCGGCTCTGCTGGAATGACGCACTGCGAGGACCGCGCCTATCGTTTCAAGCTAGAACCGACCGGCGGCGCGACAAGGGAAACGGGCGGAGTTCCGCGGCCTGCGCGGGCCGCCGAGCCTCCGAATGTTGCTGCTCTTTTGCGCGCTAATGCCCCGCTGGCCGGCCGTCAATGCCGTCTACGTCGATCCGGCCTGCGCTCCGTCGGCGGATGCTCCAGGCCGCGGAACCGCCACCGCGGCGGACCACGGCGAGGCGACGTCGCTGCACGCCGCGGCGGCTCCGCCCTCGGCCCGCACGAAGTTCGGGCAGGCGAAGTTGATCGGAAGGACGCCGTGCTCCACCACCGCGAGCGGCCCTGCGGCGGCGAGCGCGTCCAGAACCTCGGGAGAGAGCCGGGCGTCCGCGCTCGTGCCGTCCGGCCCCGAGACGTCGATGCGGGGCGCGTGGGCCGCGGCATGCGGATCCATGCCGAAATCGATCAGGAAGGCGAGGACCTGGTACACGCTCGCCAGGATGCGGCGGCCCCCGGAGGCGCCGGCGGCGAGGCGCGGGCCCTCGCCCGCCCGCGGCGTGACGATCACCGGGCACATGTTGCAGAGCGGGCGCACGCCGGGGGCGATCGGGTTGGCACTGCCGGGGCGCGGATCGAACCACATCACGCCGTTGTTCATGAGCACGCCGGTCGTGGGCAGCACGACCCGGCTGCCCATCGAGGAGAGCAGCGTCGTCGTCATCGACACCATCATCCCGTCCCGGTCGACGACGGTGAGGTGCGTGGTGCAGGTGTCGCCCGGCTCAGGGCTGGCCGCGCCGAGGCCGGCGAGGCGCTCGGCATAGGCCTGCCGCATGACGCGGGAGAGCGCGGCGAACCAGGCGGCGTCCGGGCCGGCGGCGGGGCGGGGCACCGACGCCATGCCGGCGACGACCGCGGCGAGCGTCGGCGCGGCGGTCAGCCCGCCGGCGGTGTGCACGATCCGGTCGTCGCGCCACGCGATCGTCGGGGCGTCGCGGATCACCGCCCGGCAGCCGGCCAGGTCCTCCCGGTCGACGACCCCGCCGAGGCCGGCGATGTCGGCGACGAGGTCGCGGGCGATCCCGCCCTCGTAGAAGTCCCGCAGGCCGGCCGCCGCCAGCCTCTCGAGCGTCTCGGGCAGGCGGCCGAGCGGCAGGCAGCCGGGCGTGCCCTGGTAGGGCGGCACCGGCGGCTGGCCGCCCGGCAGGTAGATGCGCGCGCTCTCCGCGTAGAGCCGCAGCACCGCCGCCGAGGAGGCGATCTTCAGGGTCGTGAACCAGTCCTGGACGAGGCCGCGGCGCGCCAGCGCCAGCGCGGGCGCCAGGAGGTCGGCGACAGGACGGCCGGTGCCGAACGCCTCGTGCAGCTGCGCGTAGCCCGCGACCGCGGACGGGATGCAGAACGAGAGCGGCCCGTGGACGTTGCGGTCGTCCTCGACCTCCGGCCAGGTGAACAGGTCGCGCTTCTCCCGGCCGTTGAGCGGGTAGTCGGCGGCCCGGGTGTTGCGGCTCGAGACGGGCCCGAAATCCACGACCTTGGCGCGGGTCGCGCCGGCCGGCAGCACGAGCGCGAAGCCGATGCCGCCGAGCCCGCTGTTCCAGGGCTCGACCGCCGCGAGGGCGAAGGCGGTGGCGACGGCCGCATCGGCGGCGTTGCCGCCCGCCGCGAGGATCGCCGCCCCGGCCTCGGCGGCCTCGCGGTTCTGGGCCACGACGATGCCGTCCCTCCCCGCCGCGACCGGCTTCGTCACAGTCCAGTTCTGCGTGCGAATGGGCGAACCTCCGTGGGTCGGCATCCAGTCCTCCGGGCGTCTGCACCGGGCGAGGATGCCCGGCCGGACCAGCCTCGACAATGGCGTCGGGTGCAGCCCTCGCCGGCCTCCCGGAAACGGACCGGGCGGGTTCCCGGCGCCGATCCGGCGTGGGGCGAGCGGGACCGGGCGCGTCACCCGCAGCCGAGCCGAGGCATGCGCTGACTGAGAGATACTCACAGAATATCGGTCGACACTAAAATATCCCATGGATTCGCGAGATTGATCGCTTGCCTGACCACCAAAATATCTCGCTGCATCATCACGACTTGATAGCAGCATTATACGTCGCGCAGCGATGACGACGTCCCGCCCCTGCCGCACCGCACAATATTTTTGCATCTGCACAATATTACAGCACAAGAAGATTGCGTTTGCGATATAACGCCAATGCCGCTATCGATGCGTATAGATAGGATCGTTCAACCGACCGCGAGGATGGTGCCATGCTCGACCGCCGCTCGTTTCTGACCACGTCATCCCTCGCCCTCGCCTCTCTCGCGACGCCGGCCGTGCTGCGCGGCGCCCGCGCCGCGGACGCGGCCCTGGTCGTCGGGGCGCCGCTGCCGATGTCGGGTGCCTTCGCGGCGAACGGGAAGTTCGCCGCACTCGGCGCCGCCTTCGCCGCCGAGGAGGCCGGCACGGTGCTCGGCCGGAAGGCCGCCGCGCGCGACCTCGACACGGAGGGCAAGCCCGCCACGGCGGCCCGGCGGGTTCAGGAGGCGATGGCGGAGGGCACCCGGCTGTTCGCCGGCGGCATCCTCTCGTCCGAGGCGCTCGTGATGGGCAAGGAGGTGACGAACGGCGGCGGCGTGTTCTTCACGACGGCGGGTGCCGACGAGATCACCGGCACGGAGTGCAACCGCGGCACCTTCCGCTGGAGCGTGCCCACCCACGGGGCGATCGCCCAGACCGTGCGCCCGCTGATCGAGCAGATGCCGAACGCCAAGCGCTGGTACACGATCACGCCGCAATACGTCTTCGGCGAGGGGCTGCTCGGCGCCGCCAAGGCGGTGTTCAAGGAGAAGGGCGTCGAGCACGTCGGCAACAGCTACCACTCGCTCGCCGAGAAGGAGTTCAGCGGCTACCTGACGAACGCCATCGCGGCCAAGCCCGACGTGCTGCTGATCCTGAGCTTCGGCGCACAATCCTCCGACACGCTGCGGCAGGCCGTGAGCTTCGGGCTCAAGAAGCGCATGACCATCGTGCTGGCCTGGGCGTCCGGCCTGGAGCAGTTCGAGGCCCTGGGCGCCGACCTGTGCGAGGGCGTCTATTTCGGCGCGCAGTACTGGCACGGCGTGGACACGCCGCTGAACAAGGCCCTGGTGGCCAAGGTGCGCGAGACGCGCAAGTTCAGCCCGAACTACTCGTTCGCCGGCTCCTACCTGCTCACCAAGCTCCTGCTCGACGCCGCCGCGAAGGCGGGGTCCACGGAAGGCCCCGCCGTGGCCAAGGCCCTCGAGGGCCTGACCTATGCGGGCCTCACCGGCGACGAGGAGGTCCGCGCCGCCGACCACCAGGTCATCAAGAACTACTACCTGCTCAAGGGCAAGCCGAAGGCGCAGATGGCCGACAAGGACGATTTCGTCGACGTGGTCAGCTCCGGAAAATCGTTCCTCTCGCCCGAGGCCGCCGGCTGCAAGATGACCTGAGGCGCACGACGGATCGGCCCGGCGGCGCGGAGGCTCGCGTGACTTACCTGTTTCAGATCCTCAACGGCATCGGCCTGGGGATGCTCTACTTCCTGCTCGCCGTGGGACTGAGCATCATCTTCGGGCTGCTACAGTTCGTGAACTTCGCGCACGGCGCCTTCTACATGCTGGGGGCCTACCTCGCCTACACGATGGTCGAGGGCGGGGTGAGCTTCTGGCTCGCCCTGCCGCTGGCCTTCCTCGCCGTCGGCGCGCTCGCCGCCCTGACAGAGGCGGTGCTGCTGCGCCGGATCTACGCCCAGGCGCACACCTTCCACATCCTCGCCACGGTCGGCCTCGCGCTGGCCGTGCAGGAGATCGTGATCATCGTCTGGGGGCCGATCGGCGGGAACCTCGCCCCGCCCGACAGCCTCTCGGGCGTCGTGATCCTCGGCGACTTCATCTACCCGGAGTACCGGCTCTTCGTGATCGCGCTGACGGCGGTGCTCGCGGGCGGGCTGTGGTGGCTCCTGGAGGGCACGCGGCTCGGTGCGATCGTGCGCGCCGGCTCGGAATCCCCGGAGACGATGGGGCTCCTCGGCTACGACACCCGGCGCATCAACACGGCGGTGTTCGGGCTCGGCGCCGGGCTGGCGGGGCTCGCCGGGGCGCTCGCCGCGCCAATCCGCGGCGTCGACCCGTTCATGAGCGTCGAGGCGCTCAGCGTCGCCTTCGTGGTCGTGGTGGTCGGCGGCATGGGGAGCTACGCGGGCGCGCTCGCGGCTGGCCTCGCGGTCGGCATCGCCCAGAGCCTGATGGCGACGCTGTGGCCCGAAGGGGCCCGGCTGATGATCTATCTTGGCATGGCGGCGGTCATCGTGACGATGCCGCGCGGGCTGTTCGGACGAGCCTGAGGAGATCGAGATGACCCGCCTCCTCGAACGCCCCCTCGTCCATTTCGGGCTCGCCGCGGCGACCGCGCTGGTCCTGCCGCTCGTCCTGCGCTCGGGCACGCTCGCGAGCGAGATCCTGATCTACGGCCTGGCCGCGGCCGCCTGCAACCTGCTCCTCGGCTACACGGGACTGCTCTCGTTCGGCCAGGGCATCTTCTTCGGCCTGGGCAGCTACGCGGCCGGCCTGCTCCTGCTGCGCGCCGGCTGGCCCGCCGTCGCGATGCTGCCGGCGGTGGCGCTCGTGGGGGCGGCGACGGCGGCCGGGGTCGGCTGGCTGTCGATCCGCCGGCAGGGCGTCTACTTCGTGATGCTGACGCTCGCCTTCTCGCAGCTGTTCTACTTCCTGTCCTACACGTTCAGCGACCTGACGGGGGGCGACAACGGCCTGCTCAACGTGCCGCGTCCGCGCCTCGGCGGACAGGCGCTCGCGGACCCCTGGGCCTACTACGCCTTCGTCGCCGTGCTGTTCCTGGCGCTCTTCGCCGCCCTCCAGCGGGTGGCGCTCTCGACCTTCGGCCGCACCCTGCTGGCGATCCGCGACAACGAGGCGAGGGCGAGCGCCATCGGGTTCCCCGTCCGCGCCTTCAAGGTCGCGGCCTTCGCGATCTCGGGCGCGGTGACGGCGCTCGCCGGCGCGCTGCACGCCATGCTGATCGGCGTCGCGCCCCTGTCGAACATCGAGTACCACACCAGCGAGACGCTGCTGATCATGACGATCATCGGCGGGGCCGGAAACCTGTTCGCCTCGGTGCTGGGCGCCGCCTTCTACCTCGTGGCCGGGGATCTGCTCTCGGCGATCTGGCCGCGCTGGCTGCTGCTGCTGGGCGCCCTCCTCGTCGCCATCGCCCTGTTCATGCAGCGCGGCCTCTGGGGCCTGATCGAACGGGCCGCCGCGCGTCTCGCGCGCGAGCCGCGCCCGGACGCCGATGCGTCCGCGGACGCCACCCTTCCGGAGGAGAGCCGCCCGTGACCGCCGCCTCCCACACCGCCGAGCCCGCCCTCGCCGCCGACGGTCTCGGCGTACGCTACGGCAGCTTCGTCGCCCTCAAGGACGTGACCCTGCGGGTGCACGCGAACAGCGTCCACGCGATCATCGGGCCGAACGGGGCAGGCAAGACCACCCTGTTCCACGCCCTCACCGGCCGCGTCCGCCCGGCGAGCGGGCGCATCACGCTCGGCGGGCGCGACATCACCCGCACCCGCGACGACGACCGGGTGCGGCTCGGCCTCGCCCGCTCGTTCCAGGTCACGAGCCTGTTCGCCACCTTGAGCGTGCGCGAGAACCTGCGGCTCGCCGCCCAGGGACGCACGCCCTGGGCCGCCCTGGCGCCGTGGCGCCGGGTGCCGGATCGGGACGCCGCCCTCGACACCGCGGACGCGCTCCTCGCGCGCCTCGACCTCGCGGGCGTCGCGGGCCGGCCGGCGGGGGAGCTCTCGCACGGCCAGCAGCGCCGCCTGGAGGTCGGCATGGCGATGGCGGCGCGGCCCCGGGTGATCCTGCTCGACGAGCCGACCTCCGGGATGGGCACCGACGACATCGGGGCGATGACCGACCTGATCCGCGACCTCGGCCGCGACCACACCGTGCTGTTCATCGAGCACAACATGGGCATCGTGATGAACATCAGCGACACCGTCACGGTGATGCGGGCCGGCGAGGTCCTGGTCGAGGGCCGCCCGGCGGAGGTGCGCGACGACCCGGAGGTGCGCCGGGCCTATCTCGGCAACATGATCACGGGGGACCTGCGATGAGCGCGGGCGCGGCTTTGCGTCTCGACGACGTCCACGGCTACTACGGCAAGAGCCACATCCTCCAGGGCGTGAGCCTGGAGGTGCACCCGGGCGAGATCGTCTGCCTGCTCGGCCGCAACGGCGCGGGCAAGACCTCGACGCTACGCAGCGCCAGCGGCCTCCTGCCGCCGCGCCGCGGCCGGGTGACCTTCGGGGGGGCGGAGATCGCCGGCTGGGCGCCGCACCGCATCGCCCGCGCCGGCCTCAGCCTCGTGCCGGAGAACCGCGGCATCTTCGGCCTGCTCACGGTCGAGGAGAACCTGCGCATCGCGGTGCGGAAGGGCTCGCCCTGGTCGCTCGCCGACATCCATCGGATCTTCCCGCGCCTCGAGGAGCGACGCCGCAACGGCGGCGCCCAGCTCTCCGGCGGCGAGCAGCAGATGCTCTCGATCGCCCGGGCCCTCCTCAACGGTCCGAAACTCCTGATGCTCGACGAGCCGGTCGAGGGGCTCGCCCCGGTCATCGTCGAGGAGATCGTCGCCCAGATCCGCCTGATCCGCGACGCGGGCGTGCCGATCCTGCTGGTCGAGCAGAACCTCGCGGTCTGCACCGGCCTCGCCGACCGGCACTACATCCTCGAGCTCGGCCGGATCGCCTATCACGCCAGCGGGCCGGACTTCGCGCGCGACGAGGCGGCGCGCGACCGCTTCCTCGGCGTGAAGGCCCATTGACGCCCCCTCAGCCCTGCCATCACCCGGAAGCCGCCATGCGCATCGTGACCGCTCGCCTCAACCACGAGACGAACACCTTCTCGCCGCTGGCGACGCCGCTCGCCGCCTTCCGGCCGCTCTGGGGCGAGGAGGCCCGCGCGGCGGGCACGGGCAGCGCCACGGCGCTCGGCGCCTTCCTGGCCTTCGCGCAGGCGCGCGGCGCCACCGTGGCGGTTCCGGTCTCGGCCCACGCCAACCCGAGCGGGCCCGTCGCCGACGACGCCTTCGAGGCCCTGTCCGCCGCGATTCTGGCGGCGGTGTCGGAGGGGTGCGACGCCATCCTCCTCGACCTCCACGGCGCGATGGTGACCGAGAGCCTGGACGACGGCGAGGGCGAGCTCCTCGCCCGGATCCGCGCGGTCGCACCGGACGTGCCGCTCGGCGTGGCGCTCGACCTCCACGCCAACGTCACGCCCGGCATGGTCGCGGCGGCGGATGTCATCATCGGCTTCAAGACCTACCCGCACGTGGACATGGCCGAGACCGGGGCGCACGTCGCCCGCCTCGTCGGCCGCATGCTCGACGAGGGCCTGGCGCCGCACCAGGCCTGGTGCCACCCGCCCCAGCTCGCCCACACCCTGCGGATGGACACCCGCGTGCCCGGACCGATGGCCGACCTCGTCGCCGCCACGCGCGCCATGGAGGCGCGACCCGGCATCCTCGCGGCCACGCTCTTCGGGGGCTTCTCCCTCGCCGACCTGCCCGAGGCCGGCGCGTCCTTCGTCGTCGCGGCCGAGAGCGCCGAGCAGGCGCACGCCGCGGCGGCGGAGCTCGGCGCTGCGCTCTGGTCGCGCCGGGCGGAGTTCGTCTACGACGAGGCGCCGCTGGCGGAATCCCTCGCCGCGGCGCGCGCGGCCGCCGAGGGGCCGGGCATCGGCCCCGTCCTGCTCCTCGACCACGGCGACAACTGCATGTCGGGCGGCACCTGCGACGTGATGGACGTGCTCGCCGCCTGCCTGGAGGCCGGCCTCGACGGGATCGTCGCCGGGCCGATCTGCGACCCCGATTCCGTGGCCGCCCTGTTCGCGGCCGGGACCGGCGCCGCGGCGGAGATCCGGCTGGGCAACAAGGTGGCGCTGCCGGGCTTCCCGGCCCAGGCCCCGCTCGCGCTGACCGGCCGGGTCGCGTCGCTCGGCGACGGCAGCTACGTCGTCACCGGCCCGACCTATACGGGGCAGCGCTTCTCGATGGGCCGCGCCGCGGTCCTCGACACCGGCCGGGCGCGCGTGCTGGTGACCGAGGAGCCGCACGAGCCCTGGGACCTCGCGATCTTCACGCAGAACGGCATCGATCCCCGGGCGGCGCGGTTCCTGGTCCTCAAGTCGCGCATGTATTGCCGGCCGGTCTTCGAGCCGATCGCCCGGGCGGTCGTCGAGTGCGCCAGCGCCGGCGTCACCAGCTCCGACTACCGCCTGTTCCCCTTCGCCAAGCTGGCGCGGCCGGCCTACCCGCTCGACCGGGACGTGACCTGGGGGCCGCGGTGATCCCCGACGACGCGGAGGCGGCACCGCTGCGGCGGATCAAGCTCTCCGATCAGATCGCCGAGGACCTGCGCCGGCGCATCGCGCGCGAGCGGATGGAGCCGGGGCAGCGCCTGCCGAACGAGCGCACGCTGATGCAGCATTACGGCTGCGCCAAGGGGACGATCCGGGAGGCGCTGAAATCCCTGGAGGTGCAGGGCCTGGTGACGATGCAGCCCGGCCCGAACGGAGGCGCCGAGATCCGGCCGATCTCGATCGACGCCGCGGCCCAGCAGCTGCGGCGCTTCCTGCACTTCCGGAAGCTCGACTTCACCCAGGTCTACGCCGTGCGGCGCAGCCTCGAGGTCGCGCTCGGCGCCAGCATCGTGGGCCGGATCGACGACGGCACCCTGCAGCAGCTGGCGAGCAACATCGAGGCCTGCCAGGCGGCGGCCGATGCCGGCGACCTCGCCCGCGGGCGCATCCTGGAGCTGAAGTTCCACGACATCCTGTGCGATGCCAGCGACAACGCGCTGCTCGCCTTCATGTGTCGGTTCCTGAACAGCCTGCTGCGCGACCTCGTCGAGTTCCGCAGCGGCAGCGCCACGGAATACGAGGCTTTCGGCGCGCACAACATCGACAGCCATCGCCGGCTCGTCTCCGCCTTCCGGGCCGAGGATGCCGAGGCGGTCGAGGCGGTGATGCACGAGCACATGTGCTGCGCCGAGCACTTCATGCGCCGGCTCGACGCCGCCTTTCACCGCGATCTCCTGAGCGGCTGACGGGCGCGGTCGAGTTCGCGCGCAGACGGCAACACGAGCGAGGACGGAATGCAGAACCTGACGATCAACGCCGGGCGCCTGTGGGACAGCATCCACGAGACGGCGCGGTTCGGGGCCTGCGACGGCGGAGGCGTCGATCGGCTCACGCTCACGGACGAGGACAAGCGCGTCCGGGACTGGTTCTGCGACACCGTCGAGGCGCTGGGCTGCACGGTCACCGTCGACGAGGTCGGCAACATGTTCGCGCACCGCCCCGGAAAGCGCGACGACCTGGATCCGATCGCGATCGGCAGCCACCTCGATACGCAGCCGACCGGGGGCAAGTTCGACGGCATTCTCGGCGTCCTTGCCGGCATCGAGATCCTGCGGACCCTCGACGAGGCCGGCTACATCACGAACGCCCCCCTGGAGATCGTGAACTGGACGAACGAGGAGGGCACCCGCTTCTCTCCGGCGATGCTGTGCTCCGGCGTGTTCGCGGGCGTCTTTCCTCCCGACTACGCGTGGTCGCGGACGGACCGCGACGGCATTCGCTTCGACGACGCCCTCGACCGGATCGGCTATCGCGGCACGGAGAAGGCGGGCGGCCACCGGCTCGGCGCGATGTTCGAACTCCACATCGAGCAGGGGCCGATCCTGGAAGCGGAGAACTGCACGATCGGCGTCGTCACCGGCGTCCAGGGTGCGCGCTGGTACGACGTTCGCCTCGCGGGAAGCACCGGGCATACCGGCGCGACCCCGATGCGCCTGCGGCGGGATGCCCTCGTCGGCGCCTCCGAGCTCGTCCTGGCCGTTCAGCGGATCGCGCAGGACCACGGGCCGGAGGCCGTGGCGTCGGTCGGGCGGATCGACGTCGCACCGAATTCGCGCAACGTGGTCCCGGGCGAGGTCTCGCTCAGCGTCGACCTGCGCCACCCCGACGACGCGACGCTGGCCCGCATGGCCGAGAGCTTCGAAGCGGAGCTCGGGCGGATCGCCGACCATCACGGTCTGGAGCGGGATCTGACACCTGTCTGGGACTCGCCCGCGGTCCGGTTCGCACCGGAGCTGATCGCCCGCGTGGAAGCCGGCGCGGAGCAGGCCGGCCTCCGTCACCGGCGCCTCGTGTCCGGCGCCGGGCACGACGCGGCCTACATCGCACGCGTGACGCCGACCACGATGGTCTTCGTGCCCTGCCTCGGAGGGGTCAGCCACAACGTCGCGGAATCGACCACGCTCGACGAATGCCGGGCCGGCGCGCAGACGCTCCTGAATGCCGTCATCGCGCATGACAATAGTCTCATAGATTGATACCAGCGCGCTTTCGCATCGGCACCGCGATGCGAAAGCGCGCTGGTATCAGAACATCCCGTTCGGGTTGGCGGAGGTGTCGGTCAGGACCTGCAGCACGTCCCAGTGCTCGACGATCCTGCCGTCCTCATCGAGCCGGAAGATGTCGATGGCGGCGTAGTCGTGATCGCCCGGCCAGTGCTGGAGACAGTGCAGCACGACCATGTCGCCCTCGGCGAGGACCCGCTTCACCTCGACCCGCTTGCCCGGCCATTCCCGCGCCATGCGCTCGAAATAGGCGATGAAGCCGTCCTTGCCGGTCGCCACGTGCGGGTTGTGCTGGATGTAGTCGTCGCCGGCATAAAGCTCGATCGCCTCGCGCGGCCGGCACGCGTTGAACATCAGCTCGTAGAAGGCGACCACGGTTGCCTTGTTGCGCGCGAGGTTGGTCATGTCGCCTCTCCACGAAGACCAGGAACTGGCCGCTCGTCCCGCCAGCCGAGCCGCGTCGCGCCCGACCGGAGGGACAGTCATCACGCTCGTCGAACCGGGGATCCTGCCTCCTCGCCGACAGCGACCGGACGTCGGGGAAGAGCGCCGCTAGGCGCGGGAGAGCAGGACGAGGAGCGCCGCGAGGCTTGCCAGCGCGACCGGCATCTGGATCGGGCGCAGGCGCGCGAAGGACAGGGGCGCCTCCCCGCGCCGGGCGGCGATCGGATCGAGCACCGCGATCAGGCCGAAACCGACGAGGAGGCAGACCGTGGCGGTCGCGGCGCTCCCCAGCACGACCGCCACCAGCGCGCCCCAGCCGAGGGCGAAGAGCGCGAGCATCGTGGCGATCTGCGCGAGCGTCGCGCCGCCCTCCGTGCGGAAGCTGACGCCGCGGCGCACGCCGGAGAGGAACAGCAGGATCGCGCAGCCCCACAGGAGCGTGAGGGTCAAGGCCATCCGGCCGGGATCACCCGCGAGCCACCAGGCCGCGGCCGCCCCCGCCACGAAGGGCAGCATGGGGCCGAAGCCGAGCACGAGGCTGAGCCAGGGCACGGCCCGGGGCTCGTGGACCGTGAGGGTGCGCCCGGCCGCGTCCTCTCGCATGGTCGCGCTCTCCTGTTGCCCTCCTACCTAAGTCGCCGCGGGCGCGCCGCTACACCTGGAGCGGAACGGCCGCTGGAATTCCGCTCGGCCCCTGTCGGTCAACACGACGCCGGCCGAACGGCCTTCGCCCCGGCCGGCGTCGACCGGGGGCGGCCGCGACGCCCTCGCGGGCGCCGTCGCGCGGGCGAGGTGACGTCATCGGCCGCGGGCAGTCTCCTCGGCGGGCCAGGCGAGGTCGGCGTACTGCGTCCGCAGCTCGCGCTTGAGGAGCTTGCCCGCCGTGTTGCGGGGCAGGTCCTCCTGGAACAGGATGCGCTTGGGCACCTTGAACGGCGCGAGCCCGGTGCGGCAATGGGCGATCAGCTCGTCGGCCCCGGCGGTTTCGCCCGATCGCAGCACCACGATCGCGGTCACGGCCTCGATCCAGCGCGGATGCGGCAGGGCGATCACCGCGACCTCCGAGACGGCCGGATGGGTGAACAGCACCTCCTCGACCTCGCGGCTCGCCACGATCGTCCCACCGGTCTTGATCACGTCCTTCACCCGGTCGACGACGGTGATGTAGCCCTCCTCGTCCATCACGCCGACGTCGCCGGAGTGGAACCAGCCGCCCCGGAAGGCCTCGTCCGTCTCCTCCGGCTTGTCCCAGTACCCGGCCATCAGTTGCGGCGAGCGGTGGACGATCTCGCCCCGCTCGCCCGGGGCGACGTCGCGCATCGCGTCGTCGACGACCCGCGTCTCGACGTTGAACACCGGGCGGCCGCAGGAGGCCGGGCGGGCGTCGTGCTCCTCGGGGCGCAGCACCGTGGCGAGCGGCGCGATCTCGCTCTGGCCGTAGCAGTTGTAGGGCTGCGCCCCGGGCAGGCGCGCGCGCAGCTCCTCGAGCACCGGCACCGGCATGATCGAGGCGCCGTAATAGACGTGGCGCAGGCAGGCGAGGTCGCGCCGCGCGAAGTCGGGCGAGCGCAGGAGGCTGATCCACACCGTCGGCGGGGCGAAGAATGAGGTGAGGCGGTGCTCCTCGATCAGCCGCAAGCAGGTCTCGGGGACCGGCGCCTCGATCAGCACCGTCTCGGCACCGGCGAGCAGCTGGGGCATGGTGAAGGCGTGCATCTGCGCCGTGTGATAGAGCGGCAGCGCGGCGAGCGCCCGGTCCCCGGGGCCGAAATCGAGCGCGACGATGCAGCTGAGATACTCGGCCAGGAGCCCCCGGCTCGTCATCATGGCGCCCTTGGGCGCCGCGGTCGTGCCCGAGGTGTAGAGGAGCTGCACCACGTCGTCGTCCGCGACCGGCACGTCGACCGGCGCGACGTCGCCGTCCGCGCCCGCCAGGGTCAGCACGTCGAGGCCGCTGCCGCCGAACAGCGTCCCAAACCACGGCCCCCTCCCCTCGTCCAGGGCCTCGCGGGCGTTCCCCGCGAGGGCCGGATCGACGATCAGCGCCCGCGCGCCCGACTGCTCGACGACGTAGCGCAGCTCGCGCCCGGTCAGGGCGTAGTTGACCGGGACGTGGATGATTCCGGCCCGGGCGCAGGCGAGCCACAGGATCAGGTACGCGTCCGAGTTGCGCCCGAGCGCACCCAGCCGGTCGCCCCGGGCCAGCCCCGCGTCGAGCAGGCCGCGGGCGACCCGGTCGACGGCGCGATCCAGGGCGGCGAAGCTCCAGCGCCGGTCGGCGAACGAGAGGGCGGTGCGATCGCGGTGTCGCCGCGCCGTACGGCGCAGGGCGTCGGAGATCGTGTCGCGCCGGGCCCGCGCGGCCTCGTGCCCGGCGGGCGTCCCGTCCGATCCCATCTCACCCGAGTTCATGGCGCATCCTCCCTGGGCCTTCGTCATGGCGTGCCTTTTCCAGGCATCGTTCCGCCGGCCGGACCGGCCGTGGCCGAAGCGGCCACCGGTTCGGCGACGAGAATGACAC
The DNA here is from genome assembly GCF_001043975.1 of Methylobacterium variabile. Classification (GTDB taxonomy): domain Bacteria; phylum Pseudomonadota; class Alphaproteobacteria; order Rhizobiales; family Beijerinckiaceae; genus Methylobacterium; species Methylobacterium variabile. Next base: position 86,259 of record NZ_LABY01000047.1, read on the forward strand.
AGAAACGGAAACCCGAGCAGAATTGCGCGGCGCAACTCCGCCCGGGTCCGGAGCCGAGCACCCCGCCGGCGGCGTTCCCGGACCGACGGGGCGGGCCGCGCTACTGCGACCTGGCGACGAGGCGGCAATTGCTCTCGGCGAGGGGCCGGAAGGCCTGCTCCGGCGGGATCGCGGAGATCAGCTTGTAGATGTCGTTCCGGCCCTTCGACTCCGCCGGCGACTTCACCTGGAACAGGTACATCGTGTGCATCTTGCGGCCGTCCTCGCGGATGCTGCCGGGCCCGAAGACGGGATCGTTGGTCGGCATCTGCTTCATCTTCGCCAGGACCTGCCCCGCCTCCTTGGAGCCGACCGCGTGCACGGCCTTGAGGTAGTGCAGCACGGACGAGTACACGCCGGCCTGGACCGAGGTCGGGTTGCGGCCCTGGTGCGCCCGGGCGAACCGCTCGGCGAAGTCCCGGGTCTTGTCGTTGAGGTCGGAGTAATAGGCCTCGGTGAGGACCAGGCCCTGCGCCACGTCGAGCCCGATGGCCTGGATGTCGCTGGAGAAGACGAGGAGACCGGCGAGCTTCTGCCCGCCCTGGGTGATGCCGAACTCCTTGGCCTGCTTGATGGCGTTGATGGTGTCGCCGCCCGCATTGGCGAGCCCGACGACCTTGGCGCCGGAGCCTTGAGCCTGGATCAGGAAGGACGAGAAGTCCTGGCCCGGGAAGGGATGGCGCACCTTGCCGACGACCTTGCCGCCGGCCTGGAGCACCACCGCCTCGGTGTCGCGCTCGAGCGCGTGGCCGAAGGCGTAGTCGGCGGTGACGAAGAACCAGGTGTCGCCGCCGGCCCGGACCATCGCGCCCCCGGTGCCCCGGCTGAGGGCGTAGGTGTCGAAGGTCCAGTGGATGGTGTTGGGCGAGCACGCCTTGCCGGTCAGGTCCGAGGTGGCGCCGCCGGAGACCAGCAGGATCTTGTTCTTCTCCCGGGTGATCTCGTTCACCGCGAGGGCGACCGACGAGGTCGGCACGTCGACGATGACGTCGACGCCCTCCTTGTCGTACCAGGAGCGGGCGACGTTCGCGCCGATATCGGGCTTGTTCTGGTGGTCGGCGCCGACGACCGTGACCTCGATGCCCTTCTCCCTGGCCTTGAAGTCCTCGACCGCCATCCGGGCGGCCGCCGCCGATCCCTCCCCGGTGATGTCGGCATAGACGCCGGAGCGGTCGTTCAGCACTCCGATCTTGGTCCTGATCTGCGCCTGCGCGTCCGCAGCGCTCATCACGCCGAGCAAGCCGGCGATGACGGCCTTCCATGGGCTCATGTGATCCTCCCGCTGCGCACGCCTGGCTTCGAGCGGCGTGCTTCAGCTGATTGGCGTTTCCTGCAACGTTCGTCTTCCCGTCTGCGCGGGATGCCGGAGGGCCTCTTGCTGGACCGCGCTCGGAGCGTACCTGCCATGCGTCCCAAGCATGAGCGTAGCGGCCGTCAGATCCTCCGTCAACGACGGCCCGGGCCGATCCGCGTGACGAGGCCGGGTCCGCCGATCGACGCGGACGAATCGTCAGATGATGCGCGCCGACGCGGGCGCCTGTCGGTCATGATCTGCCTCGGCCAGCCCGTGCGCGAAGGGCCGCGACAGGGTCACGCCGAAGACCGATCCCCGGCCGCAGCGGGATTGCACGCCGACCGGATGGCCGAGCGCCTGGGCGGTCTGGCGCACGATGTGGAGCCCGAGTCCCAGCCCGGTCCCGTCGCGGCGGCCGGCCCGGTCGAAGGCCTCGAAGATGCCGGCGAGACGCTCCGGCGCGATGCCCGGCCCGTCGTCGTGGACCTCGACCGCGATCCGGCCCCGCCGACGCCGGCACCCGACCACCACCCGGCCGCCCCGGCCCGCATACTTCACGGCGTTGCCGACGAGGTTGCGCAGGATCGTCGCAAGCATCGCGGGCTCGCTGCTCGCCCACAGCGCCGAGGGGCGGACCTGCAGCCGGACCCCGACCGCCTCGGCGTAAGGCTGCCATTCCGCCGCGACCGCGGCGAGGAGCGGGCCGAGGGGCACCGGGACGAGGCGCACGGGTGCGTCGGCGACCTGCGACGAGCGGGCCAGGTCGTCGAGTTCGCGGCCGAGCCGCAGCAGGGCGTCGCTGGCGAGGTCGAGCCGGGCGGCGGCGCGGGGCGCGACGCCGTCGGAGACGGCGCACTCGATTGCCATGAGGGCGACCTGGAGCGGCTGCTTAAGATCGTGCCCGGCCACCGCGAGGAGCCGGGCCATGGCGCTGCGGGCGGCCTCGGCGCGGAGCAGGGCGTCGCCGGCCGAGGCACCACCCGGAATCGCCACCATGAGTCCCATTCCAGCCTCCTTCGCCGGCCCCGATCCGGGCGCCGCATCCATGGCGGGACCATGCATGGCGGCGTCCCGGGGCGAAATCATACGGAGGTTTGCCCAAGGCACCGCGGGACGTTGTCTGCCGCCGCGGCCGGGATCGTCAGGTGCGGGAGCCCGCGAACCTATACGCCGGTATGATGAAAGCGCCGCCATCATGACGAGGACAGACGCGCGGCTGAGTGTTGCGCTTGCCTGTGCGGGATAGATCTCGCTCGTCCCGGGGTGACGGCCCCGACCTTTCGACGAGACGAGACAAGATCATGACGAACCGGCACTTCCTCTGCCTGCTTCTCCTCACGGCCACCACCGGCGGCGCGGCCGCGCAGGACGCCTCGTCCGCCTACCGGTACTCGGGCCAGCATGCCGGCGGACCCGCCGGCGCGCTCATCCCCCGCGGGACGCCCGCCCCGGTGGCGCATCGCCCGGTCGATCCGGCCTATCGCTACGCCGGCAGCCACGCGGGCGGCCCGGCCGATGCACTGATCCCGGAGTGAGGACAGAAGATCGGACCCGCCGGCCCTGCGAACCGCCCCGCGGGGCCGTGCGGCCGGCCGAGCGGGCGGTGCGCGACGGCATGCGGGCGAGCCAGATCGTCCAGCGGCCCCGCGAGCAGCTCCGGCGCGACCGGCGCGAGCCCGAGATCGTCGACCTGCGCCACCTCCTGGCCGAGGCCGCGGGCCTCCTCGACCGGAAGATCCTCGCCGCCTCGGCGACCCTGCGGACGATCGTCGCCGTGGACGAGGCCCGCATCCTCGCCGACCGGGTCGAGCTGCAGCAGGTCGTCGTCAACCTGGTGACGAACGGCCTGCACGCGATGCGCGCCGTGCCCGAGGCCCGGCGGGAGCTGAAGGTCGCGCTCACCGCCCCGTCGCCGGGGCATGTCCGGCTCTCGGTGCACGACAGCGGCACCGGCATCGCACCCGAGCAGCTGCCGGGGCTGGTCAACCCGTTCTTCACCACGAAGCCCGACGGGATGGGCATCGGGCTGGCCATCTGCAAGGCCATCGTCGAGGCTCATGGCGGCACGCTCAGCGGCCGCAACAACGAGGATGCGGGCGCGACCCTCGAGGTCGTGCTGCCGCTCTGCGACCGGGCCGCCGGGAACCGGGCGGCGGCGGAGCCCGCCGCCGGCGCCTGAGGGCCGGTCAGCGCGCGGGCACGCCCGCGAACAGGCTGTTCAGCCCCTCCGCCGCCGTCGGGTGGGCCAGGATCGCGTCGCGCAGGGCCTGGTAGGGCAGGCCCGCGAGCATCGCCACCTGCACGGCGGCCATGACCTCGCCGGCATCGGTGCCGAGCATTGCGAAGCCGAGGATGCGGTCGTCCGGCCCGATCACCGCCTTCATGAAGCCCTCCGTCAGGCCCGTGGTCCGGGTGCGCAGCACCGCCCGCATCGGCAGCTTCGCGACCCGGATCTCCGCGCCGCCCGCCCGCGCCTCCGTCTCGCTGAGGCCCACGCGCGCGAGCGGCGGGTCGGTGAACAGGCAGTAGGGCATCTGCCGGCCGGCGGTGGAGCGCTTGCCGCCGGCGAGCGCGTCGCGGATCACCCGGAAGTCGTCCGCCGAGGCGTGGGTGAAGGCCGGGCTGCCGGCGCACTCGCCGATCGCCCAGATTCCCGGCGCCGTCGTCGCGAGGCGGTCGTCGACCCGGATCGTGCCGCGCCCGGTCAGCTCCACGCCGGCGAGGTCGAGCCCGATCCCGTCGATGTTGGGCGTGCGCCCCGCCGCGACCAGGATGTGGCTGCCCGCCACCACGGCCTCGCCCTCGCCCGAGCGCACCACGGTCTCGACGGCCTCGCCCGAGCGGCCGCTCACCCGCACCACCTCCGTGCCGGTGCGGATCACGATCCCTTCTGCCGCGAGGAGCCGCGCCAGCTCGTCCGCCACATCCGGGTCCTCGCGGCCCGCGATCCGGGGGCCGCGCTCGATCACCGTGACGGCGCTGCCGAACCGGCGGTAGGCCTGCGCCAGCTCGAGGCCGACATAGCCGCCGCCGAGGACGACGAGGTGGTCGGGCAGCGCGTCGAGCTCGAGCGCCTCGATGTTGGTGAGCGGGTCCGCCTCGCGCAGGCCCGGCACCTCGGGGACGTCCGGGCGCGTGCCGAGGTTCAGGAAGATCCGGTCGGCCGTCAGCGTCCGCGAACCGCCCGCGTTCAGCGCGACCGCGATCGTTCTCGGCCCGGTGAACCGCGCCGTCCCCATGACCAGCTCGGCGCCGCTGTCCCGGTACTTGTCGAGGTGCATCTCGACGAGGCCCGCGACCATCGCCCGCTTGCGCCCGACCACGCGGCGCATGTCCACCGCGACCGGGCCGGTCTCGACGCCGTAGCGGCCGGCGCTCCTCGCCAGATGCGCGACCTCGGCGCTCCAGATCTCGTTCTTGCTCGGCAGGCAGTTGGTGTTGGGGCAGGACCCGCCGATCCAGCGGCGCTCGACCACCGCGACCCGCTGCCCCGCCTTCGCCAGATCCCAGGCCAGGAACTTCCCGCCCTCGCCGCTGCCGATCACCACGGCGTCGTAATGCTCGCTCATCCCACATCCTCCTCGTAACGGGCCGGTGGCGGACGGGCCCCGCGGCCCGCCCGGGCGCGTGGCGTCAGACCGGGATCGGGTCGGCGACCAGGGCGGCGTTGAACGCGTTGACCATCGCGTGCTCGTTCGCGCCCGGGTTGTCGCGCACGGAGCGCACCGCCTCGACCACGACCTCCTCGGCCTCCGTGCCGAGCCCGGCCATCGTCTCGGCGATGAAGGCGTCGAGGGGCATGGCGCGCGGATCGCCGCTCTTCCTGATCAGGTCGGTGTCGACCCAGGGCGGCGCGATCTCCTGCACGGTGACCCGGGTGTTGCGCAGCATGAAGCGCTGGGCGAGCGTGTAGGCGTGCAGGGCCGCCTTGCTGGCCGAGTAGACGGCCGTGCTCGCCAGCGGCAGGAAGGCCAGCACCGAGGTGTTGTTGATGACCGTTGCCCGCGGCCGCGCCTTGAGGTGCTCGATCAGGGCGGAGGTCATCCGGATCGGCCCGAGCAGGTTGGTCGTCAGGATCGCCTGGGCGACCGTGTCGTCGATCACGCCGGACGCGTCGTCGAAGGGCATGATGCCGGCGTTGTTGAACAGCACGTTGAGCGCCGGGAACTCGGACACGAGCGTGGCGGCCACGGCCTTGATCGCCGCGGGATCGCCGATGTCGAGCTCGACCGCCCTCATCCCCGGATTGGCCGCCGTGACCTCGTCGAGGAGCGCCCGGCGGCGGCCCGCGACGATCACCTGGTTGCCGAGCCGGTGAAAGGCCTCGGCGAAGCCGCGGCCGATGCCCGAGGTGCCGCCGGTGATGAGGATCGTGTTGCCGGTGAGTTGCATCGTTTCGTCTCCACGCGAGGGTGCCGGACGGCCGATTTCCGCACCGGGGAACGGGCGAACCGTTCGCCCCTTCCCGCGGCTTCCGGCGGTCGGGCGCCGGGCGAGGCGGATCGGTCGTGCTGCTGCTTCGAGAAAAAGCCGGGCCCGTGGACCGATGGGCCGGCGACGAGGATCAATCTAGCGATCCGGCCCGGCCGCGATATCGACGCGTGGTTTGAGCGTGGTCACACCTTCCGCGCACCTGCTCATACGAAGGTTTCATGTTAGCCCTCTCGTCTCGGTGCGCCAGCGTTCGGCCCATCGGCCTGGCTCGTCATGTCGGCAAGGTTCCAGGAGGCAGCGATGGCGAACATCCTCGTGGTCGGCGCAGGTCCCGTCGGTCTCACCCTGGCGGCGGAACTGGCCCGCTACGGGATCGGCGTCCGCCTCATCGACCGCAGCCCGCGCGCGACCGAGACGTCCAAGGCCCTGGTGGTCTGGTCGCGCACCCTCGAGCTCATGGACCGCATGGGCTGCACGGGCGGGTTCCTGGAGGCGGGGCTGCGCGCCCATGGCGCCTCGATCCGCAGCGGCGGGGCCGTGCTGGGCCGCCCCCGCTTCGACGACGTCGCGAGCGCCTACAACTTCGCCCTGATGATCCCGCAGCGCGAGACCGAGCGCCTCCTCGCCGTGCACCTGCGGTGCTTCGGCGCCGAGGTCGAGCGGCAGGTGGAGCTGGTCGGCGCCTTCGAGGCGGCGGACGGCGTCGAGGCGCGGCTGAGGCACGCCGACGGACGCGAGGAGACGGTGCGAACGCCGTGGCTGATCGGCTGCGACGGCGCCCACAGCACGGTGCGCCACGGGCTCGGCTTCGCGTTCAGCGGCTCGACGCAGGGCGACGACTGGCTGCTCGCCGACGTGCGCCTGGAGGGCGCCGGGGCGCCGGCGCCCGACGAGATCGCCACCTACCTGCATCGCGACGGCCCCTTCGTGGTCTTCCCGATCCCGGGCGGACGCGCCCGCGTCGTCGCGACCCGGGGCAGGACCGATCCGGCCCGTCCCGATCCCACCCTGGCGGACGTGCAGGCCATGATCGACCGGTGGGCCGGCGGGACTTTCCGCGCGGCAGACCCGGTCTGGCTGACGAATTTCCGCATCAACGAGCGCAAGGTCGCGGAGTACCGGCGGGGCCGGATCTTCCTGGCGGGCGACGCGGCGCACATCCACAGCCCGGCCGGCGGCCAGGGCATGAACACCGGCATGCAGGACGCGATCAATCTCGCCTGGAAGCTGGCGATGGTGACGCGCCGGGAGGCGGCCGATGCCCTGCTCGACAGCTACAGCCCCGAGCGCACGGCGGTCGGCGACCTGGTGCTGCGCAATGCCGGCCGCCTGACCGACATGGCGACGCTGGCGCACCCGGCCGCGCAGGCCGCCCGCAACCTCGCCTTGCGCTTCCTGCTCGGCCTCCACGCCGTGCGCGACCGGATGGCCACGACGATGAGCGAGATCGAGATCGCCTATCGCGACAGCCCGCTCTCGCGGGGGCCGGGCTCGGGCGACCGATGGGACCCGCGGCACGATGCCGGCCCACCCGCGGGCAGCGGGCGCGCGCCGCGGTTCGTGCTCTACGCCGCCGACGCGGTCCGGGGGAGCGCGCTGGCGGTACGGTTCCCTGCGCTGCTGGAACCCGAGGCGCGCACGCCGCCGGACGACCGTCCCCTCGTCATCGTCCGGCCGGACGGCTACGTCGGCCTGTCGGCCGCGCGGTGGGACGATGCGGAAGGCTACCTGGAGGCACTCGCAGCGCATCCTGTCTGACGCGTCGCGAGCGGGTCAGCCGCGCGGGAACCCGTTCGACGTACCGAGACGGGCTTCGACGCAGCCGCGTCATGCGCTTTCCGCCCGAGACCAGAGCACATCATCGCTCGCAGCGCATCAGATCCAGCGACTCTTCGAGGACGTTCAGCACATCATCGAGCGCCTTCGCTTGCGCGGGACCAAGGCAGGACAGAAGCTCCTTCTCGCGCGCGAGGAGGAGCGGCAGGAGTTCCTTGTAGACCCTTCTGCCCGTCGACGTGAGCTGAAGCATGATCTCGCGGCGGTCGTCGTCGCTCTCGAGCCGCTCGATGAAGCCGAGCTTCGTGAGCTGGCCCACCGCGCGGCTGATGCGGGATTTGTGCGTGCGGGTGCAGCGCACGACGTAGTTAGCGCTGCGCGGCCCGTCATGCATGCCCAGGGTCGCCATGACCCGCCATTCCGGGACGTCGATGCCGAAGCGCGCGTAATCGGCCGCCAGGGCGTTGCTGAACTCGGTCGCGAGGCGGTTGAGCCGGAACGGCACGAAGCTGAGCAGGTCCAGACGGTCCATGCACCCTCTCGGTCGCCGTGCAGCGGTTCTGGGATTCTCAGCCCGTGCCGCTTGACGGTTGCACTCGCAACTTGTTATAGATGGTTGCACTCGCAACAAGCACGGCAGTCGCGTCTTTGCAATGCCGGAGCGCCTGGTCTGCGCGGTCGATCCTGGTGGATGATCCGCTCCGGTCCGGGACGCACGAGGGAGGAGAACTGCATGAGCAAGGGCTTTGCCAGCCAGGGCGACCTCGTCGAGAAGAAGGAGACCTTCTCCGAGCTCGCGCCCGGCGTCTACGCCCTGACCGCCGAGGGCGACCCGAATTCCGGCGTGGTCGTCGGCGACGACTCCGTGCTGGTGATCGACGCCCGCGCCACGCCCCGCATGGCCGGCGACCTGGTGCGGCGCGTGCGCGAGGTGACCGACAAGCCGATCCGCCACGTCCTGCTCACCCACTACCACGCCGTGCGGGTGCTCGGGGTCGCCGGCTACCCGGACCGGGTCAACGTCATCGCCAGCGACGTCGCCCGCGCGATGATCGTCGAGCGCGGGCAGCAGGACATGGAATCCGAGATCCAGCGCTTCCCGCGGCTCTTTCGCGGGCGTGAGGAGATTCCGGGCCTGACCTGGCCGACGCTGACGTTCCACGGCGAGATGACCCTGTGGCTCGGCTCGCGCGAGGTGCGGATCGTCCATGCCGGGCGCGGCCACACCGCGGGCGACACCATCGCGTGGCTGCCGCGCGAGCGGGTGCTGTTCTCCGGCGACCTCGTCGAGTACGGCGCCACGCCCTATTGCGGCGACGCCCATTTCCAGGACTGGCCCGCCACCCTGGACCGCCTGGAGGCCCTGGGTGCCGCCGCGCTGGTGCCGGGCCGCGGCGAGGCGCTGACGACGCCCGCGCAGATCCGCGAGGGGCTGGAGGGCACGCGCGCCTTCCTGCGCGACCTCTACGCCATCGCCCGCGACGGCGTGGCGGCGGGCCACGATCTCAAGGCGGTCTACGATCGGGCGATGAGCGAGATGCGACCCAAATACGGGCACTGGGTGATCTTCGAGCATTGCATGCCGTTCGACGTGAGCCGGGCCTACGACGAGGCGAAGGGGATCGACACGCCCCGGATCTGGACCGCCGAGCGCGACATGGAGATGTGGCGGGCGCTGGAAGGCTGACGCCCGGCCTCCCCCACCGACGAACGACGCCCGGAGCAACCGGGCGCGCCTCGCGCTCAGGAAACGCCCATGACCTCTCACCCTCGCTTCGCCCACACGCCGCTGCCCGAGGCGGGCCGCCGCCGGCCGGTCGTGGTGATTGGCGCCGGGCCGGTCGGCCTCACCTGCGCCATCGATCTCGCCACCCGCGGCGTGCCGGTGGTGGTGCTCGACGACGACGACACCGTGGCGACCGGCAGCCGGGCGATCTGCTGGGCCAAGCGCACCCTCGAGATCTGGGACCGGCTCGGCGTCGGAAGCCGCATGGTCGAGAAGGGCGTGACCTGGAGCGTCGGGCGCGTCTTCCACGGCGACCAGGAACTCTACCGCTTCGACCTGCTGCCCGAGAGCGGGCACCGCCGGCCGGCCTTCGTCAACCTGCAGCAATACTACGTCGAGGAATACCTGATCGCGCGGGCCGCGGATTTTCCCGACCTGATCAGCTTACGCTGGAAGCACGAGGTCGCCGGCCTGACCCAGAGCGCCGAAGGCGTCCGCCTCGACGTCGCGACGCCGGACGGCGCCTACGTCCTCGACGCGGAGTGGGTGCTCGCGGCGGACGGGGCGCGCTCGCCGACCCGGACCCGGATGGGCCTGCCCTTCCCCGGCCAGCGCTTCGAGGAGCGCTTCCTCATCGCCGACGTCAGGATGAAGGCGGATTTCCCGACCGAGCGCCTGTTCTGGTTCGAGCCGACCTTCCACGCCGGCCAGAGCGCGCTCCTGCACCGCCAGCCCGACGACGTCTTCCGCATCGACTTCCAGCTCGGGCCCGAGGCCGATCCGGACCTGGAGCGGACGCCCGAGCGGGTGATGCCGCGGGTACGTGCGGTGGTGGGCGAGGACACGCCCGTCACCCTCGAATGGTGCTCGGTCTACTCGTTCCGTTGCGCCCGGCTCGAGCGCTTCGTGCACGGCCGCGTGGTGTTCGTCGGCGACAGCGCCCACGTGGTCAGCCCCTTCGGGGCGCGGGGCGGCAACGGCGGCATCCAGGATGCCGACAACCTGTGCTGGAAGCTGGCGCTGGTGCTCGCCGGCGAGGCGCCGGAGAGCCTGATCGCGACCTACGACGAGGAGCGCGGACGCGGCGCGGACGAGAACATCCTGAACTCGAGCCGCACCACCAACTTCATGACGCCGAAGACGAAGGCCGAGCGGCATCTTCGCGACGGGGTGCTGGATCTCGCCGCCGAGGCGCCCTTCGCGCGCGCCCTCCTCAATGCCGGGCGCCTGTCGCGGCCGTGCAGCCTCGCCGGCCTGTCGCTGCAGACCCCGGATCCGGTCCCGCAGGCTGCCGGCCCCAGGCCCGGCGATCCGTGCGTCGATGCGCCGGTCGTCGACGCGGCCGGCCAGGCCGGCTGGCTGCTCGACCGGCTCGGCGGGCCGTTCACGCTCCTGGTCTTCGCCGGGCCTGAGGCGCCCGATCTGGGCCGGCTCCCGGGTCTGGTGCCCGGGCTGCGCTGCGTCGTCGTCGCCGGGCGGCCGATGACGGTACCGGGGGCCGAGGTGCTGCGCGACGCCGAGGGCGTCGCCGGGCTCCGCTACGGCGCGCAGCCCGGTTCCGGCCCGGCCTACCTGATCCGGCCCGACGCGCACGTCGCCGCCCGCTTCGCGGAGGTCGACGCGGAGCAGGTCGCCGAGGCGCTCGCCCGCGCGAGCGGCCGGTCCGGCACGGCGGTTCAGGAGGCGGCGTGATGACGGCACTGCCGAGACAGGGCGACGGCTTCGCCGGGCGGGCGGACGACGTCTACGAGAGCCTGATCCGGGCGCACCAGTCCTTGAGCGACGAGGAGAGCGCGGCGCTCAACGCGCGCCTCGTGCTGATCCTCGCCCACGAGGTCGGCGATCCTGAGGTGCTGGCGCAGGCCATCGCCCTCGCGCGGCGCTCCCTCCGCCTGGACGGCGCGGAACCCGCCCAGCCCTGACGCGAGGGGCACCCCGCGCATCGCCCGCGCCGATCGACGGAACGACACGCGTCGATCGGCCCGCAGGACGAGCGCGGCACCGACACGGGAGAGACACGCCCATGCCCGAGGCCATGTCCAAGAGGTCGCATGCCCAAGGCCACGCCCACGAGGCCTTCCCTGCTCCCCTGCGAGGTGGAGGGGCCCGCCGAGGGCAAGGCCCCGTACGCGGACGACGGGCCGCTCGCCCCGCTCCCGGCCGCCGGGGCGTTCCGGTCCGAGGGCGAGAGCGGCGGCAGGCTCGCACGTTGAATCACCTCACGGCACAGGAGATCCATCCATGAACCAGCAGACCCGCCCCGCTCCTGCCGGCGCGCCCGCCGCGACGCAGATCCATCCCGGCTACCTGTCTGGGTTCGGCAACGGCTTCGAGAGCGAGGCCCTGCCCGGTGCGCTGCCGGTCGGCCGCAACTCGCCCCAGCAATGTCCCTACGGCCTCTACGCCGAGCAGATCTCCGGATCCCCCTTCACCGCGCCCCGCACCACCAACGAGCGCTCCTGGCTCTACCGCATCCGACCCACCGTCATGCACTGGGGCGCCTTCCGCAAGGTCGATCCCCGCCTCTGGCGCACCGCCCCGGCCCACGAGGTCGAGATGCCGCCCGCGCCCCTGCGCTGGGATCCCGTCCCGATCCCGCCCGAGCCCCTCTCCTTCGTCGAGGGCGTGCGCACCATGACCACGGCCGGCGACGCGGGCAGCCAGGCCGGCATGGGCGCGCACCTCTACGTCGCCACCCGCTCGATGCAGGACGAGTACTTCTACAACGCCGACGGCGAGATGCTGGTCGTGCCCCAGGAGGGCGCGCTGCGCTTCCGCACCGAGTTCGGGATCATCGACGTCACGCCCGGCGAGATCGTCGTCATCCCGCGCGGCGTGAAGTTCGCGGTCGAACTGCTCGACGGCCCGGCCCGCGGCTACCTGTGCGAGAACTACGGCGGCGCCTTCACCCTGCCGGAGCGCGGGCCCATCGGCGCCAACTGCCTGGCCAACCAGCGCGACTTCCTCACCCCGGTCGCAGCTTACGAGGACCGCGACGCCCCCGGCACCATGCTGGTGAAGTGGGGCGGCCATCTCTGGGCCGCCGACATCGCCCACTCGCCCCTCGACGTGGTCGCCTGGCACGGCAACTACGCGCCCTACAAGTACGACCTCAGAAAATTCTCGCCGGTCGGCCCGATCCTGTTCGACCACGCCGACCCGTCGATCTTCACGGTGCTGACCTCGCCCTCCGAGACGCCCGGCACCGCCAACATCGACTTCGTGCTCTTCTCCGACCGCTGGCTGGTGGCGGAAAACACCTTCCGGCCGCCGTGGTACCACCTCAACGTGATGAGCGAGTTCATGGGGCTGGTCTACGGCGTCTACGACGCCAAGACCGGCGGCGGCTTCCAGCCGGGCGGGGCGTCGTTGCACAACACCCTGCTGCCGCACGGGCCGGACGTCGACGCGTTCGAGAAGGCCTCGACCATGGAGCTGAAGCCGCACAAGCTCGAGGGCACGCTGGCCTTCATGTTCGAGACGCGCTTCCCGCAGAAGGTCAGCCGCTTCGCCGCCGAGACGCCGGCCCTGCAGCAGGATTACGGCACCTACGGGCGCCGGCTTGCCAAGCACTTCGACCCGAACCGCCCGGAGGCGCGCTGATGACGGGGCTCGACCACACGCACGACGCGGCCCTACGCTCCTGGGTGCCGGGGGCCGACGGGCATCCCGACTTCCCGGTCCAGAACCTGCCGCTCGGGGTGTTCTCGGCGGCCGACGGCGCCAGGCGGGCCGGCGTCGCCATCGGCGACCGCATCCTCGACCTGCCGGCGCTGCTCGCCGCCGGCCTGCTCCAGGGTGAGGCGGCCCTCGCCGCCGAGGCCGCCGGGGAGACCCTCAACCCGCTCCTCGCCCTCGGGGCAGGGCCGCGCCGCGCCTTGCGGGCGCGCCTGTCGGCACTGCTGCGCGAGGGCTCGGCCGAGCGCGACCGGGTCGCCCCGCTCCTGCACGAGGCCGCCGCCTGCACCCTGCACCTGCCGGCGGCGATCGGCGACTACACCGACTTCTACGTCGGCATCCACCACGCCGAGAATATTGGCAAGCAGTTCCGGCCCGACAACCCGCTGCTGCCCAACTACAAGCACGTGCCGATCGGCTACCACGGCCGCGCCTCCTCGATCCGCCCCTCCGGCACCCCGGTGCGCCGGCCCCGCGGCCAGTCCAGGGCGCCGGACGCGGACGCGCCGAGCTTCGCCCCCTCGGCCCGCCTCGACCTCGAGCTTGAGCTCGGGGTGTGGATCGGCCCGGGCAACGACCTCGGCACGCCGATCCCGATCGATGAGGCGAAGGAGCACATCGCCGGCTACTGCCTGCTCAACGACTGGTCGGCCCGGGACATCCAGGCCTGGGAGTACCAGCCGCTCGGGCCGTTCCTGGCCAAGAACTTCGCCTCGACCATCTCGCCCTGGATCGTCACGCCGGAGGCCCTCGCCCCGTTCCGGATCGCGCAGGCACCCCGGCCGGCGGGCGATCCCGCTCCCCTGCCCTACCTCCTCGACGACGCCGACCAGCGCGGCGGCGCCCTCGACCTCCAGCTCGAGGTGCTGCTCGTGACGCCGGGCATGCGGGAGGCCGGCCTCGCCCCGCACCGGATCTCGGCCTCGAACGCGTGCCACATGTACTGGACCATGGCGCAGATGGTGGCCCACCACACCAGCGGCGGCTGCAACCTGCAGCCCGGCGACCTCCTCGGGACGGGCACGATCTCGGGTCCGGACCGCGACGCCTGCGGCAGCCTGGTCGAGGCGACGCGGGGCGGGCGCGAGCCGCTGCGCCTCGCCTCGGGCGAGGAGCGCCGCTTCCTGGAGGACGGCGACGAGATCATCCTGCGGGCCCGCGGCATCTGCGAGGGCTTCGCGACGGTCGGGTTCGGCGAGTGCCGGGCGGTCATCCTCGGAGCACTCGCATGAAGCTCTACGGCTACTGGCGCTCGACCTCGTCCTACCGCCTGCGCATCGCGCTGGCGCTCAAGGGCGTGACGCCGGATCAGGTGCCGGTGCACCTCGTGCGCGACGGCGGCGAGCACCGCAGCGCGGCCTACCGGCGGATCAACCCGCAGGGCCGCGTGCCGAGCCTCGCGCTCGACGACGGGAGCGTGCTGATCCAGTCTCCGGCGATCATCGAGTACCTCGAGGAGGTCTTCTGCGAGCCGCCGCTGCTGCCCGAGGATCCGGTGGCGCGGGCCCGGGTGCGGGCGGTGGCGGC
>NZ_LABY01000470.1 GCF_001043975.1 Methylobacterium variabile
GTTGTAGCTGACCGCGTAGGCGCGTCCCTGCCCCTGGCCGGTGGCCGGACCGTTGCCGCCGTAGAGGTTGGCGCCGCCCCAAGGATTGTAGGCCTGCCAAGTCGTGTCTGCGGTCTGGAAGATGATGTCGCTTGTGCTGCTGTCGTCGCGGACGATGAACGGGATCTCGTTCTCACCCGCCGTGCCGTCCTGGCGCGTCAGCTTGGCGATGTAGACGCCCGAGACTGCGTCCGCCGGCACGTTCCAGGAAGCCGAAATCGACCAGTTGCCAGCATCGACCAGCCCGGTTGCCGCGTCGCTCAGCGGGGTCGGCTGGTTCTGTACCCCGGTATGCTGGATCGTGTCGATCTTGCGCGCACCGAGGCCGCCGTAATAGCCGAGCCGGTAGATGTCGATGCGGTAGTTGTTCGAGTCGGTGTTGATCTTGAAGTTGACGGTCTTGCCGATGTTGGTACTAATATCGGTAGCGAAGCCTTCGATGTTAGAACTGCCTGCGCCCGTGATGCCCCACTCGCTCACGGGGCTACCGATCTTCTGGTTCTCTAGAACGATCTTATTGGCTGTTGTGGCGGTGGCGTTGGACGACAGAGAATTGAAAGCCAGGCTCGGCGAGCGCGCCGGAGCGACCGCTGTCGTGATTGGGCCACTCAGAGATGGAATCAAAACCCGACCGTTGGCAAGAAGGCCGGTCTCGGCACCACCAGGGATTTGGGTGGTTATGCCGGAGGGTGCACCGCTGCCGCTTCCAGGCAGCTGGCCGTTCGCCGACAAGATGTTGCTCGGTGCCAACTCCAGGGGCCGTAGCGGGCAGTTAACGTACCCGCAGGTTCCGCAACAAGCTACCATGTTAGCCTGGACGGCAGCACCCGAGGCGAGCTCGCCGACGGCGCTCGAGTATTTGGCGGGTTTACCAGGCAATCCCTCATTGGGGATCATCGCACTAAACTCGCTTGGAGCAGCGCCCGAGCCCGTCGACGCATTCGCCGCCGTAAGGATTTCTGTCGCGGGTGGTAAGTTGGTTGAAACCGTCTTAGAGGTCGAAGAGGATGTAGTGGAGAACGGTGCGCTTGTTGGACTGACGGGCTTGATCGCGAGATTTTCATCAAGCGCTTCGAGTTCTCGGGTCTCTGTAAACGCTGTGGTGGACGCCATACTGGCGAGTGTGAAAGCAGAGGTTGGGGAAGTACGAGTGCCCGCGTTCTCCGCCCGACGCCAGTGCGGGTAGCGGAGCAGGAGGAGGGATCGCGTCGAAATGCTACCATCATCGGACGCCGGTCCGGCCTCATCATCGGGATCACGGCCGTGCATCTGGCGTTCGTCGGAGGGATATTGGCCTACTCGTCTAAGATCTATGAGCAATTTCGAGCGGAGCGGCGCGGACCAATAAGCATGTCGATTGCTAGACGTCATGGCATTGGTCCTCGATAGGTAGAACGGTTTGCAGCGAGGCTATCACTCGGCTTGGCACCCGGTGCACCATCTCCGGCCATCCGAACAATGTGGACTATTGTTTTCTGCGATATTTCTCGAAAATTTCTAATATCAAAACAACTCAACACAAAAAACTATACTATCAAACTTATGATATTTTGAAAAAATCAAGAGGGCGTTTTTGCCTTTGAATTTTTCACTCAAAAGACGATTTGCATAAACTTCAGTGGTATAGTCTTTCACCCTGCAGGAAGGCGGACGGCTGGCGAGATGGTGCGTGAGCCGTGGCGTCGGGCTTTCGCTCGTTGAACCTGTGCGGGGACATCAGCTGCGGTTTGCGCGTCGCGTGCTCCATCTGCGAGCCCTCTCGCAGGATCGGCACCTCGCGACCCGTCAAATCCATCAGGAAGTACCAGTGGGCCGCTTCGGGTTTGCTCGGCAGCTCCCCACCCGAGTGGCAGGAGTGTTGTTTCGCGCCAGAAAGCGCGTGGCCGAGCGGCTCAGACGTGCTATGCACGCCGCACCATGTCGCCCGCCCGTCCCCTCTGGCACTCGCTGTTCACGATCTTTCAGATCGTAGCGCTTGTTGCCGTCTTGATGGTGGGAGCCGGTCACTCACACGCGGGTGCGGCGCATGTCGGGAACGCCGTGGTCGCCGCCGTCGCGCCAGAGGTGGACCAAGCGGCGGAGCGGGTCGGCACCGTTACGGATCGTGCCGATGCCCTCAGCGCCGAGTCCGAGGCCGGCCCCTGTGGCCTGTGCAGCTGCCATGCGCCGTTCATGCGCTGGGCGTCGATTTCCGTGACGGTCAGCTGGAATTTCGAGCGGAGGCTGGCTGGCCTCCGTGCGGTCGTGTTCGACAGCCTGCATCCCGAGACGCTTTCCGAGCCCCCTCGATCCTTCGCCTGAGGTCCGCGCGTCGTCGCGCGTCCTGAGCGGCTGCCCGTGAGGGCTGCCGCCAGCCTCCATGTCG
>NZ_LABY01000471.1 GCF_001043975.1 Methylobacterium variabile
GTAGGTGGCGGCGGCGTGGTCGATGTCGATGCGGACCGTTCGCCCGCGCACCTTCAGGGCGAAGCTCAGCCGGCTCCAGGCATCGGGCAGGCACGGCGTGAAGGTGAGGCGCCCCCGCGCGTCGCGCAGGCCCGCGAAGCCGTAGACCAGCGCCAGCCACGTGCCGCCGATCGCCGCGATGTGCGCCCCGTGCATCATGTTCCCGCCGATGTCGGACAGGTCCATCGCCAGGGCGAAGTTGAAGTAGTGGATCGCCTTCTGCCGCAATCCGATCTCGTTCGCGACGATGCTCTGGATGCAGACGGAGAGGGAGGAATCGTGGGTGGTCAGCGGGTCGTAATAGTCGAAGTTGCGCCGCTTGGCCTCCGGCGTGAACTGGTCGCTGAGCAGGAACATGGCGAGCACCATGTCGGCCTGCTTGATCACCTGCGAGCGGTAGAGGTTGAGCGGGTGGTAGTGCAGCATCAGCGGGTAGTGGTCCTCGGGCGTCGCCGCGAAGTCCCACCTCTCCAGGTCGAGGAAGTTGTCGTCCTGGGGATGCACCTTCAGCCGCTCGTCGTAGGGCAGGTACATCCGGTCGGCGGCCCGCTCCCAG
>NZ_LABY01000472.1 GCF_001043975.1 Methylobacterium variabile
GGCGCGGCGGGGCGCCCCCCCGGCCGGGGGCGCGCCCCGGGCGACCTTTTCCCCCGACGCCACCAATAGCCCGGAGCCGAGCCGGGACCCCCCCTCGGGGGGGCAAGGCCGGGTGTTTTAAGGCGCCGCCCCGCCCGGGGGGGGTGTGGGGCCGGCCCGCCCCGGGGGGGGGGTGGGGAACGCCCCCCTCACGCCGTCCGGGGGGGCCGTGCCCGCGCAGGCCGGACCCCCCCCCCCCCCCCGCCCCGCACAGGCCGACGCGGTCCCCCTTGGCGAGGCGTTGGCCGGCAGCGCGGGGGCGGCCGCGGGCGGCGCGGGAGGGGGGGGCGGGGCGGGCCCCGGGGGGGGCGCCCCACAGCGGCGGCTAGTCGGGGGCGCCCGCGGGCCCCCAGGCCGGCCGCCCGTGCGCCGCGGGCCGGCCGCCCGCACAGGGCGGGAGGGGGGGCGGCCCCCCCCCGCGGCGCGGGCCACCGGCAGAAAGTCCGAGGCGAAGACCCCGCCCGCGTTACCCACGAGGACAAGGTGCCCCCGCCGGGCCTCGCCCCCCCCCGCCGCGTCCTGTGGCTGCACCCGGCTTCTCCTGCGTCGTCCCGGTCGAAGCTCTCCCTACAGCCCGGCGGCGGCGGCGTCGCGGGGAAACGGGCCGGCACGGGCCGGGCAGGAACC
>NZ_LABY01000473.1 GCF_001043975.1 Methylobacterium variabile
GATCAGACCAGCCCTCCACCCACCGTGGAACGCGCTTCCGGATGTCAACCCGTTGCAGCGCTACACTTGATTTCACATATCCGAACGCTTCGGCCGTGTAACGGCTAACCTCCGCCAGCGGGTGTTCCTCCGTCCGCTCGATGCAGGCCTCAATGTGGTCGAGCGGTCGACCCGCCGCCCGTGAAAGGGCAAGACCAAAGCGCAGCTCGCCGATCGTGATCGCTGAGACAAGCTGCGGCGCAGCGGGATCGAAGGCCGCGAGCGCTGCGCGGACGGCACGGTTGTTCGGCCGACCTGCGTCGTAGAGGACCGACACAAGGTTGGTGTCGAGGAGATAGGTGTCCATCAGTGGATGTACTGCCTCAGCAGCTGTACCTCTTCCTCGGGGGCCGGCGTGAACGCCTCAAGCGCCCAAGCGCCGCGATTGCGCTCCACTAAGGGTCCGAGATATTCGTGCAAGGGCATGTACGCCGTGAAATTCTCCGGCAGCCATCCGTGGAACGAATGATCCACCCGGCGCTCGTGCTCATGACCACGGAAGAACTCGAGGAGTCGACGTTCGAGGCGCGGCGGTAGATCGTAGGCTCGCAGCACCTCCGCATCGACTTCGACCAGAAGCCTGTTCAGGACGTCATCAATCCCTGCCGGTCTCAGCGCTTCCGCGCCCGCGGCCGCAGATGCAGAGTGGTATTTCTTCACGGCTTCCACGACATGGCCTAGCGCTCGCTTCGGCATTGGGAGGAGCTTGAGCAGTTCATTGGTGAAGTGCTGGTTAGACGCTCTTTCAGCGAGAAAGGCGTTGGCCAGAGGGCCGTTGAGGATCGCCTCAAGCGCCTCAAGCGGTAGCGCATCGCTTGTCGGCCAGATGCCAAAAAAGCCCTGCGATGCGACCAGACTGGATCGGTCCGATGCCGCTGCCATACGCCAGAGCCCACGAGAC
>NZ_LABY01000474.1 GCF_001043975.1 Methylobacterium variabile
CCGGTGGTGCTGGTGGCGCTCTTCTGGCTGCTGGTGCGGGAGGCCGCCGGGCGGGAACCGGCGCGGCGGGACGCGGGCGGGCTCGCCGCAGCGCCTGAGGCGGGCCAGCACGGCGCGGCGAGGACCTGACAAGGAGCCTGGCGGTGGCGGCGGGCCGTGGTAAGTCCCCGGCGGATCCGGGAGAGGGGCGATGAGCGAGGCGGAGCCGTGTGCGTCGGCACCCATGGTCGGGCTCGCGGCGGTCATCGTGGCGGCGACCCTGGACGAGCCGCGCGTCCTCACCGTGCCGGTGCCGGGCCAGCCCGCCGGCCGGGCCGAGGGCCTCCCCGCCGGCCCGCTGGAACCGGCCCATCCGACCCTGGAACGGGGATTGCGCGCCTGGGTTGAGCGCCAGACCGGCCAGAGCCTGGGCTACGTCGAGCAGCTCTACACCTTCGGCGACCGGAACCGCCGTCCGGCGGGGCAGCACGCCCTCTCGGTCGCCTACCTGGCCCTGGCGCGGGAGGCGCGGCCCGCCGC
>NZ_LABY01000475.1 GCF_001043975.1 Methylobacterium variabile
GCCAGCGCCTCGGCGATGGCGATCTGCCACGGCGCGAACGGCTCCGAGACGCCGCGGCGCTCCTCGACCCAGCGCTCGAACGAGCGCCGGGGGAGCACCGCCACCGGGCCGCTGCCGGCGAGTACAGGCTTGCGCGGGTCGCCACCCCAGGTGACCGTGCTCGGCACCTCGGGCCGGAACCACAGCAGCAGGTGGCGACGCTCGGAATCGACGAAGACCGCCAGGAGGCCGCTGGCGCATTCCGCGTACGCGGCGCTCGGCGGGTGGGCGGCGGCGAACTCCGCCGTGGCGTAGCTGGTGCGGTCCGCCGGCAGCGTGGCGCGCAGCCAGGCGGCGATCGCCAGGACAGCGTCGGGCGGCGGAGTCTGGCCGAGGCGGCGCACGGCCTCGTCCGATACGGTGGCGGCGCCGCGGGCGTCGAACAGGTCGAGCAGGGTGTGGGTGTTCTCGGTCAGCGCGCTGACGAAATCGTCGGAGCGGGCGAGCTCGCGCACGAGTTCG
>NZ_LABY01000476.1 GCF_001043975.1 Methylobacterium variabile
GAACAGGGCGTAGCCGAACAATTCGTCGGCGTCGCGAAAGCCGCCCGCCAGGGCGAGCGCCCCGGCGGCGATCAGGCCGAGGCCGGCGAGCGCCCATCGGCCCGGCCGGTCGCGCAGCACGAGGACGCCCAGCAGGGCGGCGAAGAGCGGCATGGTGCCGGGCGTCAGCGCCGCGCCGTGGCCCGCCGGGGCATGGCGCAGGGCGACCGAGATCAGGAGCGCGAACGGCGCGCCTTGCGCGGCGTAGAGGAAGAGCCCGTCGACCACGGCCTTGCGATCGAGGCCGCGCAGGCGCAGCAGCACCACCGGCAGCAGCAGGAGACCGCCGAGCCCGAAGCGGAGCGCCACGAGGTCGGCAGGCCCGAGCACGCCCCCCGCCCCCACGGTCCGGCGGGTGATCACGAACCAGCCGCCCCACAGGGTGACGGCGAGGAGCGCGAAGGCGATGCCCGCGGCGAGGCGCCGCCCGGACGGGCCCCCGGCCCCGTCCGCCCTCACGATGCCTCGGCCGCGGTCACGGGCTCCCGGTCGTCGGCGAGCTGGAGCCGGTGCAGCCGGGCGTAGGTGCCGCCCCGCGCGATCAGCGCCGCGTGGCTGCCGGTCTCGGTGACCCGGCCCCCCTCCATCGCCACGATCAGGTCGGCGTCCCGCACCGTCGAGAGGCGGTGGGCGATCACCAGGGTGGTGCGGCCCCGCATCAGCCGGGTCAGGGCCCCCTGGACCAGGCGCTCGGATTCGGCGTCGAGGGCCGAGGTCGCCTC
>NZ_LABY01000477.1 GCF_001043975.1 Methylobacterium variabile
CATCGCCCGGATGATCGAGCGCGACGCCTCCCAGGCGTGATCGGGATCGCGCAGCTCCTCGCCGTTCAGATCGGTGATGATGTCCTCGCCGATGTGAGTGTTGAAGAAGTATCGGGGCATGGGCAATCCTTCCGGTCGAGCATAGGCTCTACCTGCCCTGTCCCTCACGCCGATTCCAGTCCCCTCCCCGGATGATGCAATGCTGATTTCGACGCGTTTGCCCGTCTGGGGATCGAGAACGACGAATGCCATCGTCAACTCCTGCGCAACGCGCCCCGCCGCCCGGACCCATTGGGGCTGCACCTTGTGGCGGAGATGAGGCCTCCCGCGTTGTCCACCGCGGGGTCGCGGCCCGGGGGCGGACGGACGGGGGGTGAGCCGACCAAATGCCACTTGCGCCGGGTCCCGAATTCGGGCTTCCTGTCACAGGGGAATCCGGCGGAACGCTAGGTCAGGGAATACCGGCGCCGCCTGGCTTCGCCAGGGAGCCTCGAAACGTCCGATGGTGTGGCGCATCGTCAACTGGAGCCGCAGGCCAGATCCGCCCGACCTCATCGGCGGTTTCGACCCGATCTACTACCTCCGCAAGAACCCGGACGTTGCGGCAGAAGGGTGCGATCCGCTGGAGCACTACCTGCATTTCGGCTGGCGGGAGGGACGGGACCCCTCCGCCGAGTTCAGCACCCGCGGCTACCTCTCGGCCAACCCTGACGTGGAACGGGCGGGCGTGAACCCCCTCCTCCACTACCGCCGCCACGGCCTGGCAGAGCGCCGCCGCGGG
>NZ_LABY01000478.1 GCF_001043975.1 Methylobacterium variabile
CCCGCGGCGGCGGCGACGCCACAACGGTGCGGGAATTCGACCTCGCCGCCCGGGTCTTCGTGGAGGGCGGCTTCGCCCTGCCGGAGGCGAAGAGCATTCCGATCTGGCTCGATCCCGACACGGTGCTGCTGGCGAGCCCGCTCGGCGGGCCGGAGCACGCGACGCCCTCCGGCTACGCCCGCACGGTGCGGGTGTGGCAGCGCGGCGCTGACCCGCTCGCGGCGCCGGTGATCTTCTCCGCCGGCCCGACCAGCATGGTCGCCTATGCCTATCCGGACCGGGAGGCGACGCCGGAGCGCCTGGTCTTCGTCGAACGCACCGGCTTCTTCGACGGCACGGTCAGCCTCGGCGACCGCTCCGGCCCGAAGACCCGCCTCGACATCCCGACCGACGCCGACGCGCACTGGCACCGGGGCTACCTCGCCGTGCGCACCCGCACGCCCTGGGAGGTCGGCGGCACGACCCATCCGGCCGACAGCGTGCTCGGCATCGGGCTCGATGCGTTCCTCGCCGGCGCCCGAGACTTCCGGGTGCTGTTCACCCCCGGCCCGCGCCGGGCGCTGCAGGGCTTCTTCTGGACCGGCGGGCAGCTGGTGATCTCGGTCCTCGACGACCTCAAGGCCCAGTTCCCGGTCTTCACGCCGTCGGAGGGCGCCTGGGCGGAGGGGCGGGTCGCCGGCCTGCCGGAGCTCGGCGTCGTCGGCGTGTGGTCGATGGACAGCGAGGAGGAGGAATCGAACGGCGACCTCATGGTGGCGGCCAACGATCCGATCACGCCCTCGACCCTGCTGACGACGCGGCCCGACCTCGCCGCACCGGTGCTGCTGAAGCAGGCCCCAGCCCTGTTCGAGGCGGACGGCCTGGTGGTGACCCGCCACGAGGCGGTGTCGAGCGACGGCGAGCGCATTCCCTACGTGCAGGCCGGCCCGCCGGGGGAGACCGGCGAGGCGCCGGT
>NZ_LABY01000479.1 GCF_001043975.1 Methylobacterium variabile
CGGGGGCATCGCATGGTCTCCCGCATCGGGTCGGGCGTGGTCCTCGGACCGGTCGCCGTGGGCGGCCCCGGCGCCACTGCGCCGGGACTCGGATGGGCGGTCCCGCGCGGCCGGTGCCTGCCCGCGCGATGCCCGATCGACGGCTTCGGACGTTCGCGCTCGCGATGCCGGAGACCGGCTCGGCTCAGCCGGCGACCAGGAGGAAGAGGTTCGAGCTCGCCGGTCCGAGCCGGTCTCCGGCATCGCGAGCGCGAACGTCCGAAGCCGTCGATCGGGCATCGCGCGGGCAGGCACCGGCCGCGCGGGACCGCCCATCCGAGTCCCGGCGCAGTGGCGCCGGGGCCGCCCACGGCGACCGGTCCGAGGACCACGCCCGACCCGATGCGGGAGACCATGCGATGCCCCTGATCCCCGCCCGCCGGCGGCCGACCGACGCGACCGTGATCCTGGCGCTCCTGGGAGTCCTGAGCGCGCTGCCCCTCATCGTGCGGTTCTACTGGCCGGCCGGGGGCGGGCTCGACATCACCGGCCACCCGATCGGGCGCGACTTCATCAACAACTGGGTGGGGCCCCGGCTCGCGTTCTCGGGGCAGCTCGCGACCCTGTTCGACCTCGAAGCCTACCACGCGGCGATCGGCACCACCTTCGGTGCCCCGCTGCCCTTCCACAACTGGGGCTACCCGCCCTTCACGCTGCTGCTGCTCTGGCCGCTGGCGCAGCTGCCCTACTTCGCGGCCCTCGCGCTCTGGACGGGCGGGCTGTTCGCCGCCT
>NZ_LABY01000048.1 GCF_001043975.1 Methylobacterium variabile
GGCCCGCCCCGCCCCCGCGCGCGAGGGCGGGCCGCCGGCGGCGGGGGCTCTGCGGGCTGATCCTCGTGCATCGTCATCCTGTGTCCACTCTCAACGGCGGTCGCCGCGGGGGATCCCGTCCCGCCCGCGCCGCACCACGCCGGTCATGCTGGTCTCAAGTCCCCACCCGGGCGGCGGTTCGATGCCGGGGGAGATCCGACTCGGGCAGATCCTACTCCTCGGGGTCCGGCTCGGTCCCGAGGTCGCGCTGGACCTTCTCGCTGCGCAGGAGCGCGTCGATGCGGGCCGCCTCGTCGAAGGTCTCGTCGCGGCGGAAGCGCAGGTCGGGAGCGAATTTCAGCGCCACCCGGCGGGCCACCTCCTGGCGCAGGACCTTCTTGTTGCGCTCGAGCGCCTCGATCACCGGGCGCTCGTCCTGGCCGCCGAGCGGCATCACGTAGGCGGTGGCGAGCTTGAGGTCCGGCGACATCCGGACCTCGGGCACGGTGATCACGTGCTGGCTCAGCACCGGATCCTGGATGTCGCCGCGGCTCAGCACCTCCGCGAGGGCGTGCCGCACGAGTTCGGCCACGCGCTGCTGGCGCTGCGAGGGGCCTGCATTGTCCTGGGGTTTGCGCACCATCGTCTCTCCGGGCTCGAACCGGGCCGCGGGGCGGCCAAGAGGGGCGGCCGAGCGGTCTCGGCGGCCCTCGCGGCTGTCATCCTGAACCGACGAGCCCGGGACGCTGGCGTCCCGGGCTCGCGAAGTCCTTGCATGGGCCGCCGCCGGACGGCGGACGGCCGATGGCGACGGGGTGGATCAGAGCGTGCGACGCTCCTCGTGCACGATGTAGCACTCGATCACGTCGCGCGGGCGCATGTCCTGGTAGTTCTCGAAGGCCATGCCGCATTCCTGGCCAGCCGCCACTTCCTTGGCGTCGTCCTTGAAGCGCTTGAGCTGCGAGAGCTTGCCCTCGTGCACCACCACGTTGTCGCGGATGAGGCGGACATGGGCGCCGCGCTCGACCCGGCCGTCCTCGACCCGGCAACCGGCGATCTTGCCCACCTTCGAGACGTTGAAGATCTCGAGGATGCGCGCCTCGCCCAGGCGCTCCTCGCGGAGCGTCGGCGGGAGCAGGCCCGACATCGCCGCCTTCACGTCATCCACGAGATCGTAGATGATGTTGTAGTAGCGGATCTCGACGCCCGCCCGCTCGGCGGCCTCGCGGGCCTCCTTGTGGGCGCGGACGTTGAAGCCGACCACGACCGCACCCGAGGCCTGGGCCAGGGTGATGTCCGACTCGGTGATGCCGCCGACACCCGTGTGCAGGATGCGGGCCGCCACCTCGTCGTTGCCGAGCTTCTCGAGCGAGCCCGCGATGGCCTCGACCGAGCCCTGCACGTCGCCCTTGACGACGAGCGGGAACTCCTTGCGACCGGCACCCTCCTTGAGGTCGCGCATCATGTCCATCAGCGTCCGGCCGGCGCCGGTGCCGGCGGCCGCCGCGCGCTCGCGCTTCACGCGGGCACGGTACTCGGTGACCTCGCGGGCCCGGGCCTCGTTCTCGACCACCGCGACGCGGTCGCCCGCCTCCGGCGTGCCGTTGAAGCCCAGCACCTCGACGGGAACCGAGGGGCCCGCCTCCTTGGTGTTGCGGCCGGTGTCGTCGACCAGGGCACGCACGCGGCCCCATTCGGCGCCCGCCACCACGATGTCGCCGGTGTGCAGGGTGCCGCGCTCGACGAGCACGGTCGCCACCGGGCCGCGGCCGCGATCGAGCTTGGCCTCGATCACCGTGCCCTCCGCCGAGCGGTCGGGGTTGGCGCGCAGGTCCAGGATCTCGGCCTGGAGGGCGAGGCCCTCGAGCAGGTCGTCGAGACCTTCCTTGGTCTTGGCCGAGACCTCGAACTCGAGGGTCTCGCCACCCATGGACTCGACCTGGATGTCGTGCTGCAGGAGCTCGGTGCGCACCCGCTGCGGGTTCGCGTCGGGCTTGTCGATCTTGTTGATCGCCACGATCAGCGGCACGCCGGCCGCCTTGGCGTGGGAGATCGCCTCGACCGTCTGGGGCATGACGCCGTCATCGGCCGCCACCACCAGCACCACGATGTCCGTCACCTTGGCGCCGCGGGCGCGCATGGAGGTGAAGGCGGCGTGGCCGGGGGTGTCGATGAAGGTGATCTTGCCGCCGGAGGGCGAGGTCACCTGGTAGGCACCGATGTGCTGCGTGATGCCGCCCGCCTCGCCGGAGACGACGTTGGCGTTGCGGATCGCGTCGAGCAGCGAGGTCTTGCCGTGGTCGACGTGGCCCATGATGGTCACGACCGGCGGACGCGGCTGGGTGTCCTCGTCGGTATCGGGCTCGTCGAACAGGCCCTCCTCGACGTCCGACTCCGCCACGCGGCGCACGGTGTGGCCGAGCTCCTCGGCGATGAGCTGGGCGGTGTCCGAGTCGATCACGTCGGTGATCTTGTGGATCTGGCCCTGCTTCATCAGCATGCGGATGACGTCGACCGCCCGCTCGCTCATCCGGTTGGCGAGCTCCTGGATGGTGATCGTCTCGGGGATGAT
Organism: Methylobacterium variabile; assembly: GCF_001043975.1. Taxonomy (GTDB): domain Bacteria; phylum Pseudomonadota; class Alphaproteobacteria; order Rhizobiales; family Beijerinckiaceae; genus Methylobacterium; species Methylobacterium variabile. The sequence continues at coordinate 2,552 of NZ_LABY01000048.1, forward strand.
CACCTCGCGGGCCAGCTTCTCCTTCTGCTCCACCTGGCGGTGGCCGGTCAGGCGCTGGTTGCGGCGGCGGAACGAGGCGACCGAGCGCGTGCGCTCCTCCTCGCCGGACGTCGCCGTCGCGATGGTCAGACGGCCGCGGTTGCGGTCGCCGCCCGGCGACTTCGGGGTCTTGGGCGGGGTGATGACCTTGAGCGGCATCCCGGGACGGCGGATGACCCGCTTGGTCTCGGTCTCCTCCTCCGCCGCGGCCGGGCGGCCGGTGGCGGGGCGCGCGGCGCCGGCGGCCGCCAGCTTCGCCGCCGCAGCGGCGGGCTGCTCGGGCTTCGGCTCGGGCTTGGGCTCCGGCTTCGGCGC
>NZ_LABY01000480.1 GCF_001043975.1 Methylobacterium variabile
GTATCTGACTTCGCTCGGCCGAGCGCGGGTAACGCGTCGTTCAAGCCTGTGCGCGACGCCGCTCCTTCGAACGGCCGGCTCTTCTGCAACGAATCCCCGTGTGGTGCAAGAAAGCCCAGTGGCGGAAGAAAGCCCGTGGGTCCTCTCGATGCGGCTTCGAGCGGGCATGTTGGAGACCGATGGAGCCAGCCTCCTCAGGGTGCGGGGCGCCGGTCATCCCCCTCTGCCTTGAAGCGCCATGCGGTGGCGATGAGGCCGTACAGGACGGCGGCGTTGAGGCCATGCCAGAGGAAGTGGGTGCCGATCGGCAGGCTCGGGCACAGGGCAGCGTCCAGGGTCCTGAAGGTCAGAGAGAGGGCGAACAACGCGGCGATGGCCAGCAGCGACAGGCCGGCGCGGCGCCGGGCCGGGCCAATGGGGCAGGTCTGGGGCATCAGCAGGCCGGCCGCGACCCCGATGAGGGCCAGGATGGCGGGCGCGTAGGCGATGGAGCCGTTGCTCAAGCGGTCGACCGATTGGCCCGTGAGCGCGTCGAGGGCCGGTTCCAGTCCCGCCGAGAAAGCGGTAAAGCCGAGCGTCGCCAGGATCGCCGACGCGATCGAGAGCCCAAGGAGGCGCCGCAGGGCCAGGAAGAAATAGGCATAGATGAAGAGGGCGATGGGGATGACGTCGGCGAGCATCGCCCAGCGGACGGCGAGGGTGTGGAACAGGAACGAGCCGATGCCGACGATGGCGACGAGCCCGGCGAGCGCCATCCCGGCCGGATCGCGCCTCGCGCCG
>NZ_LABY01000481.1 GCF_001043975.1 Methylobacterium variabile
CGGGATGCGGATGCTGCCTCTGCTCCTCGTCTTCGCGTTCCTCGCGACGGGCATCCGCTACGTGCTGGCCGAGCCTGTGCCCACGCCGGATCCTGTTCGCGGTGCACCGTCGCCCCCCTCACGCACCGCGACAAGCCCGCCCCGGCATGAGCTGGGGCGGGTCCCTCCCACGCCAGCACGCGGAACTCAATCGTCGGATTGGTGATGATAATGGGGCGGTCGCTCTCGGTAGTATCGCCACCCCTCGTACCCGGGCGAATGATGGCTCCGGACGACGTCGTCGTGCCGGTAGAACTCGCCGTGGTCGTGATGGCGTCGAGGGCCATAGCCGCCCTCGTAGTATTGGGCGGAGGCCGCGACCGGGGCGAGCGCCAGGGCCGCGGAAAGGGCAACGAGTACCGTCCTCATGGGGCCTCCGAAGTTTCATCAGATGCCGCCATCCTGCTAACGCCGGGTTGAACGCGCCATGACGCAAGTGTTCAGGAAGCAGCTACCATCGCGTGCCCGGGACGCCGATGAGCCGCATAGCAGATCCTTCCTGTTCCGCGGCCCCTTCGTGCCGATGCTTCAGTGGCGGCGCTCCTCGATTACGGTGCGCTCGTGGGCGTCGTGGTGCTCGCGAACAACAGGCTCCTCGTGACGGTGCTCGCGCACTACGGTGCCGTGTGTGTGCTCGACATCGCGATGACCACGGTCGCCGTGAACCGAGACGCCGCCGGAACCGACATCCACGTGCTGAGCGAACGCGGTCGCCGGGGCGAAGGCCAAGGCTGCGGCGAAGGCGGTGATCGTGATCTTCATCGAAGAAGCTCCCAGTTTCGAGGCTGAGGCACAAATGCTCGCTGCCCCGAAACCGTTCCGGGATTTTTTCCGCTCCGTATCCGTGGCAACCAGGACAGCAAAGGCCGAGCCGAGTTCCGAGCCCTCGCCTCGACCAGGAGGTCAGATGCCCCTGGATGATAGCGTCCGTTCCGAGACGCCGGTCCGCTTCACGAGGAACCCGGCATTGACCGTGTCGGATACGGGAAGATCTCGTTCGCGTTGGGTTCGATAGCACGGGATGACGTCTTGTGCGACCCGGGATAGATCGCACATAAGGTGGGAGATGGTTTCAAGGCGTGGGCATAGCCGTCGGGGGACGGCACAGGGATGGTGGACGGTCGCCGGCCGCATGCTCACGCTCGTCCTCGCCCTGTCGCTGGTCGCGCCCAGCGCCAGCTACGCGGACGACCTCGCCTACCACGTCGGCGGCCAAGGGCACGTCACCGAGATTACGAGCG
>NZ_LABY01000482.1 GCF_001043975.1 Methylobacterium variabile
AGGCAATCCCCACCGGCGACGAGACGCCGCTCGGCGACACTTTCGTCAAGGAGGAGTGCCTCAAGTCCCTGGGGAGCCGCACCTTGACGTTTACGCGCGTCCTCTATGGCCACCAGGGCGCCGTTCCGCGGGCCTTCGTCAGCCACGCGCGGATCGTGGTGCCTGCTCCGAATTAGGACCGGGCGTCGCGGCGCAGAACCGCCGCGAACCTGTCGGTTCGACAACACCGGCTTCAGCCGCAGTTCAACGCGGGCCGACGAGGATGGCGACATGCCGGCGGTCACCACCGCCCCAGCGTTGCCAGCCAAGAGTCGCCAGCCATGCCCGCGCGTCCCTCGCGCTCCGTCATCCTCGGTGCCCTCGCCCTCCTCGCCGCCGCGGCGGAGACGTCTCCCGCGCCGGGCACCGTCGCGATGGTGAGCCAGGGCGTCGCCCTCATCTACGGCAGCGACGAGGTCGCCATCGAGGCCGGACGGCGCCTCGCCGATCATCTCGACGTGACGGTGCTGCTGAGCCGCCCCCGCGACGTGCCGGTGCCGCGTCGCCACGAATTTCCCGTGCTGCAGGGCAGCGTCATGTCAGCGAGCGGGCATCTCGGGGCGTTCTCCCTGCGCATCGACGATTACGCGGTG
>NZ_LABY01000483.1 GCF_001043975.1 Methylobacterium variabile
GCCTCGCCCGCACCCTCGACCGTGCCCTCACCCCCCGATGGCGCCAGACCGGCGCGCACCGGCGGCGTGCTGGTGGGCGCGCACTACCGTCGCGTCCACGAAGTGCAGGTCCCAGTCGAGGTCGCCGCGGGCATCGGCCTGCGCCTGCAGACGCTGCAGCACCCGGTCGAACACACCGGCCTTGCGCCAGCGGTAGAACCGGCTCGACACGGTCCCAACCGCCCCGTAGCGCGCTGGCAGATCCTCCCAGGGCGCGCCGGTGCGCAGGATCCAGAGCATGCCGTTGAGCACCTGGCGGTGATCCACCGCAGGACGGCCAGTGTGCGGCTTCTGCGGCGGTAGCAGGGGGGCGATCTGCTCCCACTGCGCGTCGGTCAGTTCAAAGCGTCGCATCCCGGTCACGTGGGGGCTCACCCCGCCCGTGTGAACCCCTTTGCAGAGACGCCCTAGTCGCTGCGCTCCCCGAACCCGCTGTGCGGTTTCGGCCCTGCCGGGTGACGATCCCATCGCGCGGCCCTTCGGAAAGGACTGCGACTGTGCCTCACGGCCGGGCAGCAGGCGACCTGAAGGAGGGCTTCAGCCGTACAGTCCCTCCACCCGGAGCCGAGCGAGGAGATGGCGGGCCTGCTCCTGGGCCGCCGCGTCCCGCTTCCCCTCGTCGAAGCCGTGCGCGAACATCGGCAGGAGCCGGCTCGTCGCCCGCGCCATCGCCGAGCC
>NZ_LABY01000484.1 GCF_001043975.1 Methylobacterium variabile
GGAGCTCCTGCGGGCCGCCCTCGCGCCGCATATCGGCTTGCCCGGCGCCGCCGCCCCGGGCGGGGGGGAGGCCACCCGCCGCATCGGTCTCGCGTGAGGCCCGCGCCATGCCGAGAGCCAGGAAGTCCCACCACGTCCGCCAGGACGTGACGCGCCTGCCGGCAGGCAGCGACGCCCGCTGGCGGGCCGAGTTCCGCCAGGCGCAGTACGAGCGCGCCCTGATCGGCATCCAGGGTGATCTGCTCGGCGGGCCGGCGGTCGAGGTGTTCCGCGCCTCGCCCAAGCAGCCGGCGCCGCAGGCCTGGACGCCCGACTACGCCGTCGAGTGGTTTCACGACTTAGGCCCCGAGGAACAGGCCCTGCGGCTGGCGGCCGACCCCCAGACGCCGTTTGCCCGCACGACGCGGGCGAAGCTCACCGCCGAGGACCTCGCCGCCCTCCTCGCCGCCGCGGCCAACTGGCTGCGGGTGGGACAGGCGGTCCGGATCACCGGGGCACCGCTGACCTTCGACGGTAGCGACGAACGGCGCGTCGGCCGCACGGGCGTCATCTGGCGCCTGTGCAGCACGGTCTTCGCCGACCACGTCTACGTCAATCTCGACCTGATCGGCGCTGAGCGATCGGAGAAGGTGGTATTCGTCGAGCTGCGCGACGTGGCGCCGATCGATTAAGGTGCTGGATCGGAAAGAGCTTGATGGTAGGTATGAATATTGATATTGTTCTATATTGCACGACGGGGTGATGTGATGAATTATTTAAACGGCACATCGAAACTTGAGAAGAATGCTTTCATCTTCAACGTCGGCAATCAGGATAAAGATGAATGGATTGCGGCGGATGATCGACAAGAGGCGATTGTCCAATTTTTGCGGTCTATCGATATCGAGATCGACCGTAATTTACCGATCGACGATGTTCGAGAGAAATACGGGCTGTCTGTTGATGAAATTGAGATGGTCGTGCCCAGATTGCCTATCAGAATGTATGAACATTATGAACCTGTCGTCCTCGGATCGGTCGATGTCCTCGTCACGGATGGTTGCTACGCACTCTTAGAAGATGATCAGCCAGGAAGTTGGCGGGTCGTTCTCAGAAACTATCGGCAAGGAGAGGAGCTTACAAAGACATTTGACAGGGGGTTGCACATCGCTGACGAGAAGGCGTGGGCTGAAGTCTGCGCGGACTGCATCGAGAGAAGGTTTCCTTCGCGCGAGGATGCGATCGCAGCGGCCGAGCACTATGCGGCGGCGGTCCGCGCTATGAGCAATATGGAAGTGGGGTCTCATTTGGGCGGTCTGATATTTGTCGGCTGACCGTCCGAAGATTGGGGGCAGGTAACGCTACCACATTTCACGGTAAGGCAATGTGATCTTCACCGACCGACCCTCCATTGGTTTCGCACAGGAAAAGTGACCCTCCCGTACTCTCGGATCAACTCATGAAGGGAAACACCATGGCGACGATATTGCCTGACAGGATCGCCTCTCGTCGCCAATCCGCCGAGATCGCCGCCTGGACCGGGTCCGACGAGGCCGAGCGCATGGCCAAGATGACCGACGCCGAAGTGGCCGCGCTGATCGTGCAGGAGGATGCCGAGGCGGCGGCGCTCGCGGACCGCGACAAGGCCCGCGATGTGGCGCGCCTGGCTGCCCTCGGACTGGCCGGGGACCAGATCGTCCATGCCGCCGGCCGCGGCGCCCACCACGACAGTCACTGTGCCGAGGTGATCGATCTCGAGG
>NZ_LABY01000485.1 GCF_001043975.1 Methylobacterium variabile
ATCGAGGGTGGTCGAGGACAGACGCACCAGTCCAGCCGGGGCTGAGTCGTCATCGGGCGCCTCGTCCCACTCGTAGCCGAGATAGTTCTTGTTGAGCGAGGCGGTCTGGCCCGGCTGCAGGTCGGCGATGCTGGTATTGCGCCAGAAGCGCTGGTTTGCGTCGTCGTACGGTACCGTGATGGTATCGAGGACGTATGAGTCGACTTTAAACATCGTGCCCATAAGGGCATTCTCGGGATCGTTATTGCCCACCGTGCCGGCTGGCCCGCGCGGATCGCGCCAGGTGCCAGTCCACTGGTTGGTGGGGTCGAGGTTCTGGTTGGCGCCCCACGTCTCCTTGTAGGAGACCAGCGTCCGATACGGCGTGGCATCGCTGCTGATGCTGTTTGAATACCTTGCACGCCAGTAAACTTCGTTGCCGCTCCAGAATGCCAGGTTGACACCGGCGTCGCGTGCCGCCTCGACATTGTCACGCTGCTGTCCGGACCAGTACTCGTCGTGACCGACATCGAGGTACATCTTGTGGTTTTTGATTAGGCCGCCGTTGCGATCGGCATCGACGCCCGACATGTACGAGACGTCGTAGCCGTTCTGCTCCAGCCACATGATCGCCGGGAATTCAGCGCCGTAGATGTAGTCCTGCGGTCCGGCCGCGAGGCCGCCGCCCCGCGTGGTGATCGGGCGGTTGTAGCTGACCGCGTAGGCGCGTCCCTGCCCCTGGCCGGTGGCCGGACCGTTGCCGCCGTAGAGGTTGGCGCCGCCCCAAGGATTGTAGGCCTGCCAAGTCGTGTCTGCGGTCTGGAAGATGATGTCG
>NZ_LABY01000486.1 GCF_001043975.1 Methylobacterium variabile
GGAATGGCAGGCCCTGGCGATCAACACCCTCGTCTATGGAGCCTGCATGAATGGCATGGGCGCCATCATCGTCGAGGGCACTCCCAAGCCCATCCCCCAGCCCGTCGACGAGGATGAGGACGATCTCGACGATCCGGCCACCGACACGAGGCCGGAAATGCTGACCCGGCAGATGGCCCAGGTGGCGCAGCCGTTCGGCCGGGACAGCGAGGTCTATGCGATCGATCTCGCCGCCGTGCCGCAACCACCCCTGCGTGTCGCTGCTTCGACCCTCGCGGCCGCCATTGCTGACTTGCGCCTCGGCCCCGAGGCCGAAGCCCTGCATGGGGCGCTGATGCCGTTCATCGAGCAGGTCGCTCAGCTCCGGAAGAAGAACCCGCTCGAACTCTACGCGGCATTCGTGGAGGAAGTCGCGCTCGAGCGCCTGGTGGCCGGCAAGTACGAGGTCGACCTCCACAACGTCAGCGCCGACGAGGTCGGCTCGCCCGAGGGCGTCGCCCTCGTCGAGACGATCAAATCGATCCGCGAAATCCCGAAGGACAAACGGGACACCGGTCGCGAGGCTCTCGCACCTCTCGCGGCCGAGATCGCCGGCCTCAAGAGCGT
>NZ_LABY01000487.1 GCF_001043975.1 Methylobacterium variabile
CCTCCTCCAGGCAAAGCCTCTCCGTTACAAGAAACTGCGTTTCTTGCTTGACGCCCGGGGGCGATCTGTGGCTTGTAGGAGGTGCTTTTTGTGGCTCCTACAGCCTTCTCGTAACGGTCACTCGGCCCTCACTTCCCGGCAAGGAGGTGGGGGCCGATGGCTTTTCAGGGGTGCTCTGCGGCGGCGTTGAACTCCTGGTAACGACTCGCAGGCCAAAGGCCGGCGAAATGGCATCTCCGGCCCCACGGCGACGGTTGTCAACCCGAATCACGTCCTGGATGTGATTCGAGCGTATTTTCAACGTAGAACTCATTTTGTTAGCGCCTTTACAGACTGCTCGGTAGACATCGCGGGCAATTCGACGTCGATCGTGAACGAACAGTCCTTGATGGCGGAGTTGACCTTAGCCTTTTTCGCCGACCCGCCCTCGGTCCCGATCGTGGCGATCTGGATGCGAAGCGCGGTGATCTTGCGGACGGCCTTGTAGAGGTGGGCAGGCAGCCTCTCCGGGAGGGAGAGGGTGCCGATCGC
>NZ_LABY01000488.1 GCF_001043975.1 Methylobacterium variabile
CGCCCGTAGCGCAGCATCCGCCGAGCCGACTCGGTCGTGTCGCGCGCCTCCGGGAGTGGACGGGCTCGCTCCGGCTCCGGCGCCTGGGGCAGGCTGAGGAACGCCCGCGCCTCCGCCAGGGCCGCCTTCCAGTCCTCGCCGTTCTGGAACAGGATCACGTCGAGCAGGTCGCCGTGCTCGCCGGTCGCCCCGTCGCTCCACTTGCCGCGAGCGCCCTTGCCGCGGCTCGGGCCGGTGAGGCGCACGTACAGCGACCCGCCCGCCGTGTTGTGGACGTCGCCGACGCACCACCACCGGCCGTTCCGGTGGCCGTTCGAGAGGTAGCGCCGGCAGAACGCCTCGACGTTGTCGGCGAGCTGGCGGGAAAGGTCCGCGGCGGTAGGATGGGTCGGCATGGTCGGCCTCCGCAATTCGTCTATCAAGCGTGAGCGTGGGCGGCGACGCAACGTAAGAGCGCATGACGCTCGAACACCGCCGCGAGGACCGTCGCCCCGCGCTCGCCGGCGGGGATGAACAGGCGCGTGCGGTAGGAGATGACTTCGGAGAACAGCCCCAACGTCTTGAGCCCCGCCCGCGCGCTCTCGCTCGCCCCGATCAATTCCACCCGGTTCTCGTTCATCACTCTCACGCGCTTGACCTGGAGGCCGCCGGCGAGTTGCAGGCTGGCGCGGCCCCCGATCACCGCCGCGTAGGCCTCCGCCGGGGCCATGGCGGTGCCGGCTCCCAGGTTCAGCTTCTCGCGGGTGACGTGCAGGTCCTCGGGGTCGACCACGCGCCCGACGATGCGCTCGCCCGCGTCGGTCACGAGGCGAAAAACGCGCAGGTCGATGCCGGGCAGCCGGTCCCAGATCGGCAGCAGCAGGCCGGTGACCACGTAGAGGGTGCGCTCGTCGAACTCCGGCAGGCTGGCAAGCTCGGCCTGCCAAGAGGCTCGGAAGGCGTCCAGCGTGACCTCGGCGAAGTGCGAGCGGGCGTACTGGTCGCGGTCGAGGAGCTGGCGCTGAAGCGGGCGCACGAGCCGCACCCGCGCCACCACCGAGCCGTCCTCACGGGTCTCGCTCGCGGCCTTCCCCATCAGCGCCGGCCGGCCGGACTTCGCGTTGACCACGGGGACATAGCCGTCGGCGATCATGTCGAGGGCGGTGGCGAGGTCGAGCGGCCGGAGGCGGCGCCGCTCCGCGATCGTGAGGAGATGGGTGTGGGCGCCGCTGGCCGGGTGGGTGTAGGCCACCTCGCGGTCCGTCACGGTGAAGGATTCCGCGGTCAGGACCTCGACCCCGACGTCGTAGACCCCGGCCGAGATCGCACCCTCGATCACCAGGGCCAGGCGCTCCTCGAACGCCTCGAACAGGCGGTTCTGCATCGCGATGCGCAGCGCGAGCACGCGGTTCAGGAAGCGGCCGATCGGCGGCAGCTCCTCCAGCATCGCGCCGCTCTCGGAGATGAGCGTCAGCCCGGGCATCGTCTCGAA
>NZ_LABY01000489.1 GCF_001043975.1 Methylobacterium variabile
GATCCGGCGCAAGCTCCGGTCCGAGCAGACCGATACCGACCAGGCCCGCACGGCCACGATCGCGTAGCAGCCCGCCGCGAGGGTGAGCGCGATGGCGGCCTTACTCACCAGGGGGTGATCGTCGAGATAGGCCGCCGCGTTGGCGGTCAGGTTGTCGATGAGGTGCCAGGATCCGTCGTTCATCGCGTCCAGACCCTCACTCGGCAAAGTAGAAGGAGAATTGCGCCATGACGATCCCCACGATCATCATCGCGCAGTTCTCCTTCTACTTCGCCGAATGAGCATGGATCGCAGGCGATGAACGACAGATCCTGGCACCTCATCGACAATTTGACCGCCAACGCGGCGGCCTACCTCGGCGATCATCCCGTGGTGAGCAAGGCGGCCATCGCGTTCACCCTCGCGGCGGGGTGCTACGCGGTCGTGGCCGCGCGGGCCTGGTCGGTGTCGGTGTGCTCGGACCGGGGCTTGCGCCGGATCCTGCACCTCTGCGCCATGGCGGGCGGCGGCTGCCTGTTCCTGACCGGGCTGCTCTACGATAGCCTGACACGCGGGCTCGACGGCGCGATCACGTCCATGCCGCTGATCTACGCCTACTACCCGGCGTCGATCATGCTCTCCTGCGCCGCGATGGTGTTTGCCCTCGCGCAGGTGTTCTGCGCGCTGCACGTCCGCCCGGCGCCGCTGCTGAGGGGCATCATCCCGGGTGTGCTCGGGCTGTGGCTCTTTGCCCTGAGCGTGCCCGTCTTCCAGTTCTCGGTCATCCTGCGGGGCGCGCAATGAGGACGGCCGACAAGTTCTGCGACCTCGCCGGGTTCGATCC
>NZ_LABY01000049.1 GCF_001043975.1 Methylobacterium variabile
TTCGCGACCAGGGTCACCACCCCGCCGCCGAATACCCCGCCTCCGACCGCCTGCCCAAGCAGCCCCTCGTCGTCGACCCCGCCGCCCAGAGCCGCCAGCTCGGCAAGCCCGGCGGCGAGGTGGTGACGCTGGTCGCGAAGGCCCGCGACATCCGCTACATCTCGACCTACAGCTACACCCGCGTCGTCGGCTACGATGCCAAGCTGGCGCTGCAGCCCGACATCGTGGAGAAGTTCGAGAACGACGGCGACAGGGTCTACACCTTCACCTTGCGGGACGGGCACCGCTGGTCCGACGGCCATCCCTTCACGGCGGAAGACTTCCGCTACTGGTGGGAGGACGTCGCCCTCAACAAGGAGCTGAGCCCGTCCGGTCCGCCGGAATTCATGCTGGTCGACGGCCAGCTGCCCCGCTTCGAGGTGCTCGACCCGCTCCACGTCCGCTTCACCTGGGACAAGCCGAATCCCCGCTTCCTCCCGGAGCTGGCCTCCCCGCGCGATCCCTTCGTCTACCGGCCGGCGCACTACCTCAAGCGCTTCCACGCCCGCTACACCCCGAAGGCCGAGCTCGACCCGCTGGTGAAGCAGCAGAAGGTCAAGGGCTGGGCGGCCCTCCACAACCGGCTCGACGCAATGTTCGAGCAGACCAACCCGGACCTGCCGACCCTCCAGCCCTGGCGCGTCACCAACACGGCGCCGGCGGCCCGCTTCGTGTTCGTGCGCAACCCCTACTACCACCGGGTCGACACCAGCGGGCAGCAGCTGCCCTACCTCGACAAGGTCAACATGGACGTGGCGGCGAGCGGGCTCCTCGCCGCCAAGGCCAACGCCGGCGAGGCCGACCTGCTGTTTCGCGGCCTCAACATGGAGGACATCCCGATCCTGCGGGAGGGCGAGCGCGCCAAGGGCTACCGCACCCATCTCTGGCCGACCGCCCGCGGCTCGGAGCTGGCGCTCTACCCGAACCTGACGGTTACCGACCCGGTCTGGCGCACGCTCAACCGCGACCTGCGCTACCGCCGCGCCCTGTCGCTCGCCATCGACCGGCGCACCCTCAACAACGCGCTGCTGTTCGGGCTCGGCACCGAGGGCAACGACACCGTGGTCGAGAAGAGCCCGCTCTACCGGCCCGAGTACCGCACCCTCTACGCCGGGTACGACCCTGAGGAAGCCTCCCGCCTCCTCGACGAGATCGGGCTGACCCGGCGCAACGGTGCCGGCATCCGCCTGCTGCCCGACGGGCGCGAGCTCGAGATCGTGGTCGAGACCGACGGCGAGAGCAGCATCCTCACCGACGGGCTGACCCTGGTGTCGGAGTTCTGGCGCGAGGTCGGGGTCAAGCTGTTCGTCAAGCCGCAGGACCGCACGGTCCTGCGCAACCGCGCCTATTCGGGAGCCGCCGTGATGGTGGCGGCGCAGGGGCTCGACCTCGCGATGCCGACCGCGGAGATGTCGCCCGACGAGCTCGCCCCGGTCCACCAGGACACCTACGCCTGGCCGAAATGGGGGCAGTACGTCGAGACGAAGGGCAAGGAGGGCGAGCCCTGCGACCTGCCCGAGGCCCGGGCGCTCATCGACCTCAACGCCCGCTGGATGGCGACCGCCGACGCGGACGAGCAGGCGCGGATCTGGGGCGAGATGCTCAAGAACCGGGCCGAGAACCAGTGGGTGATCGGCACCGTCTCGGGCGCGCTCCAGCCGGTGGTGGCCAAGACCCGGCTGCGCAACGTGCCCGACAAGGCGATCTACAGCTGGAAGCCGACCGCGTTGATCGGGGTCTACCGCATGGACGAGTTCTACTGGGGGCCGAACCCGAAGGAGGCCGCGCGGTGATCCGCTACCTCGCCCGCCGCCTCGCCACGATGGCGGTCACGCTCCTGATCATCTCAGCCCTCGTCTTCCTCATCATCAAGCTGCCGCCGGGCGACTTCCTCACCAACCAGATCGCCGAGCTGCGCTCGCAGGGCGAGGCCGCCTCCGTCGCCAAGGCGCAGTTCCTGATGCAGCAATACGGCCTCGACCGGCCGGTCTGGGAGCAGTACCTGCGGTGGATCGGGCTATGGCCCAATCCCGAGGGCGCCTTCAACGGCCTGATCCAGGGCAACTGGGGCTGGTCGTTCGAGTACGACCGCCCGGTGCGCGAGGTGGTCGGCGACGCGCTCTGGCTCACCCTGGTGGTCAACCTCGCGGTGGTGATCTTCGTCCACCTGGTGTCGATCCCGATCGCCATCTACTCGGCGACGCGGCAATACTCGATCGGCGACTACGTCGCGACCTTCATCGGCTATATCGGCCTCGCCACCCCGTCCTTCCTGCTGGCGCTGGTAATGCTGTTCTATGCCAACCGCTGGTTCGAGGTCTCGATCGGCGGCCTCTACGACAGCGCCTATGCGGGCCAGCCCTGGACCTGGGAGAAGGTGCGCTCGCTCCTGGCCCACCTGGTGGTCCCGACCCTGGTGATCGGGCTCGGCGGCACCGCCGCGATGATCCGGCGGATGCGCGCCAACCTCCTCGACGAGCTCGGCAAGCAGTACGTCGTCACTGCCCGGGCGAAGGGCCTGCCGCCGACCCGGGCGCTGCTGAAGTACCCGTTCCGGATGTCGCTGAACCCGTTCATCGCCGATATCGGCAACCTCCTGCCTCACCTCGTCTCGGGCTCGGTGCTGGTGTCGCTGGTGCTCAGCCTGCCCACCGTCGGACCGATCCTGCTCGCCGCCCTCAAGAGCCAGGACCAGTTCTTGGCCGGCTTCATCCTCATGTTCGTGGCGATGCTCACCGTGATCGGCATGCTGATCTCCGACCTGCTCCTCGCTTGGCTCGATCCGCGCATCCGCCTCGGGGGAGACGGTCGATGAGCCTTGAGCTGCGGGACCGGCCGCACCACTTCGTCGACGCCGCCCCCTTCGATCCCGGCCGGTCCGAGCCGGTGGGGGCGGAGAGCAGCGCCGTCGACCGCGCCTCGTCCTGGCGCCTGACCTGGTGGAAGTTCCGCAAGCACCGGGTCGCGGTGGCGGCGGGGCTGATCCTGATCGCCTTCTACGCGCTGATCCCGTTCGTCGAGGTGATCGCGCCCTACAACCCGGCCAAGCGCCACGGCGACTACCTCTACGCGCCGCCCCAGGCCGTGCACCTGTTCCACCAGGGCCGCTTCGTCGGCCCCTACACCCATCCCTACCACTTCACCTTCAACGTCGAGACCTTCCACCGCGACTACACGGTGGACCGGAGCGTGACGCAGCCGCTGCGCTTCTTCTGCCGGGGCGATGCTTACGCGTTCTGGGGCCTGATCGACACCGACTGGCACCTCGTCTGCCCGCCCAAGGACGGCACGATGTTCCTGCTCGGCACCGACCGGCTCGGGCGCGACCTGTTCTCGCGCATCGTCTCCGGGGCACGGATCTCGCTGACCGTCGGCCTCGTCGGCATCGCGGTGTCGTTCGCCCTCGGGCTCTTCTTCGGCGGGCTCGCCGGCTATCTCGGCGGCTGGGTCGACAACGTGATCCAGCGCCTGATCGAGATCCTGCGCTCGCTCCCCGAGCTGCCGCTCTGGCTCGCCCTCTCGGCGGCCCTGCCGCCGAACTGGAGCCCGATCCTGGTCTTCTTCGGCATCACCCTGATCCTCGGGCTCCTCGACTGGCCGGGCCTCGCCCGCGCCGTGCGCTCGAAGCTGCTGGCGCTGCGCGAGGAGGATTACGTCCGGGCCGCCGAGCTGATGGGCGCCTCGAAGAGCCGGATCATCGCCCGTCACCTGATCCCGAACTTCATGAGCCACCTGATCGCCTCGGCGACCCTGTCGATCCCCTCGATGATCCTCGGCGAGACGGCGCTGTCGTTCCTCGGCCTGGGCCTGCGCCCGCCGGTGACGAGCTGGGGCGTGCTCCTCAACGAGGCGCAGAACCTCGCGGCGGTGCAGCTCCATCCCTGGCTGCTGGCGCCGATCCTGCCGGTGGTGATCGTGGTGCTGGCGTTCAACTTCCTCGGCGACGGCCTGCGCGACGCGGCCGATCCGTACCACTAGGGCCGCATGCGCGAGCGGCCCGCCTCCCGGCTCATCGTCCTCGACGGCGAGGACCGCCTGCTGCTGTTTCGCTTCGTCTTCCGCGACGGGGCGCTCTCCGGCGAGGAATACTGGGCGACGCCGGGCGGTGCCGTCGAGCCGGGGGAGAGCTTCGCCGAGGCCGCGATCCGGGAATTGCGGGAGGAGACCGGGCTGACCTGCCCGGCCGCCGCTCCGGAGATCGGCGAGCGGGTGTTTCCCATGCGGTTGGTGGACGGCGAGCTGGTCCTGGCGCGGGAGCGCTTCTTCGCGGTCCGGGCCGGAGACGATCCCCTCTCCCGCGCGGGCTGGACGCCGCACGAGGCCGAGGTCCTGGCCGAGCATCGCTGGTGGCCGCGGACCGAACTGGCCGCGCCCCCGATGCAGATCTACCCGGAGGACGTCCTGGTACTCTACGACGCGGCGCGCGCCGCCTTCGAGGGTCCCGCGGGAGCCGCGGGACCGGGTGACGTCTGCCGCTAGACGCGGGAGAGTTCGGCGTCGAGCGACGCGAGTTCGGTGCGCGCCTGGGAGATCAGGCGGGCGTGCTGGAGCTGGAGGGCGCGGCTGTTGGCGCCCAGGCCCGCCGAGGAGCGGATCTCGGCGAGGGTCCGCTCGTAGTCCTGGATCTGCGCTTCGACGCGCCGGCGGCGTTCCGCGATGGTGTGCGGCATTCCGGTTCCCCTTGGTTGTGGGGCAGGCCCGCGACGCGCGCGGACCGGCCATGAGCCAAGCCCGGCCGCCGGAACGGCCGGGCCCTTACAGCCAAGGTCATTGATGGGGCGAGAATGTGGCAGGCCTGCCGCGACTGCGGCCGCATGCGGGTCGTCGGTGCCGCGCGACACGCGGCGGCGATCAATCCAGGCCAAGTCGCCTCGCCAAGTCGACTGCCCACCTTCCTTGCGGAATCATTCAAATGAACAATTGACGCAAGTTGTGAACCGTGTCGTAACTGTCCACGACGCGATGTCGCGGTCCTCTCGGAGGGTCTTACATGTCGAGACTCAAATATTTCGTCGGCGCGGTCATGGCCATGCTGGTGGGTGCGCCGGAGGGATCGGAGGCGGCGACCAGCCAAAGCACGGATCCGACTGCGGCCGCGCCGGATCCGAAGCTGTCGGACGCGGCCCGGGAAATCGTCGCCCAGAACATGCAGCGCCGGGTCATCAAGAGCAACGGGCAGAGCAAGTATTACTTCGCGCGCGAATCAGGTCCGAGCTGGGTGAACAGCCCGCGGAAGATCGACAAGCTCAACAACATCAAGACATTGCCGCAGATGCAGCAACGCTACCGCTGATCGCGAAGCGACGGATCACCCGCCGCGGCCGGGGAAGGCCGTCCCGACCTTCCCGGCCAGGCGACGCGGCCGCAGCGAGGAACCTCCAGGTGCGTCATGACGCGGACCACGCTCCAGGCTGTCGTCAAGATCACGAAATACTGTAACCTGCGCTGCCGGTATTGCTACGAGTACGACCACCTTCACGAGAAGGATCGCATGTCGCTCGATCAGATCGAGCGCATGTTCCGCAACCTGGCGTCCTACGCCCGGCTGCACCACTTCGATCACCTGGAATTCGCCTGGCACGGCGGCGAGCCATTCCTCGTTCCGCTGGATTACTACAAGGCCATCGAGGAGATCCAGAGGTCGGTTCTCGGCGACGTCGCGGCCTGGAACACGGTGCAGACCAACCTGACGGTGCTGACCGAGGACTATCTCGACTACCTCAGGAGCGAGCGGTTCTTCGCCGGGATCGGCGTGTCCTTCGATCTCCACGGCCAGGACCGCGTCGACACCGCGGGGCGTCTGCGCGACGCCACGGTCGCCAGGAACCTCGACACCGTCAGGGCGCAGGGCATCCGGAGCGGCGGCATCTGCGTCTTGTCCCGCAATACCCTCGCGCATGTCGAGGACATCTACCGATACTACGACGAGCGGCAGATGCCGTTTCGCTTCCTGCCGTTCTACCTCAGCGCCAATGAGGCGCAGCCGGGTCGGCACGCGATCAGCACGGCGGAGCTCGTCGACGCCCTGAAGCGGGTTTTCCGGTGCTGGGCGCGATCCGAGACCGCGACCAGCGTCGATCCCGTCGCCGAGCTGGTCGAGTACGCGGCGGCACACCTCCATGGCCTTCCGCCGACGCGCTACGACAAGAGGGATGACGAGTACGTCCTGGTCGTCAACACCGACGGTACCGTCTGGGGAACGGCCGAGACCTACGCGAACGCGTATTGCTACGGCAACATCTTCCGGGAGGATGCCGGAACCGTCCTGGCCTCGGCCGGACGCGAGCGCGCCATCGCGGCATCGGCCGCGCGGATGCACCGGTATTGCGGGACGTGCCCGTTCTTCGGTGCCTGCCCGGGTCACTACGTCGGCGAGGCGACCGCGATCCAGCAGGCCATGCTGGCGGCGGATGGCTGTCCGGTCCGGCAGGTCCTCGACGACGTCGTGGACTACCTGCGGGCGGCCGGGTTCGGCGCCGACCGCCTGATCGCGGAGGCGTCATGAGCCTCACGGCGTGGCTTCGCCGCCTCGTCCCGGAGCGCGCCCCGGGCCCGGAGCCGTCCGCCTCGCCCGGCGCCTGGATGGACTTGCTGCCCGCGGGACTGGAGCCGGTCGGAGCGGCCCTGCTCCCCGGCGAGGACGGGTCACGGCTCTCGGTGAGCGCGGGCCTGCGCGTAGCGACGGCCGCCGAGATGGCCGTCGGCTACGAGGCCGGAGCGGTCCTGCCGCGGGAGCCGTGGCGCCCGATGACGCGCGCCGAGCGCGACAGGGTGCTCTGCACAGATCCGGATCCGGCCCGGGACGTGGCGGTGGTGCGGCTGCCCCCGGGCAGCCTAGCGCGGATCCGGGCCTGCGGCGAGCCGGTGGAGGTCCTGTCGGACCTTCGGAGCGTGTGCCGCCTGGACGGGTCGCTCGACGTCCTGGGCGCGGGCTCCAATCCGCCCGGACGCCAGACGGTGACCATCGCCCCCGAGACCGGGCGCTCGATCGGGATGCATCTCGACAGCTGGGACAACCTTCCGCTCGAGGCGCGCGGTCTGTCCAGCAACCGGATCTGCGTCAACATCGGGCGGGAGAGCCGCTTCTTCCTGTTCGTTCCGGTCTCGCTGATGGACATGCCCGCATTGCTGGCCGAGCGGCTCGGGCCCGAGGAGCCGCCGGCCGACACGCCCCTGTACCGCCTGTTCATGGCGATGTTTCCGGAAATCCCGGTCCTGCGGTGCCGGGTCGATCCCGGCGAGGCCTACGTGGCACCGACGGAGTGCCTGGTGCACGACGGCTCGTCGCTCGGGCAGACGGGGCTGGACGAGCAGTTCACGGTGCGGGGCTTCATCACCGCGCTGCCACGATGATGGTCCGCTCTGGCCTCCTCCGCCGCGGCCTCGACCCTTCGGGCGGCGTCCGACCCGGGAGGCGGTCTCGGGCAGTCCCCGTCGCATGGCCGAGAACCGGCGCAGCGGCGGCGGGGATGCGGCCGCCCGCACGGGCGACCGCGAGAGATCCGAGGTCAGAACCCCCGGTAGTAGCCGCGCGGGCCGTGGCCCCAGCCGCGGTGGCCCCAGTGGTGATGGTGGCGGCGGAAGCCGTAGGCGCGGCCGTAGGGCGGGCCGAAGTGGCGGCGATAGCCGTAGCCGTGGCGGGGTCCGTAGTGGCGATGGCGGCCGTAGTAGCCGTACTGCGCCCAGCTGGTGGGCGCCGGCGCAGCGGCCGTCTCGCTCATCGGAGCGGCGAGCGCGCCCTGCGGCATGGCGGCGGCGCCGCCCAGGATCAGGCCAGCGGCCAGCATCACGGTCTTCAGCACGTGGTCGGTTCCTCACTCGTGCGCGCATGCCGCCGGACGGAGGCATGGACGGCTGAAACGCACGGCAGCCGCAAAGCGTTGCGCGGCGCGCGTCGCGAGGGTGAATGCCAGGTATGCGAGCGGGAGGCGGGTCGCGTGCGCGCCACGTGCCGGAGGCCGCGGGTCGCCTCGCGGGCCGACCTCAGGCCATCTTGAGCGTCATGTCGACGACCCGGGCGTTGGTCGCCCCCTTCACCAGGGCGATGCCGTGCTCGCAATCCTCGCGGCGCACGTAGCCCTCGCCTGAATCGGCCACCACCTCGCCGTTCTCGGCCCGCAGCCGCCAGCGCCACTCGCCCGTGCCGTCCCGGTAGAGTTCGAAGCGCATCGGGGCCTCCTGCGGTGATGCATCCTCGGCACAGATGGCGCGGCGCCGACGGGCGGCAACGTCCCCCCTGCCAAACCACAAACGCAGGAAGCCCGCGCTCCTTCTGGAGCGCGGGCTTCTCGCATCATTCAGCGTGGATCAGATGTCAGCGGGGCGCGCGGTCGAGCCAGCCGATCGAGCGGCCGTCGCGGTTGCCGCCGCCGCCCGCCGGGCGCTGCTGGCGGTTGCCGTCGGTGCGCTGGCCGCCCTGGGGACGGCCCTGGCCCTGGGGACGACCCTGCCGGCCCTCGTGCCCGCCGCGGACATCCTGGCCGCCGCGGCCGTCATGGGCGCGCGGCTCGCGGTGCTCCTGCGGCCGGCCGGCGCCGTGGCGCGGCTGACCCTGGCCACCGCCCGGACGACCCTGGCGCTGGCCGGCCGGCTGGCCCTGGCGGCCGCCGCCGGGACGCTGGCCGCGCGGGCCGGGCTGGCGCCGGTCGCGCTCGGCCTCGGCCACGGCTTGCGCGGCCTCCTCGCGGCTCGGGGGCACGAAGCCCTCGGGGATTGCCATCACCGGCACCTTCTGGCGGGTCAGGCGCTCGATGTCGCGCAGGTATGCCCGCTCCTCGTCGTTGCAGAACGAGATCGCGAGACCGTCATTGCCGGCGCGCGCGGTGCGGCCGATGCGGTGGACGTAGGCCTCCGGCACGTTCGGCAGGTCGAAGTTGACGACGTGGGACACGCCGTCGACGTCGATGCCGCGGGCCGCGATGTCGGTCGCGACCAGCACCCGGCAGGTGCCGGCCCGGAAGGCGGCAAGCGCCCGCTCGCGCTGCGGCTGGGACTTGTTGCCGTGGATCGCCGCCGAGCCGATGCCGTCGCGCTCCAGGCCGCGCACGACCCGGTCGGCGCCGTGCTTGGTGCGGGTGAAGACCAGCACGCGGTCGATCGCGTCGTCGCGCAGGATCGTGGCGAGCAGCGACTGCTTCGAGCCGGTCGGCACGAAGACGACCTTCTGATCGACCCGCTCGGCGGTGGTGGCGACCGGGGTCACCGCGACCTGGACCGGGTTCTTCAGGTACTGGTCGGCGAGGCCGGCGATGTTCTTCGGCATGGTGGCCGAGAAGAACAGGCTCTGGCGCTGGGCCGGCAGCAGCTTCACGATGCGCTTGAGGGCGTGGATGAAGCCGAGGTCGAGCATCTGGTCGGCCTCGTCGAGGACGAGGTACTCGACGCCGTCGAGGGTGAGCGACCGGCGGTCGATCAGGTCGAGGAGCCGGCCCGGGGTGGCGACGAGCACGTCGACGCCGTTGGCGAGCGCCCGCTCCTGGCGGCCGATGGTGACGCCGCCGAACACCACTGTGGTGGTGAGCTTCAGGAACTGGCCGTACTCCTTGAAGCTGTCGGCGATCTGGCTGGCGAGCTCGCGGGTCGGGGCGAGCACCAGCACGCGGCAGCCGCGGCGCGGCGCCGGCTTGCCGGAGGTCTCGCTGGCGAGACGGTGCAGGATCGGCAGCGCGAAGGAGGCGGTCTTGCCGGTGCCGGTCTGGGCGATGCCGCAGAGGTCCTTGCCCTGCATGGCCGGCGGGATCGCCTGGGCCTGGATCGGGGTGGGCGTGACGTAGCCGGCCTGGGCGAGCGCCTTCAGGATCGGCGCCGCGAGGCCGAAATCGGTGAACTGGGTCAAAGCAATCTTCTTGGTATTTGGCAGCGGGACCGCCGCAAGGCGCGCGCAACGCACGGCCCTCATCGCGATCCGATGTCGGGAGACCGCCCGCGTGATGGAGCGATCCGGAGGGACGAGCGATTAAGAGAGGGGCCGGGCCTGCCGCGCAGGTGCCGCGGCGAAATCCGTCACGCAGCCCCCTCGAGCGGACCGCGATCGGCCGCTGACGCTGCAATCCGCCATATGGCG
>NZ_LABY01000490.1 GCF_001043975.1 Methylobacterium variabile
CTCTGGCGCGATCCTCACGCGCCCCGGACGCGGTGGATGCGACAGAAGATGGCGGCGCGGCTGTCGGCGGGCGATGCGGGCTCCGCCCCCAGACAAAAGCGGGACGACACCTGATCGCCACCATAGGTTTGTAGATTGCCGCAAAAACATCGCTTAGGATTGCATGAAAGTTGCATAGCCTCCTTTGCGGCATGTCGTTGAAAGAGAGGAGGCCGGGGCAGGCCAGGGCTGCTAACGGCAGCAGACCGTGGATTCAGGGCCCTCCGAGGAGACCCCCGTGCATCGCTCGAACGAGGCTCTGGAGAGGTTGGAAGCGGTGATCCGCCAGACCCACCGCCTCTACCTGGCATCGTTGATGCGCATCGAAGCACTGGAGAGGGCTGCCCGGACCGCGGCCGGGGTGAGCGAGAGCGAGCTCCGGACAGCGGAAGTCGACCACGAGCTGCATCTCCGGCTCATGCGTGCCCTCGTCGTACAGCTCGGCTACGTGCCGACCGGCCTGGCCAAGCGCTGCGAGATCCGGCGGGAGACCGCCGCCCGGGCGGCGGCGACGGCGGAGCCACCAGGCTCGCGCTCAGGCCGGTCGGCCTGCCCCCTGGCGGAAGCCGATGTGCCGATCAGGATGGCTTGATCGGGGCCGCGACTGTGGCGAGTTGGCTGCACCCAGATCGTGATAGCTTCATCCAGAGCGAGTTGCCGTGCGCATAGACGCATCGGTTCTCCGGCGAACGGCGGAAACCCTGGGAGCGGGATGAAGCATGGGTGAGTCGAAGCGGAAGAAGGCCTCTGGAGGCCCAGCCAATCATAAGCGCAGCGAACTGCAACATCTGTTTGAACGCCTGAATATAGATTACAGCAAACCAGGATTTTACGATGATCCAAATTTCCTAAAAGAGGAGAAAAACAACCAACGCATGCTGGAAACATACGGAGAGTGGATCTTACATCGTGAAAGAACGCCTGAATACGACACCCACGTTCGAACCACGCTTGCCAAGCTCGCACCAATCATATCTGCAAGGCTCGACCGACATCAGTGGTTCGGGGGGTGCATTGCTGTTTCGGCGACATTGACCAGAATTCTTGAACGTCTTGGCGTCTGGAACATCGTCATGAAGGGGTCGGCTTCAATCTATGCCGGAGCCGAATCACGTCATTTTGCGATCGTAGACGAGCATGAAGGCGAAGGATATGACACTGGCCACCAGTGGCTTATTGCACCACCCTATGAGATAGTTGATCTGACATTATACTATCAACGATGGCATGCGACAGACGTCATTTTTCATTCGCGTGCGCCAAAGATTGTCCTAGCAGAAGGAACGGACATTGTCCGTGCGAGACCTCAAGACGTAATAGCCCCTGCTCTTCTTAGACAGGGAACCGCCTCGGAGTTGCAATCTCACCTTCCAGATCAACGGCGCTTCAGCTCCTTGTTTCCTGCAAGAAGGATGATCGTCAATGACCTGGACATACGCTACGTTCCATCAGGGATGACAGCTCCTCTGGAGCCGCTCGAAGGCGTCAATACAGCAAGGAGGGGTGGCCCATCCGCTATTGAGCTGTGGCGCGAGGATGTTGCACCAGCGTTCGAGGTGAGCTGAACCTGATCCTGCGATCGGCAGATGGGCCCTCCGGTCATGCCAATCCTAGGCCGCCCCGCCCTAAGGGACGGGGCGGCGAGGCCCCGGCGGTCAGTCCCGGCGGCGGCCGTTAGAGCGAGTCCAAATCAGCGAGTGGGTCGTGCCGTCCTCCTCCGCGAAGAGGCGGGCGTAGAGGGGCGCCGGCAGGCTCGGGTCGTCCAGCTTGACCGAGATGTAGTCCCGCTCACCCTTCGACACCTTGGCCCAGCCGGCGCCGATCTCGGCCCTGCCGAGGTAGATCCGGTGGGTGGGCGCGGTCTCGCCGCTGCGCTCCGTCTCCGCCACGATCGCGACCTTCTTGGCCTGGATCGTCAGGGTGGCGATGTCGCCGGTGAAGCCGTTCTGGGTCTGGGTGAAGGTGCCGATGGTCGCCATGGTGTCTCTCCTCGTCCCGGTGCTCTCGGCCGCGTCCCTGCGGCCTCGATGGCGGTCGTCGAGCCGGAGGCGACCGGCGCCGCACCTGCCTTGGCAGGCCGCAGCGTGAGCGGAGGACGGCGAGGGACG
>NZ_LABY01000491.1 GCF_001043975.1 Methylobacterium variabile
GGTCGGCCCCGGCGAGGCGCCAGAGCATCTGCCACGGAGCGTAGTCGAAGCCGAGCGCCGGGCAGCGGGTGAGCGCGCCCCAGCCGGCCCGGTGGGCGTGGATCGGCAGCTGCGCGTGGCGGCGAAAGGCTTCGACGCCGACGAGGCCGACGGAATTGAGGACCAGCATCACGCAGGTACCGCCCTCCCGCAGCACGAGGTCGTGCCGGCGGCGCATCTGGTCGAAGTCGCCGGTGAGGTTGAAGGCCACCATCGCCTTCTTGCCGGTGCGGTCGGCGTGGTCGTTGACGACGCGCATCACCGCCCGCACCCGCTCGTCGAACGGGCAGCGGGCGCCATCGGCCTGCAGCTCGTCGTCCTTGATGAAGTCGATGTCGCCGGCCACCAGCTCGCGCACCTGCGCAGCGGTCTCCTCCACCGAGAGGCCGATGCTCGGCTTGATGATGGTGCCGATGAGCGGCCCTTCCGCCACGCCGGAGAGCGTCCGCGTGCCGGCGATGCCGAAGCCGGGACCCGCGAAGGGCGCGGTGAAGGCAGGCGGCAGGGTGAGCCCGGTGAGCCGCAGGCCCGAGACCGGCTGGAGCTCGAACAGGTTGCCGGCGACCGTCGACCACAGGTTCGGCAGCGAGGGCCCGAAATTCTCCACCGGCCAGGACAGTTCGAGGGTCGCGCGGGTGTAGCGCTCGGCGCGCGAGACATCGGGCCGCTTGGCGCCGGGCAGGCTCGGGGTGGAGACCGTCTCCAGGATGTCGAGGCGCTCGACCCGGGCGCCGGAGCGGTCCTTGAGCTCCGGCGTCTCGTGGGCGAGCGCCACGAAGGTGCCGCTCGACTGCTCGCCGGCGATCACCTCGGCGGTGCGGGCCGGGTCGTCGCCGGTCTCCAGCCAGTAGGTCGCGTGGACGCGTTCGCGCATCGGAAGCCTCGGGGCGATGGCTGCGGGGTTCGGCATCGGGGGAGATCCGCCGGGCGGCGTCAGGTGATCCGCCGGATGCTCTCGGCGATCTCCGCC
>NZ_LABY01000492.1 GCF_001043975.1 Methylobacterium variabile
AAAAGAGACGCCATCCGTTTTTCTTGCTGGCCTCGGGGGTGGGAAGTTTTTTAAAAGAGCAGGGTCCACCCCCCCCCCCCCGACCCCGGTGTGGTGGGCCCCCCCTTGCCCCCCAGCCCTGGGGTGGGGGGGGGGGGCTGCCCCACCGCCTCCGGTTCGCGCAGGTCACCGGTCGTCACCGTCTCGGCGTCCGAGAGCGGCGTCAGCGCCGCCGGCCACGTCCTGCGCTCCGGCGGCGGGCCGACGGCGCTGACGCCGCTCTCGGACGCCGAGACGGTGACGACCGGTGACCTGCGCGAACCGGAGGCGGTGGACCAGCTCCTCGCCGGCACCGATGTGCTGGTGCACATGGCCGGCACCAGCGTCGAGCGTCCGCTGCCGGAGGTGATCGAGAACAACCTGCGGGCCCTGCACGCGGTCTACGAGGGCGCCCGGCGCCACGCCGTGCGCCGGGTGGTCTTCGCCAGCTCCAACCACGCCTTCGGGATGCACCCGGTGACCGAGCGGCTCGACGCCGCCGCTCCCTTCCGGCCGGACGGCTTCTACGGCCTGAGCAAGGCCTGGGGCGAGCTGATGGGCCAGATGTATTGGGACCGGCACGGCATCGAGGGGGTGGCCCTGCGCATCGGCAGCGCGGAGCCGCGGCCGACGGAGTTCCGCCACCTCTCGACCTGGCTCGGCCACGACGACCTGGCCCAGCTCGTGCTGCGCAGCATCGCGGCTCCGGTCCGCGGCTACCTCGCGGTCTGGGGCGTCTCGAACAACCCGCGCAGCTACTGGGACAATGCCGCCGCCGCGGCGATCGGCTACCGCCCGACCCAGTCGGCGGAGGATTACGCCGCGGAGATCCTGGCGCGGGAGAACCCCCTCGACCCGGTGGCCCGCACCCTCCAGGGCGGCAGCTTCACGACGATGGACTACACGCCCGAGGCGGAGCGGCCGGGGCGGGATGCCCGTTCGCGCTCGGGGG
>NZ_LABY01000493.1 GCF_001043975.1 Methylobacterium variabile
AGGGCGTGCATCACCTCGACGTAGAGCTGGCCGCCGACCAGCGCGATCTCCGCGAACGGCTCGGCGCCGTGGCGAGCCAGCGAGGCGATCTCGGCGCCGGGGTGGATCCCGTAGGTGTCCGGCCGGCGCGGCGAGGGCGGGCGCGGCCAGCGCGTGGTCACGCCGCCGGCGATCATCCGCTCGGCGAGGTCCTTCGTCAGCCGCGCGTCGTAGTCGGCGATCGGGGTCTCAGCGTCACGAAAGCCGTAATGGGCCGAGAGGAAGGCGACCTTGGCCCGTCGGCCTTCGGGATCGGCGGCGCGCAGGGTGCGCCAGAGCGGGCCGTCGTAGCGCGCGAGTGCCGGGATGCGGTCGGGATCGGGGCGCTTGGTCGCCGAGCAGGCGAGGACGAGGAGGCGGGCCATGGCCGTGCTTTCGCGACGGGGGCCGGAGCCTCTCTCCGATCAATATCCCCGTCGAAAAGCCCGAATTTCTCTCTATCCTCGCCTCCCTGAAGCGAGTTTCGGCCGCGCCTTTCGCTGAGGCATGTGACCCAAATCTACTACCATCCCCACTGGACCGCGTCGGTGTCGGACGCGAAATCCCACGCGGTGCGCCGGGTCGGGCCTCGGCTCAAGCGTGGGCCCGTGGCGCTGACGGCTCCTCGTCCTGGAGCGCCCACTGCACGAAGCGCCCCTTCCTGCCGACATGCACGAGGAGGTCGGCGCCGTAGCGGCCGACGTGCCACGGGGTGATCGTCACGATGCGGCCGAGCGCGACGTAGACGCAGGGCCGGCCGTCCTTGACGATCGCCGTCCCGATCGGCGGCACGGCGTCGAGGGGGACGAGGTCGGACACGCTCTCGGCCTCGGTCCGGGTGTAGACCTTGCGCAGGGCGACGTCGGCGTAGGCCTGCCGCTTCGCCTCCTGCGCGATGTGTGCGCCGGTGTAGCTGCGCGCGCCATCCTCCGTTCGCACCCCTTCGCGCGTCGCGTCGATCGCCGCCATCCACTCGTCCATGGTGAGGCGCCGGCCGGGATGGAAGGTCCCCGTCGTCGGGGACCACAGCAGCATCCGAGGTGGCTCGGGCAGGTCGCGCAGCGGGGTCGGTGCAAGCGGTCGCCGAGGCGGCGGTGCATCGAATTCCTGCGCATCGCGCGCCTTGGCGCCGGCCCAAGGATCAAAGCCGTGCCGGGCGTACTCGGTCGCCCGCCACGCCTCGAGGCAGCGTCCCGCCCTGACGCCGGGCAGATACCAGCATCGAAGCGGGGCCTGCCAGCGGATGCGCCGGAACGCGCTCCGGAGACGCTCGTTGCGCGCGCGGTCGTTCGGAAAGCGGATTGCGGCGCCGCAGGTGACGTCGAGGATCTCGATGTCCTGCGGCCCGCCGGGCGGCGGTGGCGGCCAGGCCGGCGGGAGCGGAGGCTCGGTCATGCCGGCATGCCACGCGAGGCCAGCACCGTGTCGGCGACGGCGAGGGTGTCACGCACCTCATCCGGAATGAGGAGCCCGCTGCCCGCCATGATGCGCAGCACGATCTCGGCGAGGTCGGAGCGGGCGGCGAGCCGGCGGCGCAACTCGTCGGC
Source organism: Methylobacterium variabile (assembly GCF_001043975.1). Lineage (GTDB taxonomy): Bacteria > Pseudomonadota > Alphaproteobacteria > Rhizobiales > Beijerinckiaceae > Methylobacterium > Methylobacterium variabile. Next base: position 1,566 of record NZ_LABY01000493.1, read on the forward strand.
GGTGAGCACCGGCAAGCGGACGGGCTCGCCGTGGGCCCAATCGTCGGTCCATGCGGTCGCCGTCGCGTGGTGCTCCTGCCTGATCGGCACGGCCCCCTCGACCACCGCCCGGAGCGACATGCGGTGCGGCTCACCCGCGGGAGCGGCCGGCAACAGGACGATGCTGTCGGACACCCACTGCGCCATGAGCCAGTCGAGCATCGCGACGCGGATCGGCTCGCCGATCGCCGCGAGCTCTGCGACCGCGGCGTGCGACTCAGGAGCGAAGGCCAAGCCGCGGCGGGCGCGGCTCCTGGCGACCAGGTCCTGCAGCCGCCGCGGATCGGGCAGGGCCGCGAGCATGGTGGTGTAGAGGGGAAGGGTCTCGGCTTGGCGGGTCATCATTTCCCCCCTCTCACGAGACGACGAACCTCGCGATCGGGGTGGAAGACCATCGTCTGCCCGATCGCTGCCACCGACTGGGTGACCGGCTCCCACTCGGAGGCGTAGCCCATGTGGTGCGCGACATGCTCCGCCGCGGCGGCCCGCCAGGCCCGCACGAGCGGAGCGTTGGCCGCAAGGAACTCGGCCGAGCTGTCCTTGGTCAGCTCGGCCATGATCGCTTCCAGGCGCGCGGGCGCCTCGGCGCGCTTGCGCTCGAGGAGAGCGGCACGCGCCTCGCCCCTGGCGACGGCCGCCTGCAGCAGCTCGGTCAGCAGCGCGTCGGCCTCCTCGGTGACGGGCACGAGCGCCGTGCCGTCGACGCGGCAGCACAAGGGGTCGCCCGCGCGGGTCTGGATGCGGATGGAGCGCCCGCCCACCTCGCCGTCGAAGAAAGCGATATCGCCGTTCCTGCGGGTGCGCAGCGTGCGCGTGGCTGTGATCGTGCGTGGCGGTGACGCGGAATTCGTCATGGCTGACCTCACCTCGGGCGCCGACCGTCTCTCTCGATGGACGGCCAAGCTCGCGAAGCCTCGGCTCTCCTCTCGCTCTGCACCCGAGGCGGAGTTTTAGCAGGACACGGCCGGAAGGGGGGATTCGCCCTTAACTCGGCCGTGGTAGCGTGGCCGCACCGTGCCGATCCGCCCCGAACACCGCCACTTCTACCCGATCGACTGGCCGCAGCTCTCGGCGGTGATTCCCCTGCTCCGGGGCCGGGGGCGCCGGGGGGGCCGGGGGGGGCCCCTCGGGCGGGGGGACGCTTGGCTCGGGGGGGGGGC
>NZ_LABY01000494.1 GCF_001043975.1 Methylobacterium variabile
GCGATCCTGGCGGCGCTCGCCTCGAAGAACCTGAACGGCCGGCCGGTGAAGATCGCGCTTACCCGTCAGCAGGTCTTCCACGTCACGACGCGCCGCTCGGACACGGTGCAGCGGGTCCGCCTCGGCGCCGACCGCGACGGCAAGCTGACCGCGATCGCGCACGAATCCTGGTCCGACACGACCCCGGGCGACAGCTTCTTCGAGACCTCTGCCAACGTCACCCGCTCGCTCTACGCCGCGCCCAACCGCCTGACGGCGCATCGCCTGGCGTCGCTCAACCTGCCGATGGCCTCCTCGATGCGGGCCCCCGGCGAGGCGGTCGGCATGCTGGCGTTCGAATGCGCCATGGACGAGCTGGCGGAAGCCCTGAACCTCGACCCGATCGAGCTGCGCATCCGCAACGAGCCGGCCCAGGATCCCGAGAAGCACGTGCCGTTCTCGACCCGCCAGCTCGTGCCCTGCCTGCGCGAGGGCGCGCGGCTCTTCGGCTGGGACAGGCGCAATCGTAAGCCGGGCTCGGTGCGGGAGGGGCAGTGGATGATCGGCACCGGCGTCTCGGCGGCGGCGCGGCTCAACCCGCTCCAGCCCGCCAAGGCGCGGGTGCGCCTCGACCCCGACGGGACCCTGAC
>NZ_LABY01000495.1 GCF_001043975.1 Methylobacterium variabile
ACCCAGCCCGGGGCGAAGGCGTAGGCGAGCCACACGTTGGTGACGCGCTGGGGCACGTCGACCGGGACTTTGCCGGCGAACGACACCAGGGCGCCGTCGACGACCTGCGAGAAGGTGTCGTAGCGGGCCCGCAGCAGGGCGGTGTTGGCCTCGACGCGCCAGGCGTCCGACAGCTGGTAGGCGAAGGCGACCTCGACGCCGCGCGACGACTGGCTGCCGACCTGGGCGACCTCGGTCGGCCGGTCGGGGATCGGGGTCAGTAGGTTGTCCTTGCGGATGTGGTAGGCCGCGACGGTCCACTCGCCGCGCCCGCCGTCGAACAGGCCCTTGGCGCCGGCCTCGATCTGCTCGCCGGTGGCGAGCTGGAACTGGGCCTGCGACACGCTGCTGGTAATCAGGCTGCCGAGGGGATCGGCTGCGGTGGCGTACTGCGCGTAGAGGGCGAAGTCGGGGACCGGGGTGTAGACCGCGCCGACGCGGTAGCTCACGGAATCGAAGGTCTTCTCGAACCCGGTCGCTGTCAGCGGCCGGCTCACCGCCACCGTGGGCGCGTCGTAGCGCACGCCCGTCACCAGGGCGAGCTGCGGCGACAGCTCCAGCCGGTTCTCGGCGAAGACCGAGGCCTGGCGGGTGCGCGACAGGATGTCGGTGCGGGTGCCCGCGAGGTTGATGAAGCGGCCCTGCGCGAAGGTGAAGGGATCGACGAACGTCTCGCCCCCGAACGGCGAGTTGCTGTCGCGCCGGAAGTCGATGTGGTTGACGTCGAAGCCGACGAGCGTGCTGGTCTTGAAGCCGAACAGGCTGCCCCGGACGGTCGCGTCGA
>NZ_LABY01000496.1 GCF_001043975.1 Methylobacterium variabile
GTGGTGGCGGTCAGCGTCGGCGATGCGCCGCTCGACCCGGCCCGGACCTACACGGTGGCGGCCAACAACTTCATGCTCGGCGGCGGCAACGATTACGGGATGCTCGCGGATGGGCAGACGCTGGTTGGCGCCACCGACGGCACGCTCGTCGCCACCGTGGTGATGTCCTACATCCGCGCCAACGCGCCCCTGACCATCGAGACGGGGCGCCTGACCATCCGTTGACCCTGCCGCGATCCCGAGGTCTCCTTGCCGACAGACGATTCCGTCGCGGGCGCGCTCGCCCGCTTCCGCGCCGCCGGCTCTCCCTGGCTCGCCCTGCCGTTCTTCCGGGACGGCAGCGCCGAGCGGGTGGCCGAGGCGGTCGATGCCCGCCGGGAGGCCGGCGCCCGGGTGCTGCCGGCGCCCGAGAACATCTTCAACGCCCTGACGCTGACGCCGCTCGACAGCGTGCGCGCGGTGATCCTCGGTCAGGACCCCTACCCGACCCCGGGCGACGCCCACG
>NZ_LABY01000497.1 GCF_001043975.1 Methylobacterium variabile
TCGCCCGAGCAGCTGTTCTGGCTGACGCTCATCTACGCCACGCCCGGCTCGGGCAAGTCGGTGCTGATGAACCGGCTGAACGTCGAGTTCGCGGCGTTCTCCGCCGGCGCGGCCCTGCCCTTCCTCGCCGTCATCGACGTCGGCGTCAGCTCCAGCGGGTTCATCGAGCTGGTGCGCAACGCGCTTCCCCCTGAGCGGCGGCACGAGGCGTACTACGTCCGGCTCCTCAACACGCCGGACTACGCGGTCAACTTCCTCGACCTCGGCCTTGGCCGCCGCATGCCGCTGGAGCGCGAGAGGAGCTTCATCGAGAACTTCCTCACCACGCTCCTCAACGTGTCGAACCCGGAAGTGGCGCTCCTGGTGCCGCGCATGATCTCGCGGGTGTTCCAGCTCAAGAGCGATCTTCAGTTCTCGTCCTCGCCGTCGGTCTACCAGCCCGACGTCGACCCCGAGCTCGACCGGATCATCCACGACTTCGGCATCGAGGTCCCCGACAAGGCGCGGTGGTGGAGCATCGTCGACGCGCTGGTCCAGCGCCGGCTCTTCTTCGCGGCACAGCGCGCGCAGCGCTACGCGATGCCGGTGCTGGAGGACTTCGCCCGGGTGCTGGCCGAGCCGA
>NZ_LABY01000498.1 GCF_001043975.1 Methylobacterium variabile
TCCGTACCCGATCTTCACCTGATGCGGTGAACGGCTTGCGATGAGACTGCCGGCTGGAGCAAGGCGGCCCGGCCGCGTTGGACCGTGGCGAGGAAGGTTGCGCGCCGCATCTACGCGACGGCTTCCGCCACCATGTCCGGGTGCCGCCCGATGACCCGCACGTAGGCAATGGCGAAGTCCGGCGCGGTCGCCCGCGCCTGCTCCCAATCGCGCAGCGTGCCGACCGGGACCCGGAAGCGATTGGCGAACTCAGTCTGCGACAGGCCGAGCCCGGTCCGCGTCCTGCGGATCAGGCGCGCGCGCTGGCCGCGGTCGAGGGCATCGACCGTGACGGCGAAATCCTCGACGTCGGCCGGATCAGCCGGCAGTGCGATAGGTTCGCTCTTCACCCTTGTTGCTCCTTCTCACCGAGATGAACCGGGGCAGGTCCCCCCTCCAGACGAACACGCCGGTGAACAGCTTCTCCTCAACGATCCCGACCACCTTGAACCTCTCCTCCCCGTCGACCTCACGAATGGACGGGATGAGCAGGTGATCGTCGTCCTCGAAGATCCGGTCACCGAAGGCCAAGGGCAGCTTGTGCTTCTGGCGTCCTTGGCGGGGTCGAACCGGTCGGGCGGCATGGACGGAGATCATACGGAATTTCCGTATAGCCCGCAACGCGGGCTAGTTGGGGCTGTCGTTCAGCACGGAGGCCCGCTCGCGTCGGATCACGGCCAGGAAGGCGCGTGCGGCCCGGGACAAGGGCCGCTGCGTCGGGTGCAGCACGGCCACCTCGAACAGGATCGAGGGATGGAAAGGGACATGGGCCAGACCGCGGCCGTCGGAGCCCGACGCCGTGAATGGATCGAGGAGTCCGACGCCCAGACCACGGGCGATGAGGATCGCGACCAGCGCGGCGTACTGCGCCTCGATCGCCGGCCGGCAGGTCAAGCCGGCGCGGGCGAAGGCCCGGTCGAGGCGCTGGCGCGACAGGCTGGTCTGCGGCAGCGCGATGAGGGGCTCGCCGTCCAGATCCGCTGGCGTGACCTGGGGGCGTGCTGCCAGAGGGTGACCCCTTGGCACCCCCAGGACGAGGGGCGCCTTACAGAACGCCTCGACGTCGACGCCTCCTCGCGTCAGGGGGAGTTCGGCGAAGCCGAGATCGATGGCTTGTGCCGCGGCGAGTTCCTCGACGCGGGCGGAGGTCTGGACGGCGAGGGTGACGTCCGTGCGGGGGTGCTGGGCCCGGTAGGCCTGGAGGGCGGCCGGCATGAGGCCGAAGGCGAGGGCCGGCAGGGCGGCCAGGGAGAGCTTGCCGGTGTCGGCGGCCCGGATGTCGGCGGCGACCTCGCGGATACGGTCGACGGAGGCGAAGGTGCGCTCGACGGCCTCGAAGAGGAGGATGGCCTCGGGTGTCGGGGTGAGACGGTTGCGGACACGCGAGAAGAGGGGAAGGTCGACGGCGTGCTCGAAGGCGTCGATCAGGCGGGAGGCTGCGGGTTGGGAGAGGCCGACGAGCTCGGCGGCACCCTTGGTGGTGCCGGCCTGCATCATGGCCCTGAAGACTTCCAGCTGACGGATGTTCATCGGGCGATCCGACATTCAAATCCCGTTGTACCTCCCTCTACGGTATCCGACGTGGCAAGCTGGTGGCCAGGCGTGACCGTCCGGCCGACGCGCGCCATGGAATTCCAGGGATGGTAGTTTTTCTATGATTTTAGAGTTTATTCAAACCATTCTTGTAATTCCCTTTTTAATATTGCAGTATGTAGTTTATGCCGGAGTGATAGCTATATACATTGGACATCCCATAACATCGATCGTCATATTTTTGGGGCCCTTTGGGATACCGGCCATTTATACAATCTATCTATGCGTCGAAGAAAACATAAAGACCGCAATCAAGTTTCTACTTATCGCCTCGCTCGCCTTGGCCGTCAATTATGGCACAGGATACTTGCTACAGACATTTGGAGCAGCGAGCAGAAGGAGGCGCGGCGTTGATCTGACCTGGATAGCGTTTTCGATGTACGGGCTGATTATATCGATAATACTAGTAGCAATCTCGATTGCGCTGATACAGAAACGAAACCGCGCAATCGGCAGGGAGGCGAGATTTGCATCTACACTTCGCCGATTGCCTTAGAAATCAGGGATATAGGATTACGATCTGATCTGCAGAACCCCTCGGTTACGCGGGGTTCTTGGTATCGAGCACGCGGTAGACGCTCATGCGGGATATCCCGAGCTGACGTGCGATCGAGGCTGGACCTTCACCCGCAGCATGACGTCGGCGGATCTCCGCCTCGGGTACAGATTTCGGACGGCCCTTGCCGGCGTAGACGCCTGCCGTCTTGGCAGCCTCGATGCCGGCGCGCTGGCGCTCGAGGATGAACTTGCGCTCCATCTCCGCCACCATGCCGAGCACGGTGACCACGATCCGGCCGATGT
>NZ_LABY01000499.1 GCF_001043975.1 Methylobacterium variabile
CCATAGAGGTTCTCGGCCGTGCCCCGGACTTCGCGCGCCCGGCCCTCGACCGAGTTGCGGTTCGAACCGGTAAGGTCGCCGACCGCGCCCTGGATCTTGCCGCCGAGTTCCTTCGCGGCCCCGGTGATCCGATTGGTATCGACCATGATGTTCACTCCTGTATCTGTTAAATCTCGACGGGACGATGTCCGGCGTCGTCAAGCTCACCCTACGTCTCGGAAACGTCTTTTGGTTTCACTGCGGACTTCGGTAATTTCTACTGAGCTCTTCCTTCATCCACCACAGTCTGATCACCGATCAGCTTGCCGATGGCTTCCTTCACCGAGCCCTTGAGCGTTTCAGCCGTGATCGCGGACTTGGATTCGCTCATGGATCGATCCGAATAACTGATTGGCCGTACCCGCATCTCGTGCGGCTCAGCACCCCAGGTGGCGCGTGCCGAGGGCTGATCAATGACGCATCCGTACTGGTAGAGCGATTTTATTTAACCGGCCGAGCCC
>NZ_LABY01000005.1 GCF_001043975.1 Methylobacterium variabile
GCCGAGGCTGCCGGCGGATCGAGGCTCACTCCCGCACCGGCGGCAGCGCGGCGACCAGCGCCGTCAGGAACGCCTGCACCGCCCGCGGCAGGCGCCGGTCGCGCATGGTCTGGACCTCGATGCCGCGGGCGAGACTCCGGCGCGACTGGATCGGGAGCGCGCGGAACTCGCCGCGCCCGACCTGGTCCTGCAGCGCGATCGACGACACCAGGGTCAGGCCGCGGGTGCGGCGCACGAAGGGCAGGAGCGCCGAGAGGACGTTCGAGGTCAGCGCCGGCTCGATGGCGACCCCCTCCGCCGCGCAGGCCACGTCGAGGACGGTGCGCAGGGTCGTGTCCCGGGGCAGCAGGGCGATCGGGTAGGCGGCGAGGTCGGCGAAGCCCACCCGCTCCCGCCCGGCCAGGGGATGGTCGGGGGCGCAGAGCGCCACCATGTCGAGGCTGTGCCGGTAGGCGATTGCGGTGTCGCCGGAGGGCGAAAGGCTGAAGGTGATGCCGACGTCGACGTCGCCCTGGACCACCCGGTGGGTGACCTGGCCCGGCGGCAGGACGCTCAGCTCGAACCGGATCCCCGGATGGCGCCGGTGGAACTCCGCCAGCACGGTCGGGACGAGGTCGATGGCGAACGCCTCGGTGCAGGCGACGCGCACCAGGCCCCGGCGCAGGCCGTCGAGCTCCCGGATCTCGGTGACGACCTGATCGGCGCTCGCCAGCACCTCGCGGGCGTGGCGGGCGAGCAGCTCGCCGGCCGGGCTCAGCACCATGCCGCGCGGCCGGCGCTCGAACAGGATGCAGGCCAGCTCGGCCTCGAGGTTGGCGATCTGCCGGCTGATCGCCGAGGGGGCGACGTTGAGCCGGGCGGAGGCCGCCGCGATCGACCCCTCGCGCGCGACCGCCAGGAAGTAGCGCAGCCCCGCAGCCTGCATCGACGCTCCTGCCTTGCCGTTTCGGCAACGAGGATATCGATAAATTCGACTTGTTGCGATCGATTCTGCGCAACATCCTGGCATGGTGAAGAATGCGGCAGCCCGGATCCGACGATCAGGGCGCGGTCGCGGTCCTGGAGCGAGGCGAAGCCGACATGCCGAGACAGACCCACGCGGCCCGGGCGCGGGCGATCCCGATGCGCAGCGCGGCCGCGGCGCTGCTCGCCGCAGGCCTCCTCGCCGGGGCCGCAGGCCCGGCCCTCGCGGGCAAGGCCAACGATACCCTGGTCTACGCCTCCGACAGCGAGCCGGAGAACGTCAGCCCCTACCACAACAGCGCCCGCGAGGGCGTGATCCTGGCCCGCAACGTGTGGGACACACTGATCCACCGCGATCCCGCGACCGGCCAGCACCAGCCGATGCTCGCCACCGCCTGGACCTGGATCGACCCGGTCACCCTCGAGCTGACGATCCGCGAGGGCGTGACCTTCCACAACGGCGATCCCCTCACCCCCGAGGACGTCGCCTTCACGTTCAACTACGTGCTCACGCCCGAGGCGAAGATCGTCACCAAGGGCAACGTCGACTGGATGAAGGCGACGGAGGTGACCGGCCCGCACACGGTGCGGATCCACCTGAAGGCGCCGTTCCCGGCCGCCCTCGAGTACCTCTCCGGCCCGACCCCGATCCTGCCGGCCGCCTACTTCAAGAAGGTGGGCCTCGCGGGCTTCAGCAAGGCGCCGGTCGGCACCGGACCCTACCGCGTCGTCGCCGTCGACAGCGGCAAGGGCGTGAGGATGGTGCGCAACGACAAGTACTGGCCCGGTAGCCCGATCGGACGGCCGAAGATCGGCAAGCTCGAGTTCCGCGTCATCCCGGACGGCGACAGCCGGATGGCCGAGCTGATGACCGGCGGCGTCGACTGGATCTGGCGCGTGCCGAGCGACCAGGCCGAGCAGCTGAAGCAGGACCCCGCCCTGACCGTGCTCTCCGCCGAGACCATGCGGGTCGGCTTCCTGCAGTTCGACGTGCAGGGCCGGGCGATGGAGGCCTCGCCCCTGAAGGATGCCCGCGTGCGCCGGGCGATCGCCCACGCGATCGACCGCAAGGCGATGGTCGACAACATCGTGCGCGGCGGCGCGCGGGTGATGAACGCCGCCTGCTTCATCGACCAGTTCGGCTGCACCGACGAGGGCGTGCCGGCCTACGCCTACGACCCGGCCAAGGCGCGGGCGCTCCTCAAGGAGGCGGGCTACCCGAACGGCTTCGAGATCGACCTCTCGGCCTATCGCGAGCGCGACTACGCCGAGGCGGTGCTCGGCTACCTGCGCGCCGTCGGCATCAAGGCGCGGCTGAACTACCTGCGCTACGCCGCCTTCCGCGACGCGCTGCGGGGCGGCAAGACCTCGATCGGCTTCCAGACCTGGGGCTCGTTCTCGATCAACGACGTCTCGGCCTTCACCGGCATCTACTTCCGCGGCGGCGAGGAGGACCTCGCCAAGGACCCGGCGGTGATCGCGGCGCTGCAGGCGGGCGACACCAGCACCGATCCGGCGGTCCGCAAAGCGAAGTACGCCGAGGCGCTCGGACGCATCGGATCGGAAGCCTACGCGCTGCCGATGTTCTCCTACCCGTCGAACTACGCCTTCAGCCGGGACCTCGCCTTCACCGCGCAGGCCGACGAGGTGCCGCGGTTCTACGCGGCGTCCTGGAAGTAGGGGGCCGCAGCGATGCTGGGCTTCGCGCTTCGCCGCATCCTGGTGGCGGTCAGCGTCGCGCTGACCGTCTCGGTGGCGAGCTTCGTGCTGCTGCACCTCTCGGGCGACATCGCCACCGCCATCGCGGGCCCGGAGGCGACCGGCGAGCAGATCGCGGCGATCCGCCGGCAGCACGGGCTCGACCAGCCGCTCCTGGTCCAGTTCGGGTCCTGGGCCTGGCGGGCGCTTCACCTCGATTTCGGCCGCTCGTTCTACTTCCCCGAGCAGGTGACCGACCTCGTCGCCTCCCGCCTGCCGGTGACCCTGACGCTCGGCGTCATCGCGCTCGCCGTCGCGCTGCTCGTCGCGATCCCGCTCGGGGTGCTGGCGGCGTTCTACCGCGACACCTGGCTCGACCGGGCGGCGCTCGCGGTCTCGGTGCTGGGCCAGGCGATGCCGAGCTTCTGGTTCGGCTTGACCCTGATCCTGATCTTCTCGGTCAACCTGCGCTGGCTGCCGGTCTCCGGCAACGCGACCTGGAAGCACTTCGTGCTGCCGGCGGTCGCGCTCGGCTACTACGCCATGCCGGCGGTGATGCGGCTCACCCGCAACGGGATGCTCGAGGTGCTGTCCTCGGACTACGTCCGCACCGCCCGCGCCAAGGGCCTCCCCCCGCGCAAGATCCTGGTCCGCCACGCGCTGCGCAACGCCGTGATCCCGGTGATCGCGCTCGCCGCGGTGCAGTTCGGCTTCATGCTCGGCGGCTCGATCGTGATCGAGGCGGTGTTCTCGCTCCAGGGCCTCGGCCAGCTCGCCTGGGAGTCGATCGCCCGCAACGACTTTCCCGTGGTCCAGGCGATCGTGCTGGTGCTGGCGATGATCTACATCGCCCTGACGCTGGCCGCCGACCTCCTCAACGCCCTCCTCGACCCGCGCCTGCGCTCATGACGACCCAGCCCGCCTCCCGCCTCGCTCAGGCTCCTGCCCCGGCCGCGGCCGAGGTCGTCCTGCCCCCCTCCCGCTCGCCGGCGGCGCTCGCGCTCCGCCGCGGCCTGTCCCACGGCGGCTTCCTGATCGGGGGGGCAATCGTCGGGCTCATCGTGCTGACGGCGGTCGCAGCCCCCCTGATCGCCCCGCACGATCCTTATGCCCAGGACGTCTCGCGGCGGCTGATCCCGCCGGTCTGGCACGCCAAGGGCAGCGTCGAGCACCTGCTCGGCACCGACAAGCTCGGGCGCGACTACCTGAGCCGCCTGATCTACGGCAGCCAGATCTCGCTCCTGATCGGGATCTCGGCCGCCCTGATCTCGGGGGTGATCGGCACGACCCTCGGGGTGCTGGCGGGTTACTATGGCGGCCGGGTCGACGCGGTGGTGAGCTACGTCGTCACCACGCGGCTCGCGATGCCGGTGGTGCTGGTGGCGCTCGCCATGGCCTCGCTGGTCGGCGGCTCGCTCAAGGTCGTGGTGCTGGTGCTCGGCCTCCTGCTCTGGGACCGCTTCGCCGTGGTCACGCGGGCGGCGACCCGGCAGGTGCGCGCCCAGGACTTCGTCGCCGCCGCCCGGGCCGCGGGCTTCGGCCCGGTGCGGATCCTCGCCCAGGAAATCCTGCCCAACATCCTCAACGCGCTGATCGTCGTGGCGACCCTGGAGATGGCGCACGCGATCCTGCTCGAGGCGGCGCTCTCCTTCCTCGGCCTCGGCGTGCAGCCGCCCCTCCCCTCCTGGGGGCTGATGATCGCCGAGGGCAAGCCGTACATGTTCTTCCAGCCCTGGGTGATCACCATCCCGGGAATCGCCCTCCTCGTCCTGGTGCTCGGCATCAACCTCCTGGGCGACGGGGTGCGCGACATCACCGCCCCGGAGGGGCGGCATTGAGGGTGTGCTCGATCCCCTCGACAAGGGTCGGACACCCACCGGGTCATTCCGGGGCCGTGCAGCGGAGCCCGGAATCCAGGAACTCAGGCGATGCAGAACGGGGCGGGACGCGGCAGCTCGTTTTCCTGAAGCGCCAGCGGATCTGGATTCCGGGCTCCGCTGCGCGGCCCCGGAATGACGATGGAGGCGTTCAATGCCACCTTCATCTCAACCAACATCGCCGTTCATCCTCTTCCCGCACGCGTAGAACAGAAGAGAGTCCTTCCATGTCCCGACGCGACGCCATCGCGCTGGCCCACCAGCACTTCGACGACGGCGGCTTCCTCGCCGTGCTCCGGCAGGCGGTCGGCCTGCCGACCGAGAGCCAGGCGCCGGGCCAGGGGCCGGCGCTGGCCGCCTACCTCACCGGGTTCGTCACCCCGCTGGTGTCGCGGCTCGGCTTCGCGGTCCGCATCCTCGACAACCCGAAGGAGGGTGACGGGCCGTTCCTGATCGCGACCCGGCACGAGGGCGACGACCTGCCGACGCTGCTGACCTACGGCCACGGCGACACGGTGCGGAACTACCCCGAGCAGTGGCGCGCCGGGCTGGATCCGCTCGAGGTCGTGGTCGAGGGCGAGCGATGGTACGGGCGCGGCACCGCCGACAACAAGGGCCAGCACCTGATCAACCTCGGCGCGCTCGAGGCGGCGATGAAGGCCCGCGGGGGCCGGCTCGGCTTCAACGTCAAGCTCTTGATCGAGATGGGCGAGGAGACCGGCTCGCCGGGCCTGCGCGAGGTCTGCCGCGCGGAAGGCCAAGCGCTGGCCGCCGACCTCCTGATCGCCTCCGACGGGCCGCGGGTCAGCGCCGAGCGGCCGACGATGTTCCTCGGCTCCCGCGGCGGGTACACCTTCGAATTGGTGGTCGCCTTGCGCGAGGGCGGCCACCACTCGGGCAACTGGGGCGGGCTCCTGCGCAACCCCGGCACCGTGCTGGCGAGCGCCATCGCGAGCCTCGTCGACGGGCAGGGCCGGATCCTCCTCGACGCCCTGCGGCCGCCGCCGATCCCCGAGGGCGTGCGCGCGGCGCTGTCCGACATCACGGTCGGGGGCGATCCCGACGCGCCGGCGATCGACGTGGATTGGGGCGAGCCGGGCCTGAGCCCGGCCGAGCGGGTCTTCGGCTGGAACACCCTGGAAGTCCTGGCCTTCAAGTGCGGCGATCCGGACGGGCCGCAGAACGCGGTGCCACCCTCCGCCAAGGCAACGATGCAGCTGCGCTTCGTCGTCGGCACCGACTGGCAGGGGATCCTGCCGGCGATCCGCCGGCACCTCGACGAGACGGGCTTCCCGATGGTCGAGGTGCGGGCGACCCGCACCGAGGTCTTTCGCGCCACCCGCCTGCCGGTCGAGGACCCGTGGGTGGGGTGGGCGCTGGATTCGATCGAGGCCAGCACGGGGAAGCGTCCGGCGCTCCTGCCCAATCTCGGCGGCTCGCTGCCGAACGACGCCTTCTCGGAGATCCTCGGCCTGCCGACCCTCTGGGTGCCGCACTCCTACCCGGCCTGCTCGCAGCACGCGCCGGACGAGCACCTGCTGGGACCGGCGACCCGCGAGGCGCTGGGGCTGATGGCCGGCCTGTTCTGGGACCTCGGCGAGACCGGGCCGGACGTGCTCGCCAGGCGCCGGGCCGCCTGAACCACGCCGCGACGGAAATGCCGCCGCGGCAAGAACCTGGGACACGACACAGGCCTGAGCGGACGCAGCGTCGACCCGCCGACGCGAGGCCGCCGGGCAGCGAGGGGCCGATGATGAGCGAACCGGTCGTCCAGATCCGCAACCTGACCCTCGCCCTGCCGGCGGGCGCCGACCGTCCGCACGCGGTCGAGGATCTCAGCCTCGACCTGACGCCGGGAAAAATCCTCTGCGTCGTCGGCGAGTCGGGCTCGGGCAAGTCGATGAGCGCCTACGCGCTCACCGGCCTGCTGCCGCGGGCGCTCCGGGTCGCGGGCGGCGAGATCCTGTTCGAGGGCCGCGACCTCCTGCGCCTCGACGAGCGCGCCTGGCGGTCGCTGCGCGGCCGGCGGATAGCGATGATCTTCCAGGAGCCGATGACCGCGCTGAACCCGGTGATGCGCATCGGCGACCAGATCGCCGAGATGTTCGAGGCCCACGACCTGCTCACCCCCCGGGAGCGGCGCGCCCGCGCGGTGGCGCTCGCCGGCGAGGTCGGGCTGCCGGATCCCGAGCAGATCGTGCGGGCCTACCCCCACCAGCTCTCGGGCGGGCAGCGCCAGCGGGCGATGATCGCGATGGCGCTGGCGCTGGAGCCCGCTGTGCTCGTCGCCGACGAGCCGACGACGGCATTGGACGTGACGACCCAGGCGCAGATCCTGAAGCTGATCCGCGACCTGCAAAGGCGCCGCAACATGGCGGTCCTGTTCATCACCCATGATTTCGGCGTCGTCGCCGACATCGCCGACCACGTCGCGGTGCTCCAGCGCGGGCGGCTGGTCGAGGCGGGCACGGCCGAGGCGGTCCTGCGCCACCCCCGGCACCCCTACACCAGGGCGCTGCTCGCCGCGGTGCCGAGCCTGACCCCGCCGCCGCGCGAGCCGATCACCGCGGCGCCGGTCGCCCTCTCGGTCTCAGGGCTGGCCAAGACCTACGCGACCCGCACCGGCCTGCTCGGCAAGGCCCGGGTGGTGGCGGCGGTGAAGGAGGTGAGCTTCGACCTTCGCCGGGGCGAGACCCTCGGCCTCGTCGGCGAATCCGGCTCCGGCAAGTCGACCACGGCGCGGCTGGCGATCCGCCTCGTCGAGCCCGACCGCGGCACGGTGCGCCTCGGCAGCCTCGACTTCACGGCTCTGGGACCGACGGCCCTGCGCGACGAGCGAAAGCGGATCCAGATGATCTTCCAGGACCCGTTCGCCTCGCTCAACCCGCGCCGCACCGTCGAGCAGATCATCGCCGGCGGCCCGATCGCCCACGGCACCCCCTCCCGGCAGGCGCGGGCACGGGCGCGCGAGCTCCTCGACCTCGTCGGCCTCCCCCCGAGCGCCGCCGAGCGCTACCCGAACGCGTTCTCGGGCGGCCAGCGCCAGCGCATCGGCATCGCCCGGGCGCTCGCCATGGAGCCGGACGTGCTCGTCGCCGACGAGGCGGTCTCGGCCCTCGACGTCTCGGTCCAGGCCCAGGTGCTCGACCTGCTCGAGGACCTGAAAGCGCGGCTCGGCATCGCGATGCTGTTCATCACCCACGACCTGCGCGTCGCCGCCACGATCTGCGACCGGATCGCGGTGATGC
>NZ_LABY01000050.1 GCF_001043975.1 Methylobacterium variabile
TTTCCCGCGAGGGAAGTGGCGCGGACGACGGGGCTCGAACCCGCGACCTCCGGCGTGACAGGCCGGCACTCTAACCGACTGAGCTACGTCCGCCCGGCGTCTCGCAGTGCTGCGATGGCGGCGGTGTATGGGGAGGCCCCTACCCTGTCAAGCCGCCGGCTCAAGAAAGTCGGGAGGGCGTCGGCCGGGGCGGAGACCGGTCGGCCGGGGCGGAGACCGGTCGGCCGGGGCGGAGACCGGCGGATCCGGCGCGCCGCGCACGCGAAACCCTGCACGCGCGGAACCCAGGCGCGGAACCCTTGCGCTCGCGGCCCGGGCCCCTTAACGATGCCGGCATCCGGGCGGTTAGCTCAGTTGGTAGAGCATCTCGTTTACACCGAGAGGGTCGGCGGTTCGAGCCCGTCACCGCCCACCATTTGACGCAAGGTGCCTCAGGCGGTCGAGCGGGACCGGCAGGTCCCGCCCGTCGAAGCGTCGGCGCCTCAGCGATACGCCGCCACGATCCCGAGGAAGTCCTCGGCCTTCAGGCTCGCACCGCCCACGAGCGCGCCGTCGACGTTGGGCACAGCCATCAGCTCGGCGGCGTTCGAGGGCTTCACCGAGCCGCCGTAGAGGATCCGTATCTTGGCGCCCTCCGCGCCGAGGCGCGCCTCGAGTTCCTGCCGGATCAGGGCGTGGACCTCGGCGACGTCGGCCACCGTCGGGGTGAGCCCGGTGCCGATCGCCCAGACCGGCTCGTAGGCGATCACCGTGTCGGCGGCCGTGGCGCCGTCGGGCAGCGAGCCGGCGAGCTGGCCGCGCACGACCTCGAGGGTGCGGCCGGCCTCGCGCTCCTCGCGGGTCTCGCCGACGCAGATGATCGCGACGAGCCCGGCGCGGCGGGCAGCGAGGGCCTTGGCGCGGATGTCGGCGTCGCTCTCGTGGTGGTAGGCCCGGCGCTCGGAATGGCCGACGATGGTGTAGGCGGCGCCGAGATCCGCCAGCATCTCGGCCGAGACGTCGCCCGTATAGGCGCCGCTCGCCTCGGCGTGCACGTCCTGGCCGCCGACCTTCACGGGCGAACCCCTGAGCGCCGCCGCGGCGGCACCGACCAGGGTCGCGGGCGGGCAGACCAGGACGTCGATGCGTTGCGCCAAGCTCGGGTCGAGGCCGTCGCGGACCGCCTCGGCCACCTTCAGCGAGGCCGTGAGGCCGTTCATCTTCCAGTTCCCCGCCACCAGCGGGCGCGGCCGTTCGGTCGTCATGTCTCTCCCCATCGTCACCAAGCGTTGCCGGGTAACAGGTCCGCCGCCGGGCGGCAAACGGCCGGCCTTTGCCTTACGGCGCTTATGCGCTATCGCGGCCCGGTCCGGGCGTCTCTCCCTCACGGGACGGCCCCCTCACGGGTTTCGAGGATCACGATGCTCCAGGGTTTCCGCGCCGCCAGCCAGAGCTGGCTCGGCAAGATCGTGGTGACGGTGGTGTTCGGCCTCCTGATCGCGGGCCTCGCCATCTTCGGCATCGGCGACATCTTCCGCGGCGGCGGCAGCAACAACGTCGCCACCGTCGGCAGCACGCCGATCCCGGCCGAGACCCTGCGCACCGCCTACCAGAACCAGATCCAGCGCCTGTCGCGCCAGAGCCGCCGGCCGATCACCCCGGACCAGGCCAAGGCGCTGGGCCTCGACCGGCAGGTCCTGGCGCAGCTGATCACCGAGGCCTCCCTCGACCAGAAGACCCGGGACCTGGGCCTGCGCATCCCGGACGCGGCGGTGATCCGCCTGATCCAGGAGGAGCCGGCCTTCAAGGGCCCGAGCGGCGCCTTCGACGTGAACACCTTCCGCGATACCCTGCGCCAGGCCGGCCTGACCGAGCAGGGCTTCGTGCAGGAGCAGCGGGCGGTGGCGGCCCGCCTCCAGCTCGCCGACGCGATCACGGCCGAGCTTCCGGTGCCGCTGGCGGCCCGCGACGCGATCCACCGCTACACCTCCGAGCGGCGCGCGGCCTCGTACTTCACCCTGCCGGAATCGGCCGCCGGCGAGGTCCCGGCCCCGGCCGAGGAGGAGGTCGCGACCTTCTACAACGAGCGCAAGAGCGCGTTCCGGGCGCCGGAATACCGCACCGTCGACCTGCTGGTCCTCGATCCCGCCACCCTCGCCAAGCCCGACGCCGTGCCGGAGGCCGAGGCCCGCGCCCGCTACGAGGCCGAGAAGACCCGCTTCGGCACGCCCGAGAAGCGCTCGATCCAGCAGATCGTCTTCGCCAGCGACGCCGACGCGGCGGCGGCGCTCGCCCGCATCCGCAGCGGCGAGGCCACCTTCGACGCCGTGGCGGCGGAGCGCGGCCTCGACGCGAAGGCGCTGGACCTCGGCACCTTCGCCAAGTCCGAGCTGTTCGACCCGGCGGTCGCCGAGGCCGCCTTCGCGGCCGAGCCGAACGCCGTGAGCGAGCCGGTCAAGGGCCGCTTCGGGGCGGTGCTGCTGCGGGTGACCGCCGTGCAGCCGGCGGCCCGCAAGCCGTTCGAGGAGGTGGCCGGCGAGGTCCGGGCCGAGGTCGCCCGCGACAAGGCCCGGGACGGGCTCGAGAAGGTCCACGACGCGATCGAGGACCAGCGCGCCGGCGCCAAGCCGCTCGCCGACATCGCCCGCGAGCAGGGCCTGTCCCTCGTGACCGTGCCGGCGGTGGACGCGCAGGGGCGCGACCCGCAGGGCAAGGCGGTGGACGCGATCCCCGACAAGGACGCGACCCTGGCGGCGATCTTCCGCAGCGACATGGGCGCCGACAACGAGGCCCTGCGCACCCGCTCCGGCGGCTACGTCTGGTACGACGTGACCAAGATCGATCCGGCCCACGACAAGCCCCTGGCCGAGGTGCGCGACGCCGTGGTGGCGCAGTGGAAGGCCGACGAGGTCTCGCGCCGGCTGGCCGCCAAGGCCCGCGAGGCGACCGAGCGGCTCGACAAGGGCGAGGCTATCGAGGCGGTGGCCGCCTCCCTGAACCAGGAGGCGAAGAGCGTCGCCGACCTCGCCCGCGGCCGCGGCCGCGACGCGCTCTCCACCGAGAGCGTCGCCCGCATCTTCGCCACGCCCGTGGGCAAGTCCGGCTCGGCCTCCGGCGAGGGAACCGCCCGGGTGGTGTTCCGCGTCACCCAGGCCACGGTGCCGCCCTTCGTCGCCACGGCGGCGGGCGCGGTCGCGGTGGAGCAGCAGTACCGCACGGCGCTGGCCGACGACGTGCTGGCCGAGTACATCGCCGACGTGCAGAAACAGGCCGGCGTCTCGGTCAACGAGGCCGCGTTCCGGCGCGCCATCGGCGGCGAGTACTGATCCCGTGCTGGTCGCCCCCTCCCGAGAGGCCGCCGCCGCGGCCTATGCCGAGGGCCGCCCGGTCCTGCTGCGCGCCACCCTGGTGGCGGACCTCGAGACGCCGGTCGCCGCGTTCCTGAAGCTGAAGGCGGGTCGTGAGGGCGCGGCCTTCCTGCTCGAATCGGTCGAGGGCGGTGCCGTGCGCGGCCGCTACTCGATGATCGGGCTCGATCCGGACCTGATCTGGCGCTGCGCCGGCGGGCGGGCCGAGCGCGCCGTGGCGCCCGATCTCGCGCACTTCGCCGCGGAGGATGCCCCTCCCCTCGACAGCCTGCGGTCCCTGATCGCCGAGAGCGCGATCCCGCCGGAGCCCGGCCTGCCGCCGATGGCGGCGGGGCTGTTCGGCTATCTCGGCTACGACATGGTGCGGGAGATGGAGCGCCTCGCCGCGCCCCATCCCGACCCGATCGGGGTACCGGACGCGATCCTGGTGCGCCCGACCGTGATGGTGATCTTCGACGCGGTGCGCGACGAGATCGCCCTGGTGGCGCCGATCCGCCCGGTCCCCGGCCTCTCGGCCACCGCCGCCTACGAGGCGGCGCTGTCGCACCTGGAGCGCGCCGCCGACGCGCTCGAAGGCCCGCTGCCGGTCGAGGCGCGGCAGAACCCGACCGAGATTCCCGCCCCCGCCCCGGTCTCGAACGTCGCTCCCAACGATTTCCTCGGCATGGTCGCGAGGGCCAAGGAGTACATCGCCGCCGGCGACATCTTCCAGGTGGTGCTGTCGCAGCGCTTCGAGGCGCCGTTCACCTTGGGGCCGCTGGCGCTCTACCGCTCACTGCGCCGGGTCAACCCGGCGCCGTTCCTGTGCTACCTCGATTTCGGCGACTTCCAGATCGTCTGCTCGTCGCCGGAGATCCTGGTGCGGGTGCGCGACGGCGCGGTCACGATCCGGCCGATCGCCGGCACCCGCCGCCGCGGCGCGACGCCCGAGGAGGACAAGGCGCTCGCCGACGAGCTCCTGGCCGATCCGAAGGAGCGCTCCGAGCACCTGATGCTGCTCGACCTCGGCCGCAACGACGTCGGCCGCGTCGCCGAGATCGGCAGCGTGCGGGTGACGGACTCGTTCTTCCTCGAGTTCTACAGCCAGGTCATGCACATCGTGTCGAACGTCGAGGGCCGCCTCGATCCCCGGCACGACGCCCTCTCGGCCCTCGCGGCGGGCTTCCCCGCCGGCACGGTCTCGGGCGCCCCGAAGGTGCGGGCGATGCAGATCATCGACGAGCTGGAGCGCGAGAAGCGCGGGCCCTACGGCGGCTGCATCGGCTATTTCGGCGCCGACGGGCAGATGGATACCTGCATCGTGCTGCGCACCGCCATCGTCAAGGACGGGCGCATGCACGTCCAGGCCGGCGCCGGCATCGTGCACGATTCCGACCCGGCCGCCGAGCAGCAGGAATGCGTCAACAAGGCCAAGGCCCTGTTCCGCGCCGCCGAGGAGGCGGTGCGCTTCGCCGCGCAGGCGCGGCGGGGGCAGTAAAGGCCTCGCCGCAGCGCGCCGTCCCGGTGCTTCCCCTCCCGGATCCCCGGTGCGGGGGCCTGCCTGGGACGGGAAGCCCCTAGTCCCGCGGGTCGGCGTCGACGACGACGAGGCGCGGACGCCGGTTGGGGCCGATCGCCTTGAGGGCGCGGTCGGTGGCAGCGAGGCGGCCGCGCCTGGCGTTGACCGCCAGGAGGAGCACCGGGATGCGCTCGTCGGCGACCAGGCGCTCGGTGACGACGTCGCCCCCGACGAGGCCGAGATCGACGACGACGAGGTCGGCGTCGCTGCGCAGGAGCGCGTCCGCGAGGTCCCCGGCGAGGCCGCGGGGCAGCTCGTCCGTGCGGGGCAGGACCCGCAGGCCGGAGGGCAGGGTCACGAGGGCGTCCGCCAGGGGCGCGCGGCCGCGCAAGGTCCCGGCGAGGTCCCGGCCGGCCTGGATGCCGAGGTCCCGGGTCAGCGCCCCGTGTGGATCGGCGTCGACCAGGATCACCCGCTCGCGGTCGGACGCGGCCGAGAGCGCGAGGGAGCGGGCGAGGACCGACTTGCCCGCCCGGTCGTCCGCCGCGGTGACGAGGACGACGAGGGGCCCCTGCCCCGTGGCGGAGCCGGCGAGGCGGTGGCGCAGACGCGCCACCGCGACCTCGTAGCGCCCGTCGCCGCGCGCCGTGCCGGCCGCGTCCCGGGGGACCGGCGGCAGAGAGTCGAGGACCGGTCGGCCGAGATAACCTTCGAGGCGGCGGCGGGAGCGGACGCGGCCGGCGGCGAGCTCGAGTCCGAGGCTGCCGACGAGGCCGACCCCGAGCCCGGCCACCAGGGCGGCGAGGAAGAGCACCGGCGTCGGCGGGCCGAGGCGCTTCTCCGGCGGCGAGGCCGGCGAGATGATCCGCGAGGCCGACGTGTCGAGGCTCTGCTGCTCCTGCAGCTCCCGGCCGCGGACCAGGAACGCCTCGTAGACCGCGCGGCTCGCCTCGACCTGCCGCTCGAGCTCGCGCAGCTGCACGAAGTCGTCGCCGACCCGCAGGGCCTCGGCCTTGCGCCGCTCCAGGGCCGCGGCGAGCGAGCGCTCGTTGGCCTGGGCGGCCTGGGCGTCGTTGCGGCTCGCCGCGGCGATGCGCCGGATCTCGGCCTCGATCGCGCCGCGCAGCGCCTTCTCCTGCACCAGAGCGGCCTGGTAGCTCGGATGGCGCCGACCGAGGGTGTCCTCGGCGTCGGCCCGCAGGCGCTCGACGCCGGCGAGCTGGCCCCGGAGCGCGCTGATGGTCGGGTTCTGGACGATCTCGTTGACGGCGTCGGAGGAACCGCCGGCGAGCACGGCCTCGACCTGGCGGACGCGGGCGGCCGCCTCGACGGCCCGCGCCCGGGCGGCGCCGAGTTGGTCGCTGAGCTGGGTGAGCTGCTGCTCGCTCACGAGCTGCGAGCGGGTGCCGACGATGCTGCGCCGGGCGCGGAAGGCCTGGGCCTTGTCCTCGGCCTTGCGCAGGGCCTCGCGCAGCTCGGCGAGCCGGCCCTCGATCGCCTCGCCGGCCCGCCGCGTCGTGTCGGACCGGGTCGCGGCGTCGCGGGCGAGGTAGGTCTCGGCGACGCCGCGGGCGAGGCGGGCCGCCTTCTCGCGGTCCTCGGATGTCACGCTGAGCTCGACCACGAAGCTGCGCTCGAGGCGCCGCGCCCCGACCCGGCTGCGCAGGGCCCGGAGCGCGGTCAGCCGCGGCTCGACCTCCGGCCCGGAGCGGCCGGTCAGGCGCGCGAGGCGGTCCTTGAGCGCACCGAGAAGGGTCTCGCGGCCGCGGAACTCGGGGTCGATCGCGAGGTCGAAGCGGTCGACGACGCGGCCGAGCACGTCGTCCGAGGTCAGGACGCGGATCTGGCTGTCGACGAGGAGCAGGCTCGCGTCGCTCGCCTGGTCCGGGGGCGTAAGCCCGTCCTTGACCACCTGCAGCCCGCGAGGGTCGATCAGGATCTGCGTCGAGGCGGCGAATTGCGGCGGGTTCAGCGCCGTCCAGGCCGCGGCGGCGGCGAGGAACAGGAGGACGGGCAGCAGCACCGTGGGCCAGCGCAGGCGCACGGAGCGCAGGATCTCCCGTGGGTCGAGGAACCAGGGCTCGCGCCCCTCCTCTCCCCGCGGCGCCGCGCCGATGAGCAGCCCGTTCCGGACGTTCTCAACCATCGTCATGCTGCGCTCAAGGCTCCCGTTACGGGGCGGAAGCGTCTCGATCCGGGACGACCGGACGGGAGAACGCTCCGTTTGGCCGAGTCGCTTCAAGCCGCGGGCCAGGCCGGGCCGGCCCCGCGCAGGACCGGGAGGGGACCGGCCGGGACCGGGACCACCGGCACCTCGGCGGCGCGCCGGGCCGCCCGCACGCAGGCGAGGACGGCCACGTAGGCGAGCACGTTGACGTTCCAGTCCTGGAACAGCCCGGGCGTCGTCATCCCGTTGAGAGCCAGCATCAGGATCAGGCAGGCGACGAGGCGGCGAGTGCCGCGGTCGGCGCGGCTCGCGAAGCGGATGGGCTCGATCAGGCTCGTCAGCGCGAAGCACAGGCCGACGATCCCGGTCCCGGCCCAGGCGCTCAGGAACATGTTGTGCGAGTTGGTGATGAACACCGCCTCGTGGCCGCTCTCGTCGGCGAGGGCCGTCGTCGGGATCAGGAGCTGCACGAAGCGGTCCGCCGCCGAGAAGCCCGAGCCGAGCAGATGGTCCTTCGTGGCCGCGATGAAGGTCGGCCAGAACGTGCCGCGGCCGGTCGCGTTGGCGAGTTCCGAGCGCGGCTTCTGGAGCACCGCCGAGAGGAGGTCGAGCAGGCCTGGGAAGTTCGACAGGCCGACCATCAGGAACAGGAAGACCAGCACCGACAGGAGGGCAAGGAGGATGCCGGCGAGGCGGATGCCGGGGCGGCGCGAGGCGATCATCAGCCCCGGCCCCATCGCGATCAGCGCCCCCGTCGAGGCCGCCGATCCGGCGATGATGAAGCCGGCGGCGGCCAGCACCAGGTAGAGCCCGCGCCGGGGGCTGCGCGGCCCGAACACCGCGGCGAAGCCGAGGGTGGCGCAGACGAGGGGCATCATGTTGTTCTTGGCCGAGGAGAACACGATGCCGGAGGCGAGATTCCGCACGATCTCCGGCGTCGCCGCGGCGAGCCAGGCGAGGACCACGACGGCGAGGAGGTCGGCGAGGCGGCGCTGGATGTCGGGCCGGTCGAAGATCAGGATCGAGGCCAGCGTGAACACCGCGAGCTCCGCCGTGCGGTACAGCGTGTAGACCGGAACGATCGACCAGGCGGCGCTCAGGCCGTTCATGCCGATCATCATGGTGAACGGCAGGTAGGGCATCGCGAACGGCAGGGTGAGGACGCGGCGGTCCGCGGCAACCTTCAGCACGAGGTACAGGGCGGTGAGGCCGGTGAGCGCGAGAGTGACGACATTGGAGGCGGTGAGCCCCTCCTCCAGCACGGCATTGCCGTCCTCGCGCGGCACCGTGAAGACGAGGGGCATGAAGGCGAACACCGCCACGAGGGCGAGCGGCCAGAACACCGGGGCGCCGCCGGAGATCGCCCGCGCCTCGAGGCGGCGGCGCAGCACCGGGTAGGCGATCACGAACCAGGTCGCGACCCCGACGGCGATCAGGGCGTTCAGCATCGCTCGGGCCTCTCAGGCTGCGGGAGCGCGGCGCGGCCGAGCGCCGCCAGGAGGGCGAGGAGGGAGGCACCGTGCGCGATCGCGACGACCGCCGCCGCCCCGGCGGCGCCGTAGCGGCCGATGAGCGGCTGGACCAGCGCCAGCGACACCGCGAAGCTGATCGCGAAGGCCCGGAAGATCACGTCGGTGCGGCGGCGGGCCCGGAAGATCTGCGCCACCATGTCCCGCAG
This sequence comes from Methylobacterium variabile, assembly GCF_001043975.1. Classification (GTDB taxonomy): domain Bacteria; phylum Pseudomonadota; class Alphaproteobacteria; order Rhizobiales; family Beijerinckiaceae; genus Methylobacterium; species Methylobacterium variabile. The sequence continues at coordinate 8,691 of NZ_LABY01000050.1, forward strand.
GAAGATGAAGGCGACGCCGAGGGCGAGCCAGCGCAGGCAGGGGGCGAACGGCACGTAGGGCGCCCCGAAGACGAGGCGCAGCCACAGCTCGGCGGGCCCGGCCGCCAGGGCGAGGAGGAGGCCGACCGGCACGCCGAGCCGGCGGGTGACGCCGAGGAGATAGGCCCGGAGCGCCGGCTCGCCGCCGGCCTCGTAGGCGCGGCCGGCCCCGGTCGGCACCACGTTCTCGGTGGCGGCGAGCATCAGGACGACGATTCCGACGAGGTACTGGGACGCGCGCAGGCCGCCGAGGGCCTCGTCGCCGAGGGCGCCGCCGGCCAGGAGCCAGACGAGCTGCTCCTGACCGAAGGTGACGAGGACGACCGGCAGGAGCCAGCGCGCCATCTGCCAGTGCCGCCGGGCCGCGGTGGCAAGGGGCCGGCGCCCGGGCCGGGCCGCGCGGCCGGCGAGGACCGGGAGCGTCGTGGCGAAGGCCGTGACGGCCAGGAGCTCGACGAGGCGCGTCGCATTCAGGGGGATGCCGGCCGCCCACAGCCCCGCCACCGCGACCGGGAAGGCCGCCGCCCGGGCGAGGTCCATGGCGAGCGCGACGGCCCCGCCGTCATAGGCAAAGAGCAGCCGGCGGACGGTGAGCTGGAGGTTCTGCGCCAGGGTGAGCGCGCCGGCGGCGGTGACGAGGCCGACCGGGACGGCCTCGCCCCGGAGCGCGAAGTACAGCGCCAGGGTGCCGGCGACGCCGAGGGCGAGGCCGGCGGCGAGCACCAGGGCGCCGGCATTGACGGCGGCGGCGTAGCGCGCCGGGCTGCGCACCGTGCCGGCGAGCGTCATCAGCGGGGCGGTGACGAGGGCGTTGTGGAGCCCCTGCGCGAAGCCCGCCACGATGAGCACGAGGGCGAGGCGCCCGAACGCCTCCATGTCGATCAGGCGGGCCGCCGCGATGCCGGCGAGGAAGCCGAAGCCGCTCACCGCGCCCTGGTCGAGGAGCGAGAGCAGCGCCCGGCCGCGCAGGCGCGCGAGGAGCGTTCGCAGGACGGTCACCGGGCGAGCACCGCCCCGGCGGCAGCGGTGAGGAGGCGGTGGCGGCCGTAGATCCAGAGCGGCCCGCTCGAGGCGACGTTGCGGGTGAGCCCGCGCTTGAAGTCGTAGACGCCCCGGTTGTTCGCCGGATCGATGCCGCCGAAGTCGAACACCCGGCACCCCTCCTCGCCGGCGCGGCGGATGAAGCTCCACACCGCGATGTGCGCCGCGCCGTTAGCCTTGGCCCGCTCCGTCGAGGCGCTGAAGAAGTCGGAGAAGCGGAGGCGGCTCAGATGCGCGATGCGCACGAGGCAGCGCTCCTCTCCCTCGCGCACCTCGAGGATGAGATGATGCGGATCACCGGCGAGGAGGTCGCGGTAGGCGGCGCAGTCGAAGTCGTTGGAGAAGCCCTTGCGGGCCTTCAGCGCCGTGTACATCGCCGCGAAGGCGTCGAAGGCCGCGAGCCGCTCGGCGGGATCGTCGAGGAAGCGCGCCGTCAGGCCGGCATTGCGCTCGGCCTTGCGCAGGCGCTGGCGCCAGCGCGGATCCATCTCGGCCTTGATCGCGTCGAGGCCCTGGGTGAGGTCGATCTCCAGGGTGTGGCGGCTCGCGGTCGTCACCGGCCGGAATCCCGCTGCCAGGACGCCCAGCAGCTCCCCCCGGCTCTCGGCCCGGTTGAAGTCCACCACTACGAGGTCGAGGGGGCCGAGCGCCAGGTGCGCGAGAAGGCTGCGCACGACCGCCTCCCCGTGGCGCTCGCCCCTGTCGGTGAGGAGCGGCCCGCCCTGGATGTAGATCTGCCGGGCCGGGCCGCGGCGGCGGACCTGCACCTGCGCCAGGCCGACGAGGTCGCCGGACTCGTCGACGACGCTCAGCCGTTCGATCCGCGCGCCACGGCGCGCCTTGTAGACACCCCAGCCCGAGGCGGAGAAGATCGAGCCGCGCGCCTGCGCCCAGACGACCTCGTCCCACGATGGCACGTCGTCGACCGCGACGATCCGCAATCCTGTCTCACGTTCCGTTCCGGTCATGGGATCCCCGTGCCAGGACGCGACACCGCTCGGCGCCGCCGCCCCCGCCACGCAAGGGGCGCACCGCGGCGGCGCGCGGGTTGTGAGCGCAAACGTTCGTTAGCCCGGGGCTGCGAGAGTGGGTTGAAGGCCGTGTCGTCGGCGCGTTCAGGCGGACGGGATGCTCCAACCCCTCAAGACCCTGGCCCGTGACCATCCGGTGGTCCGGGCGCTACTGCTGCGGGCGCTCGCGCGGGTGCGGCGGCTCTCCTGCGCGCCGCCGGGCCTCTACACCCTGTGCTACCATCACGTGCCGGAGCGTCACCGGGCGGGCTTCGCGGCGCAGATCGCCTACCTGAAGCGGCACGGCCGCTTCGTGGGGGCCGACGAGGCGCTGACGCTCCTGGAGAGCGGAGCCGTTTGCGCCGAGCGGCACTTCCTCGTCACCTTCGACGACGGCTACGCCGACAACGTCGAGGTCGCGTTGCCGGTGCTCCGGGAAGCCGGGGTGCCGGCGATCCTCTTCCTCGTCAGCGACTGGCTCGACGCGCCGCCGGCGAGCCCCCCCGGCCCTTACGTCGACCGTGGCCTCGTCGCGGCCTGGCTCGACGCCGGCATGGAGATCGGCTCGCACAGCCTCAGCCATTCCTCCCTCGCGGGCCTGGACGACGCGGCGGCGGGCCGGGAGCTCGCCGCCTCCCGCGCGGCCCTCGCGGCGGTGGCGGGCCGGCCGATCCGGCACTTCGCCTGCCCCTGGGGGGTTGCCGTGCGCGACTACCGCCCCGGGCGCGACCCGGCCCTGGCGGTGGCGAGCGGCTATGCCAGCTTCTTCACCACCCGCCGCGGCGTCGCCACCGGCAGGCAGGACCTCCCCGCGCTCCCGCGCCACGTGCTGGAGCCGGAATGGCCGCTGCACGAGCTCGACGCCCTGATGGGGGCCCGCGTTGCACGCTCCTGAGCGCCGCCCCGTCGTGGTGGTCACCGGCGCCCTCGCGCCCTACACGCAGGTGCTCTACCGGGCGCTCGCGGCCGCCCTCGACCACCCCCTCACCGTCCTGGCCTGCACCGCCCGGGAGCCGGCCCGGCAGTGGGCGCTCGCGGCGGCGGACGGCTACGCCTTCTCGGTCCTGCCGGGCCTGCGCTGGCACCGGGACGCGGTGCGCAACCTCTACGTCAATCCGAGCGTCGTGCCGCGCCTCGCAGTCTTGAGGCCGGCAGCGGTGATCCTCAACGACTTCTCGCCCACCGTGGCGATGGCGGCGCTCGCCGCGCGGGCCCTGCGCACGCCTTACGCGATCCGCACCGACGGCGTGCCGGAGACCGATGCGGGCGCGCGCTCGCCGGCCCACCGGGCCCTGCGCCGGGCGATCATTCCGGGGGCCGCGTTCGGCCTCGCGCCGAGCGAGGGCAGCCGGACCCTCCTGGCCTCGTACGGGCTCGCGCCCGGGCGGGTGCTCCGGGCGCCCCTGTTTTCGGCCTGGGAGCCCCGGCCGCCGCTGCCCGAGCCGGAGGCCCGGCCCTACGACGTGCTGTTCTGCGGCATCCTCAACGAGGAGGTGAAGGGCGCGCGCTTCTTCACCGACGTGATGCGCGCCTGCGCCGGGTCCGGCCGGCCCCTGCGGGTGCGGGTGGCGGGCGACGGCCCACTTCGCGCCGAGATGGAGGCGCGCCTCGGCGAGGCCGGCATCCCGACCCGGTTCGACGGCTACCTGGCTCAGGACGCCCTGGCCGACGCTTACGCATCCGCGCGGCTCCTCCTGTTTCCGAGCCGCGGCGACGTCTGGGGCATCGTGGTCAACGAGGCGCTGCAGAGCGGGGCGGCGGTCCTCGCCTCGCCGCATTCCGGCGCCGCCCGCGAGCTCCTCGAGGCCCGGGGCTGCGGCGAGGTGCGGCCGCTGGACGTGGCGGACTGGGCCCGCGCCACCCTGGCGCTCCTCGATGATCCCGGCCGGCGGGCCGCCCTGCGGGTCGCGGCGGAGCGGGCGCTGCCGGACTTCTCCCTCGCCTGCGCCGTCTCCGCCTACCGGGCGGGCCTCGCCGCGCTGCGCTGACGCGCGCCTCGCGGAACGAGGCCGCGCCGTGGACCGGGGATCAGGGTCCGTCCGGGGACAGGCCGGCGGCGGCGAGCAGCGCCTGGTCGAGGCCGTCGCCGACCGACAGCGCCTCGCGCAGCGCGGCGTCGCCGGCATAGATCATGACGTCGCAGACATCGAGGGCCGGATCCTCGCCGACGTGCAGGCAGGTCCGGATCACGTAGCGGCCGTCCGGGGTGCGATAGAGCGTCTGCGTCACCGGCAGGAGATCGTCCGCCGGGCTCGTCGACCGGCCGATCGGGACGGCGAAGAGGCTCACCGGATCGGGAGCCTCCGCCCGGCGCACGGCGGCCGGTGACGTACCCGGCTTCCCGTCCTCCCGTGGGCGCTGCAGCAGAACCGGTACCCATCTCGGCGTGACGGGCTCGTGGCGATCTGGCATTGTCATCTTACAGACTTATCACCCCGGTAATGATCTCGAGTATTGCCGGCGGGCATGCATCCCATAGTCGCCGCAGGGGCAGCGAAAAACAACTTATGGTTCATTTCGCGCATCGGAGCGCGCTCTCTGAACTCCGATGATCGCCGCCATGACAGCGCATGCCGGCGATCCCCGCATCCCTTTTATAGGGCATGACTGATCCAAGGATCAGGTTTTCACCGGTAAAGTGTACACAGGCGTGTCGGAGCGGGGCGCCGTCACGGCTCGCCCGCACCGTGGTCGAGCGGGGCGATGGGCTCGTCCTTGATCTGCTCGATGGCGAGGGCGGTGCGCACCGTGCGCACGTTGGGCAGGCCGGTGAGGTGGCCGACGAGCTGCTGGAAGGCGCCGAGATTCGGCGCGACGCATTTCAGCAGGAAGTCGGTCTCGCCCGAGAGGGTCCAGCACTCCCGCACCAGCGGCCAGCCCCGCATCTCCGCCGCGAAGGCCGCCAGCTCCGCCTGCCCCTGGGCGGCGAGCTGCACCATGGCGAAGCACACCACCTCGAAGCCGAGCGCCTTCGGCTCGAGCAGCGCGCGGTAGCCGCGGATGATGCCGGCCTCCTCGAGGGCGCGCACCCGGCGCAGGCAGGGCGGCGCCGAGAGGCCGACGCGGCGCGCGAGCTCCACGTTGGTGATGGAGCCGTCGGCCTGCAGCTCCCGGAGAATCGCCCAGTCGATGGCGTCGAGGCGGGCGGGCAAGGCGGCGGGCGATCCTGGCGGGAGAGCGTCGGCGAAGCCCGGTGAGTACCCGGCCGCCGGGGCCCGCACAAGGTGACCGGCGCTCCCGATGCGAAATCCGGAATTTCTCACCGGGGCTTCCAGCCCGAGCCCGGGCGGAGCGTGAGCGACGCCGCCCGGTTGCCCGGGGCCGGCTCGTCTCTTATGGGGGGCTGTCCGCGTGACTGGCGAAGTTCAAGGTGGTCCCACCACCGGGGAGCGCGGGCGACGTCCGCTTGCCGCTCGCCTGGGCACCCTTCCCGAGCCGACCGACGGGTGACCCATGACCGCTGCGCACGATGCGTCCTCCCTGCCCGCGGTGCTGGACCGCCTCGACCGCCTGACCGACTGGGAGAAGCGGCCGCGGGGCGGGATGCGCGTCGGGCTTGACCCCATGCGCGACCTCCTGCGGCGGCTCGGCGAGCCGCACGGGCGCCTGCGGGTGGTCCATGTCGGCGGCACCAAGGGCAAGGGCTCGGTCTGCGCCCTCATCGAGGCCGGGCTGGCGCGGGCCGGCCTGCGGGTCGGGCGCTACGCGTCGCCCCACGTCGAATCCGTCACCGAGCGGGTCTGCCTCGGCGGCCGGCCGGTGGCGGGCGCGATCCTCGCCCGTGCGCTCGCCCGCGCCCTCGACGCCCACGAGGCGGCGCGGCGCGACGGGACGGCGGGTCAGGATGCGACCTGGTTCGACGTCGTGACCGCCGCCGCCCTGCTGATCTTCGGCGAGGCCGGCCTCGACTGGGCGGTGATCGAGGTCGGGCTCGGCGGACGCCTCGACTCGACCAATGCGGTAGCGAGCGAGGTCGCGGTGATCACCAACGTCGAGCTGGAGCACACCGAGATCCTGGGCGACACCCGCGCGGCCATCGCCGCCGAGAAGGCCGGCATCGTCAAGCCGGGCACCGCCCTCATCACCACGCTGGGCCCGGACGACGAGGCCGGCCGCGTCGTGGCCGCCCGCGCCGCCGCCCTCGGCTGTGCGGTGCTGCGGCCGGCGATCCCGCCCGGGGCCTCGATCGCGCAGGAGAACGCGGCGCTCGCCGGCCTCGTCCTCGACCACCTCGGGGCGAGCGGCGCGACCGGCATCCGCGACGGACGACCCGCCCGGTTGAGTGCCGCGCTTCTCGATGCGGAGGCCCGCGCGGTCGCGCGTCTGCCGGGGCGGCTGGAGCGCCGGGAGGTGCGGAGTGGCGCCGGCCCGGTGCCGGTCGTGCTCGACGGCGCCCACGTGCCCTTCAACCTCGCGGCGGTGCTGCGGGACCTCGCCTGCGACGAGGAGCTCGGCGGTCCCTGCATCGCCCTCGTCGCCCTGGCGGCGGACAAGGACGCGGCGGGCTTCCTCGCCGTGCTGCACCGGCACGGGGCAGCGGTGGTCTGCACCGAGATGCCCGAGCGGCGCGGGCACGGGGCCGCCGCGCTCCGGGCGGTGGCCGTCGCCGCGGGTATGGAGGCCGAGACGGTGCCGACGCCGGTCGAGGCCCTGGCGCACGCGGCGGACCTCGCCGCCCGACGGGGCGGCTGGCTTCTCGTGACCGGCTCGCTCCACCTCGTCGGTGCTCTGCGAAGCAGGACCTCCGCGCCGGCCCGGGCCGGAGGCGCTCCGCCCGGCGAGGGGCCTAGCGAAGGAGCAGCAGCGCCAGCGGCACCAGCACCGCCGTCAGGAAGGCGTTGAGCCCCATGGCAATGCCCGCGAAGGTGCCGGCGACCTCGCTGACCTGGAAGGCCCGGGCGGTGCCGATGCCGTGGGCGGCGAGCCCCGCGGCGAAGCCGCGGGCGCGGTAGTCCTTGATGCCGAGGCGGTCGAGAAGCGGCGTCACCATGATGGCGCCGAGGATGCCCGTGAGGATCACCAGCACGGCGGTGAGCGTCGGGTCGCCGCCGAGCGCCGAGGTGATGCCCATGGCGACGCTGGCGGTGACGGATTTCGGCGCCAGCGCGATCAGGATCGAGTCCGGCACGCCGAGGAGCTTCGCCGTGCCGATGCCGGTGACGAGGGCGACCGTCGAGCCGACCGCCAGGGCCGCCGCCATCGGCACGAGCACCCGCGTGACCGTCTTGCGGTGCTCGTAGAGCGGGATCGCCAGCGCCACCGTGGCCGGGCCGAGGAGGAAGTGCACGAACTGCGCGCCCTCGAAGTAGACCGGGTAGGGCGTGCGGGTGACGATCAGCACAAGGCCGACCATCCAGATCGCGTGCAGGACCGGGTTCGCCAGGGGATGACGGCCGGTGGCGGCGGAGACCCGGTCTGCGACGACATAGGCGGTGAGCGTCACGGTGAGCCACAAGAGCGGCGTGCGCGACAGGAAGACCCAGAGGGCGAAGTCCCCCGTCATCGGCCAGTTCGCCGGGCGACGTAGGCGAAGGTGAGAACCGTGGCGACCAGCGCCAGCGCGGTCGAGACCACCAGGGCGACAGCGAGGGCGACGCCGTGGGCGGCCAGCACGTCGAGCCGTCCGATCACGCCGGCCCCCGCGGGCACGAACAGCAGCGACAGGTGGGCGAGCAGGCCCTTGCCGGTGCGCTCCAGGGTGCCGTCGACGAGGGGCGCCGGCAGCCCGCCGGGCCGGCGGTCGCGCAGGACCAGCACCGCGAGCAGCAGCGCCATGCCGACGACCGGCCCCGGCACCGGGAGCGCGAAGGCGCGGGCGAGGATCTCGCCGACGAGCTGGCAGAGCAGCAACAGGGTCAGGCTGAGGATCATGCCGGGACCTGCGCGCGCGCCGGACCGGCGAGCCAGTGGTCCAGGAAGGCGTCGAGCCAGCGGACGACGTGCATGTCGTGCATCAGCCGTCCCTCGATCTGCCGCGCCCGGTCCTGCGCGCCCGGCAGGCGCAGGCGCTCGGCGGCCCGCACGGTCCAGCGGCAGATCATGGCGTGGGTGACCTCCGGGTGGAACTGGAGGCCGAACGCCGCCGGCCCGACCCGGATCGCCTGGGTCGGGAAGTCGTCGCCGGTGGCGAGGGTGTCGGCCCCGTTCGGGCAGGTGAAGCCCTCGCGGTGCCAGTGGTAGACGTGGGACGGCCAGGGCTGGCCGATCTCGGCCGCGAAATCGCGCCCCGCCGCGGTCGGCAGCAGCGGGTAGTAGCCGATCTCGGCCCGCCCCTCCGGATGGGCGCAGACCGTGGCGCCGAGGCACTTGGCCAGCATCTGGGCGCCGAGGCACAGGCCGAGAAAAGGCCGCTCCTCCCGCAAGGGAACCCGGATCCAGTCGATCTCTTCCCGCACGAAGGCATCGCCGTCATTGGCGCTCATCGGGCCGCCGAAGATCACCGCGCCTGCATGGTCGCGCATGGTCTCGGGCAGCGGGTCGCCGAAGCGGGGGCGGCGGATGTCGAGGGGGTGGCCGCGCTCCTGGAACAGCCGGCCGAGGCGGCCGGGGGTGGACTGCTCCTGGTGCAGGATCAGGAGCACGGGCTTGCACCCGGGCTCCGGCAGCGTCGTGCGGTTCACCGGACGGGGACCTGCTGCGCCGGCAGGCCCGAGAGGGCGACGGCCCGGGTGGCGGTGATCGCGGCGTCGTCGAAGCCGAGGAGCTGGCCGACCCGCCAGACGAGGTCGTCCTCGAACTCGTGCACCTGCCCGTCGGCGGCGGCAACCGCCCAGGCGAGGCCGAGGAGGCTGCGCCGCTCGTCCTCCGGCAGGTCGCGCCCGATCATCTCGACGAGCTCGGCCACGTCGCGGGTCTCGTCGTCGAAGTTGATCGCCCGCTCGATCAGGGCCCTGGCCCGAGCCTCGGACGGGGCGAAGCGGTTGGTCAGCAGGCGGGCGAGGCGGTCGCGCTCCACCGCCGCGAGGGTGCCGTCAACCCGCGCCACGTGGACGAGGAGGGCCGCGGCGGCGAGGTGCTGTTCGGCCTCGGCATCGAGCGGCGAGGCAGGCGCGCCGAACATCTCGGCGGCGTAGGCGCGAAGGCGGGCGATCAGAGGCATTGGGGAAATGGAGGTCAAGGTCCCTGTATGCTCTAATTCCGGCGCCTCGACGTCAAGCGGTCCGGGCGCCGGCGGGGCGGCCCGAGCCCTGCACCTGCGGTCTGCGTCGTCCACCACCCGCCCGACGCCCGCGACCAGACACCGGGTGCTTCGCGGGAACGCTCTTGCCGAGATGCCTTGTCATGACGCCTTGCCAAGGCACCGCACCGCGGGTATGAGGGCGCCACGGCTCGCCGGCTCGCCCGGCCCCGTCGGCGCCGCAATAGCTCAGCTGGTAGAGCACCTCATTCGTAATGAGGGGGTCGGGGGTTCGAATCCCTCTTGCGGCACCACTTTTCTCCCTGAAAACCCATCATTATTTCATCGTCGGCCGACGTGCACGAGGTCACGGCCGAGTGGATCAAGCTCGGGCTGTGGACGAACCACCGGCGTGAGACGGTGAAGATGCCGGCATGATCCCGATGTGGGAGTTCAAGCGATGACTGGCGGCGACGCCTACAAGCAGAAGCTCCTGACCGACGAGGTCCTCAACGGGGCGATCGCGGCCTACCGCGCCGATCTGTCGACGCCGGCGGTGCTGGAGATCGGGACGAGGAGTCTCGATATCGCCGCTGCCGACCTGGCGAACGCCTCCAGCGTCGAGGTGCTGGCCCGTGAGGGCACGACGCCGCAGAAGAGGAACACGGTGAAGACGGCGACTTTGCTGGCGCCCGGGACCTGACGACGCCATGTCTGACACGCCACAAGCCTCCACCACGCTCGACATCATCGCCCGCGAGCTTCACGAGCTGATGCGATTGAGCAATCCGGGCTGCCCGGCCTGGGACGATCTGGATCCGGCCAAGTCCCATGAGGCCGGCCTGATCCAGATGGCGCGCGAGAAGGCGCGGGAGTTCATCCCGTCCGACGACCCGGCTACCTGATCGTCAGAGCCCGTCCTGACCTGGACCCCGCGCCACCCCGGCCAATCCTCTCGTCCGGAGCGGGCGGTGCAGCTGCAGCGCCTCCCCGGTCGGCATCCTCGATCCATGTGCGCCACTCCTTCGCACTGGTGAACAGCACCGGCATCGCCTTCGGGCGCACAGGCCCGACCACACCATTCGCCTGCGTCGTCGGGAACGGGAACTGGGGTTGGCCGCCGGAGGCGGGGCAATCCCAGTTCGGTGCGGGTTTCAGGGCTACGCGCCGCCAGGGGACGGGGATATCCCGCTGGTGGTCGGCTCAGAGGAATCGGGAGGCGGTGTGCCGCTCCCTGGCATGCTGATCTGCGACCCCGACAGTGCCGCCTGCAGGCGGCTCTCCTGCTCGGGCGAGAGCGAGGAGCGGATCACCCGGCCGCGGAACCGCGACAACTCCTGCAGGACCTTCTCGGGCTGCGCCTTGCGCACCAGCACGAACAGCGCCGAGGTGTTGGGCTGCAGCGTCTCGGCGATCGATTTGATGAAGGTGTCGTTGATCCCGTAATCCGCCAGGCTCCCCGAGAGCGCACCGGCACCTGCGCCCAAGGCTGCGCCGGTCGCCAGCCCCAGCAGCGGGTTGAGAAACAGCAGCCCGACCAGCGACCCCCACATGGCGCCCCAGATGCCGCCCGAAGCCGCACCGGCACCCACGAGGTCGACGCTTTGCTTCAGGCGCAGGCGTCCATCCGCGCTGCGCACGGCGACCACTGTATCCTCAAGGTCGATCAGGTACTCGGTCTGCAGACGCGCCAGCTCGGTGAGAACACGGTCGGCCTCCTGGGCATCGTCGAAGCCCACCACGATCAGCTCGGACATGTCTTTCCTCCATCGTGTGCTCGGCGCGGCGGAGCCCGGCGACGCCAAGCAGACCTGCGCCGGCAGACCGACGCTTCATCGGCTTGGACTCTTGTTTCGCCGCAGTTCGTTGTCGCGAGATCGGCTGCGACTTTTGCGAACTCTGCTCAGGTTCCTGACCGGCCCCGGTTCCCCTGCGGAGGAGTGCCTCGGCCGGCCCCTGTCATGCTCTGGCTGGCGGCATCGCTGCCGCGGCCGGCGGACCCGTTCTGCTCGCCGCTCGAACCCTGGACCTGGATCTTGCGGACGCGTTCCTGCTGGGCGGTCTTCGGCAGCGTGACCGTGAGCACGCCGTGCTCGAAGCTGGCCTTGACCTGATCCGGGTCGACCGTGAACGGCAGCCGCAGCGAGCGTTGGAATGTTCCGTAGGAACGCTCGACGATGTGGTAGCTCTCCTTCTCGCCGCCCTGGCGCTCCTCGAACGTCTTCTCACCCCGGATCGTCAGGATGTCGTCGTCCAGGCTGACATCGATGTCCTTGTCCGTCACGCCGGGCAGCTCGGCCGTGACGCGAATCTCCTGAGCGGTCTCCGATACGTTCAGGTTGGCGTCGATGAAGCGGCCCGCTCCCGGGCCCTGACCTGCGGATGCCGGGAGGCCGGCGCCGCGGAAAACGTCGTCGAACAGCCGGTTCATCTCGCCGTACAGGGACAGGACGGGGTCGCCCCGTCCGAGCAGGCCGCCCGAGCGGGAAGGTGTGAGGGAATTGCGAGCCATGCGCCGAGTCCTCTCGTGGATGACGGAACGAAGCCTGTCTGTCCGACCCGATGGCGGCTCCGAGCCCTGCGGGCAGTTCCGGGCGGCGATCTTTCGGCCGTCCGGGAACGATGAGGGACGCTGCGCCCGGACTTCGGGCGAGCGGCCTTCGGCTATCACTTGGCCGCCGGAGGGAGCTCGCCGGAGGCGTCCGCGGGCATCGTGCCGGGCGCATCGGCCTTCCGCTTCGCCTCCGTCCCGCTGCGCTGATGGCGTGCGCGCTTGACGGCGGGCTTGGATGCGACCTCTGCCGCCCGGGGCCGGGGTTCCAGCACCGCTCTCTCCAGGCGGCTGTCCCACCGCGCCAGCACCCGATCGCCCTCGTGCACCTCGTCGGACAGCATGGCCCGTGCGAGCTGCGTCTCCAGCTCAGAGCGGATCAGCCGCCGCAGCTCGCGGGCACCGAATTCCGGCCGGAAGCCGGCCGCCGCGAGGTGGTCCACGAGGCTCTCGTCGGTCGTGAGTTCGATGCCCTGACCCTGGGCGGTCCGCCGCACGCGCTCCAGCTGAAGTTGCACGATCGCGCGGATATCCGCTTGGCCGAGGGCGTGGAAGACGATGATTTCGTCGATGCGGTTGATGAACTCGGGCCGGAAATGCCGGCGCAGCACCTCCATCAGCTCGCGCTTGAGCTTGGCCGGATCGTCCGCCTCGGTGCCGCGCAGACGCAGGTTGCGCTGGATGATGTCCGAGCCGAGGTTCGAGGTGGCGATGATCACCGTGTTGGTGAAATCGACCACGCGGCCTTTGCCGTCCGTGAGCCGTCCGTCGTCGAAGACCTGCAGCAGCGCATTGTAGACGTCCGGGTGCGCCTTCTCGATCTCGTCGAGCAGCACCACGGAATAGGGCCGTCGCCGCACCCGCTCGGTGAGCTGGCCGCCCTCCTCGTAGCCGACATAGCCGGGCGGCGCCCCGATCAGGCGCGCGACCGCGTGGCGCTCCATGTACTCGGACATGTCGAGGCGGACCATCGCGTCCTCCTCGCCGAACACCGTCTCGGCCAGAGCCTTGGCCAACTCCGTCTTGCCGACGCCGGTCGGGCCCAGGAACAGGAAGGTGGCGATCGGGCGCCGCCCCTCGCGCAGCCCCGCACGGGCGAGCCGCACCGCGTTGCTCACCGCCCGGACCGCCTCCTCCTGGCCGATGACGCGCCGATGCAGCCGCTCCTCCATGGCGACGAGCCGCTGGCGTTCCTCGGTGGTGAGTTCGCTCACCGGCACGCCGGTGATCTTGGAGACCACCTGGGCGACGTGCTCAATCGTGACCTCGGCCGAGGCCGAGCCCCGCTCGCGCCGCCAGCGCTCGTTGGCTTCCGCGAGTTCCCCTTCCTTCTCGGCGTACAGGGCCTGCAACTCCTGGGCGCGGTCGAACTGCTTGCGCGAGGCCGCGTAGTCCTGCTCCCGCTTGATCTGGCGCACCTCCGCCTCGAGATCCTGCACGTCGACGGGACGGGCCGTGGTCGAGATCTTCACCCGCGCCGCGGCCTGGTCGATGAGGTCGATGGCTTTGTCGGGCAGGAACCGCCCGGTGACGTACCGGTCCGAGAGCTCGGCCGCGGCGACGACCGCCTCGTCCGTGATGGTGACCTTGTGATGAGCCTCCAGCGTGTCGCGAAGGCCCCTCAGGATCATGATCGTCTGGGCCACGGTCGGCTCGGGCACGAAGACGGGCTGGAAGCGTCGCTCCAGGGCGGCGTCCTTCTCGATGTGCTTCTGGTACTCGTTGAGGGTGGTCGCCCCGATCAGGTTGAGGTCGCCGCGTGCCAGCGCCGGCTTGAACACGTTGGCGACGTCGAGCCCACCCTCGCCACCCTGGCCCGCCCCCACGATGGTGTGGATCTCGTCGATGAACAGGACGAGGTCGTCGGCGGCTTCAACTTCCCGGAGGAGCTGCTGCACCCGTTCCTCGAACTCGCCGCGGTACTTGGAGCCGGCGACCATCGCGTTGACGGAGAGCTCGACCAGGCGCTTGTCGCGCAGGGCCTCCGGTACCTCGCCGGCGATGATCCGCTGGGCCAGCCCCTCGACGATGGCGGTCTTGCCGACGCCCGGCTCGCCGATCAGCACAGGGTTGTTCTTCTTGCGCCGGGCGAGGACCTCGATGGTGGTCTCGATCTCGCGGGCGCGCCCGATCACCGGGTCGAGCTTGCCGTCCCGGGCAAGCTGCGTAAGGTCGCGCGCGTACTTGTCGAGGTTGGGCGTGCTGGTCGGCGTTCCGATGCGACCCTCCTCGGCGCCGCGCCCGACCACCTTGGTCACCTGCTGGCGGATCGCCTGCGGGGTGAGGCCGAGACGGCGCAGGATGTCCGCGGCGATGCCCTCGCCCTCGTCGGCAAGGCCGATCAGGAGGTGCTCGGGGCCGATGGAGGAATGGCCGAAGTCACGCGAGGCCTGGTAGGCGCGCGCGAGAGCGTCCTTCACCCGGGGCGAGACGCCGATCCCCGCCTCGTCGCGCGCCTCCGCGTCCACCTTGCCGTCCGCCCTGGGCATGCTCTCGTCGAGCTGGCGGCGCAGGTCCTCGATCGAGACCTTGAACTGATCGAGAAGGGTGCGCACGACATCGTTGTCGATGAGCGCGGAGAGCAGGTGCTCGGTGTCGACCTCGCGTCGCCCCAGGTCATCGGCGAGGCGCGCGGCGTCCTGCAGGATCTCCTCGGCCTGAGCGGACAGGCTTTCGGCAATGCCGCCCGCCGATCCTTGGCGTCCCCGGCCCGACCGTCGACCGGACCGGACAGGAATGGGGGCTCCTCCAGTGGCATCGCCCGCTTCGCCGATGCGGGGGCCATCACGGCCCGTGAAGGGCGTGCGGCCGAAGAAGTCTCCGCTGAAGAAATCGTCGAAGAGGGGACCGCCACCGCCGAACAGGCTTTCGAGTGGAGAGCTGGGGCGACCCTGCTGCCGCGCGAGGCGTCGATAATCGACGTCGCACAGTTCCATGGACTGGCGCTGGCCATTGCTGACGACCTGGGCGCGCACCGTGGCCGGACGCACCCCGCAGAGATCGCACATCCCGTCCGCCATGCCATCCTCGACATTGTGGCTGCCGGCCATTTGGCTGGAGCATGAACGATCGTCAGAGATGAAAGTTTCACAGCTCGATATCGGACAAATAAAAGATCTTTTGGCATTCGATATTAAAAATGTTGTTTTCCTTCTTTCTTCGATCGATAATGCGGCCTCTTCGAGGTCAATAATATATGTTAATTTCATGAAATCTTGTGGCGCCTGCTCGGCACACCCGCACGAGCGTCGTGCGATCGGTCCGTCACGGCCGAGGTGAAGGGTGTCGTGGTCGGATGGCTCGACACGGCCATCCCGGATCCGCGGCGCACCCCCTCCCGCCCTCCGTGAGCAACCTCGACTGGCGTGTCGACGCGCATGGCGAGCAGGTGACCCTGCGACTGATGGAAGGCTCGCGCCACGCGACGCTGAGACCCGTTTTACCAAGTCGCGTGCGATGCACCTGACGAGGATCATGGCAGCGGGAAGGATGAAGAAGGCGGGCGCAAAGGATGCGCTCGCCTCGTGATCGCGTGCTAGCCTGCGGCCGCGCCAGATGCCTATGCGACTCTCGCTGGGACGCAGAATGGCGGACCACACACAGCCATTATCGATCGACGATTAGTCACATGAAGAGATATGCGTCCTCACATCCGGCGCAGAAACTGGCGACAGATATGTACGGCATCACCTCGACCGCCATCACTCTATGCGGAATGATATCCATTTAATCCTGTGGATAAATTTATGCTCTCTTGCGTGAGCACGTCGGCGCGGCGCGACATCCGCACCGTGGCGCGAACTACGTGCCGCCGACCTCTTCGCGCATGAACCGCGCGAAGCGCGGATCGCCCAGATGGGCAACGTTGACCCGCATCATCGGAGGGCCGCCGGCCCCCTCGGGCAGGAACAGGCCGCCCGGCGCGATCAGGATGCTGCGCGACGCGGCGCGGCGCGACAGGGCGTCGAGGTCGCAGGCGTCCGGCAGGCCGCACCAGAGATAGTAGCCGCCCCGCGGCTCGCCGAAGACCGGAAGGCCGAGGCCGTGGAGGATTGCCCGGCCCTGGAGCGCCGCCGCCTCGATCCGGCCGCCGAGGCGGCGCAGGTGGCGGCGATAGCGTCCGCTCTCGATCAGGTCGTGAACGATCCGCTCGACGAACCCCGAGCTGTTGACGCTCGTCACCATCTTGAGGTCGCGCAGGGCTTCCGTGACATCGGGCCGTGCCGCGACGTAGCCGCAGCGCAGGCTGGCCGAGAGGGTCTTGGCGAAGGTGCCGACGTAGATCACCCGCTCGAGCTGGTCGAGGGCGGCGAGCCGTGGCTGCGCGGCGGGCAGCACGTCGGCGAAAGGGTCGCTCTCGACGATCCTGAGATCGAGCATGCCGGCGCGCTGGAGCAGCCGGTGGGCGACCGGCAAGGTGAGCGAGCACCCGGTCGGGTTGTGGGCGAGCGAGTGGGTGAAGAACAGCCGCGCGCCGCTGGAGCGGGCCATCGCCTCCAGGTGGGCGACGTCCGGCCCATCGGGATTGCGCCGCACCCCGACCATCCGGGCCTTGGCGAGCCGCAGCTTGCCGAACAGCGGGTAGTAGCCGGGCGAATCGACCAGCACCGGCTCGCCGGGCGCCACGAACTGGCGGATGATCAGGTCGAGGGCGTGGTTGGCGCCCGCCGTCAGCAGCACCCCGCCCGGTTCGGTGTGGATCGACCGCTCGGCAAGCAGCAGCGCGAGGCTCCGGCGCAGCGGCAGGTAGCCGTCCGGGCTGCCGTAGCTCTCGCTCGCCGCGGCGAGCGAAGGCCGCAAGGGGCGGCCGACCTCCGAGCTTTCCATCCAGGCCGGCGGCGGGCGTCCGTCGCCGACGCGCACGTCGTAGTGCCGGTTCAGCTGCTCGCGCAGCAGCCAGACGCTGTCCACTGCCTGGAGCGGGACCGGTCCCGGGGTCGCGGCCGGAGCCGGGCGGCGTCCCGAGACGTAGAAGCCCGAGCCCGGCCGGCTCTCGACCCTCCCTGAGGCGACGAGGCGCTCGTAGGCGTTGACGACGGTGTTCTTCGACACCGCGAAGGCGGAGGCCGCCGCCCGGATCGAGGGCAGGCGCTCGCCGGTGCGCAGGAGCCCGCGGTCGATCCGCTCCGTCAGCCCGGCGACCACCTGCTCGACCCGGGTTCGGGGCTCGGCCGGCACGATCGTATCCATCCGGGCGAGGGTACGGTCACTCCGGATAAGGTGCAAAGCGTTCCTTGTGGGCAGGGCACGGATGGGTACGGTGCGGGCAACGGGCAGGTTCTAACGGGCCCGGACGAGGGAGAGCGACGCCCCGGCCACCGCCCGAGGGGCCGACGCCCAAGCGGTCGGCGTCCAAGCGGTCGGCGCCCAGGGTGGCGCCCTCGTCCGGCGCGAGCGGACCGCCCGATCGCGGCGCTGATCGGCGAGACACCCCATGCAGAGCACACCCCTGGCGAACCGCACCTCGCGCATCGCCGGCTTCCACAAGAAGAGCCCGCGCGAGCGCCTCGACCTCGTCGCCGCCTTCGCGGATCTCTCCGACTCCGAGGTCGCGCACCTCGCCGAGTTCGGCAACCTCGCCCCCGACCTCGCCGACCGGCTGATCGAGAACGTCGTCGGCACGATGACCATTCCGCTCGGCATCGCCACCAACATGCGGATCGACGGCGAGGACGTGCTGATCCCGATGGCGACCGAGGAATCCTCGGTGGTGGCCGCGGTCTGCAACGCGGCGCGCCAGGTCTACGAGGACGGCTTCACCACCTCGGTCTCCGGCAACCTGATGATCGCCCAGGTGCAGGCGGTCGGGGTCAGCGATCCTCACGCGGCGCGCCTGCGCATCCTCGAGCAGCGCGAGGCGCTCCGCGCGCTCTGCGACGCCTGCGACCCGGTGCTCGTGCGCCTCGGCGGCGGCCTGCGCGACGTCGAGGTGCGGGTGCTCGACAGCTTGAGCGGCCCGATGGTGGTGACCCACCTGATCGTCGACACCCGCGACGCGATGGGAGCGAACGCCGTCAACACCATGGCGGAGGCGGTGGCGCCCCACATCGCCGGCTGGAGCGGCGGGCGCGTCTACCTGCGCATCCTCTCGAACCTCGCCGACCGGCGGCTCGCCCGCGCCCACGCGATCTGGCGCACGGACGCGATCGGCGGGCCGGAGGTGCGCGACGGCATCGTCAGCGCCTACCACCTCGCCGAGGCCGATCCCTATCGCGCCGCGACCCACAACAAGGGGATCATGAACGGGATCGACGCGGTCGTGCTCGCCACCGGCAACGACACCCGGGCGATCGAGGCAGGGGCGCACGCCTACGCGGCGCGCTCGGGCCGCTACACCAGCCTCACCCGCTACGAGGTCACGGCGTCCGGCGACCTCAGCGCCTCGATCGAGCTGCCGCTGGCGGTCGGCCTCGTCGGCGGGGCGACCAAACTCCACCCGACCGCGCAGGCCTGCCTGAAGATCCTCGGCGCGACGACGGCCGAGCGCCTGGCGCGGATCATCGCGGCGGTCGGGCTGGCGCAGAATTTTTCCGCCCTCAAGGCACTGGCCACCACAGGCATCCAGAAGGGCCACATGGCGCTCCATGCCCAGAACATCGCCATGATGGCCGGCGCGGTCGGCGAGGAGATCGAGGCGGTCGCCCGCGTGCTGGTCGAGGGCCATCGGGTGCGGCTCGACGTGGCGCAGGAGGTTCTGGCGGAGATCCGCCGGGGGTCGCGGCCTTCCGCTGACAAACCTGAATAGTCTCACTCACGGTCCCGCTTCACAGAGTCATTCCGGGACTCGCTGCAGGTGAGAGCCCGGGGTGCGAAAGGCACGCCCAGGGCCGCAGTTGGTTCTTCAGCGAAGCCGGCCGCGTTTCGCTTCGTTCTTCATGACTTGAGTATCTGGATTCCGGGCTCCGCTGCGCGGCCCCGGAATGACGATGGAGGGTGGCAACCTCGTCGAGGACTTCGAATGGTCGCCGATCCGGCGGCTGAACAACAACGAAACGGGAGGAGAACCATGCTCAAGACTACCTGCACCCGAACCGCGCGCCTCGCCGCCCGCCTGCTCGCCGGCGCTGCCCTGCTGGTCGCGGCCGGCGCCGCCCGCGCCGAGGTGACGACGGTCAAGCTCGGGGTGCTCACCGACCTCAGCGGCTTTGCCGCCGATTCCACCGGCGAAGGCTCGGTGGTCGCGGCCCGCCTCGCGGTGGAGGACTTTCGCAAGGAGCAGCCCAAGATCAAGGTCGAGGTGATCCAGTCCGATCACCAGAACAAGCCCGACATCGGCTCGGCCACCGCCCGGCGCTGGATCGCCGAGGGACAGGTCGATGCCATCCTCGACGTGCCGTTCTCCTCGGTGGCGCTCGCCGTGCAGGAGGTGGTGCGGGATTCGAAGGCAGCTTTCATCGCCTCGGGCCCCGGCACCTCGGACCTGACCGGCCCGAAATGCTCGGCCAACACCGTGCACTGGACCTACGACACCTGGGCGCTCGCCCATGGCACCGCCCTGGCGCTGGTGCGCGCCGGCAAGACCAAATGGTTCTTCCTCACCGCCGACTACGCCTTCGGCCACGCCCTCGAGGCGGATGCGGCGAGCGTGGTCAGGCAGGAGGGCGGCACGGTGGTCGGCGGCGTGCGCCACCCGACCGCGGCGGCGGACTTCTCCTCGTTCCTGCTCCAGGCGCAGGCCAGCCGGGCGCAGGTGATTGCACTCGCCAACGCGGTCGGCGACACGGTCAACTCGGTCAAGCAGGCCGCCGAGTTCGGCATCACCAGCGGCGGCCAGGACCTCGCGGCGCTGCTGATGCAGCTCTCCGACGTGCACGCGATCGGCCTCAAGGACGCGCAGGGGCTCTACCTCACGGAAGGGTTCTACTGGGACGCCAACCCGGGGACACGCGCCTTCGCCGACCGCTTCGCCCAGCAGATGAAGGGCCGCCGGCCGACCGCCAACCAGGCCGGCGTCTACGCAGGTGCCCTGGCCTACCTGCGCGCCGCGGCCGCGTCCGGCAGCACGGACGGGCGCACCGTCGTCGCCCGGATGAAGACGGAGCCGACCAACGACCCGCTGTTCGGCGAAGGTACGGTGCGCCAGGACGGCCGTCACATCCACCCGATGTACCTGTTCCAGGTGAAGACCCCGGCCGAGTCGAAGGGCCCGTTCGACTACTACAAGCTCGTGCAGACGATTCCCGCCGCCGAGGCGTTCCGGCCCCTCGCCGAGGGGCGCTGCCCGCTGGTGAAGGCGCCGTGACCCTCCCCTCTCGCGTGCGGATCGTCGAGGTCGGCCCGCGCGACGGGCTGCAGAACGAGCCCGTCCTCGTGCCGACCGCGGTCAAGGTCGGCCTGATCGAGCGCCTTCTCGCTGCGGGCCTGACGTCGATCGAGGGCGGTAGCTTCGTCTCGGCGCGTTGGGTGCCGCAGATGGCCGACACCGCCGCGGTGATGGCCCGGCTGCCGCCGAACCCGGCGGGCCGCTACACCGTGCTGGTGCCGAACCTGAAGGGGTTCGAGGCGGCGCGGGCCGCCGGCGCGGGCGAGGTCGCGATCTTCGCCTCCGCCTCCGAGGCGTTCTCGCAGGCCAACATCAACTGCTCGATCGCCGAGAGCCTCGCGCGCTTCGCTCCGGTCGCGGCGGCCGCCCGCGCCGCCGGGATCGGCTTGCGGGGCTACGTCTCCTGCGTCCTCGGCTGTCCCTACGAGGGGGCGGTGGCGCCGCAGGCCGTGGCGTCGGTGGCCCGCCGGCTCGTCGAGATCGGCTGCCGCGAGGTCTCGCTCGGCGACACGATCGGGGCCGGCGCACCGGACCAGGCGCGGGCCTGCGTCGAGACGGTGGCGGCGCTCGTGCCGCCGGAGCGGCTCGCCCTGCACTTCCACGACACCCGGGGCCTCGCGCTCGCCAACATCCGGGCCTGCCTCGACCTCGGGGTGAGCGTGGTCGATGCCGCCGTCGCGGGCCTCGGCGGCTGCCCCTACGCGGCGGGCGCCACCGGCAACGTCGCGACCGAAGGCGTGGTGGCCGACCTCGCACGCCTCGGCATCGCGACCGGGGTCGATCCTGCCCGCCTCGCCGAGGCCGGCCGCTTCGTCACCGAAGCGCTGGCCCAGGCCCGCGCCGACGCGGACCGGCCCGCGAGCACAGCGTAGGCGTCTCGGGACGGCAGGAACTCGGTCCCGGTAAGCACCTGGAAAGCAGGTGGCTGTATTGTCGCGCCTTCCCGATTCCAAAATTGTCGGGTACGCGCCGCATGGCCTCGAAACCGCAAGATCCTGAGGAAGATCCTGAGGCCGTCCCGATGCTGACCGACATCTCCTGAACCCTGTGCGCCGAGGATCCGCGGCGAGGGGCCGGAGGTTCGAATCCCTGTTGCGGCACCATTCCCTTCTTCGGACAGCCGGACGGACAGGCGCACCCCGCGCAGCGCGAAGGTGACGGCGTGCATCCCGGCGGGTTCACCTCTCACGGCAGGAGTGAAGACCGATGCGGCGTTCCCTCGCGCATGGCGCGGCCCTGGCGTCCTGGACCGAGCTCGACACCGGTCCGATTCCGGGCGGGGGCGGCTGCCTGCGCCTGGTGCGACGCGACGACGAGTACCTGATCCTGGTCGACGGGATGGAGCTGATGGGCAGCCATCGCAGCGGCTCGGAGCAGGCCCTGGCGACCATCGCGTGCGCGGCCCTGCGGGAGCGGCCCGCGCCTCGGATCCTGATCGGCGGGCTCGGCATGGGCTTCACCCCGCGGGCGGCCCTGGCCGGCCTGGGACCCGAGGCGCGGGTCGTGGTGGCGGAGCTGGTGCCGGCCGTGGTCGCCTGGGCCCGCGGGCCTCTCGCGCATGTCTTCGGCGGTTGCCTCGACGATCCCCGGGTCGAGATCCGCGAATCCGACGTCAACCGCCAGATTCAGTCCGGGCCCGGGGCATGGGACGCCATCCTGCTCGACGTCGACAACGGCCCGCGGGGCCTGGTCAGCCGGGCGAACAACCGGCTCTACGACGCCTGGGGCTTGAAGCGGGCGCGCTGGGCGCTCCGCCCGGGCGGCCTGCTTGGCGTCTGGTCCGGCTGCCCGGACCGCAAGTTCAAGGGCCGCCTGCAGCGCACGGGCTTCTCGGTCGCGGAGCACCGCATCCGCGCGGAGCGCCCCGGGCGGACCCCGCACGTGGTCTGGATCGCGATGCGCCCGCCCGCGGCGGCCTGAGGCGGGCTCTCGCGCAGGACTGCGGCGGTCTTGCGCCGCGCCGGCCCAGCACTCGCCCTCGACTGTGGCGCGCGATCGATCGACTTGGCGAGGCGACCGCCGATCCGAACCGCTTGCCTGGTCCGAATCACTTGCCGATCCGCTCGGTCGTGCTAGGCAGCCCAAGGCCACGCTTCGTGCAGGGCGCCGCCTCGAGCTGTCTCCTCCCATGCGCCTCCTCGGTTCCGCCCTCATCCGCGGCCTCGTCGCCCTCGTGCTCGCCGTCCTCGTGCTCGCCTTGGCGCTCCCGGCCGCGGCCCAGACGGAGGAGTCCCGCCGGACCGACCTGAGCGCCGGCATCGCGGCCGCCCGGGCCGAGGCGGCTCGGCTGCAGGGCGACTTCAAGGGCCTGCTCGGCGTGCGCGACCGGATCGAGGGCCTGATCGCCGACGCCAAGGCCCTGCGGCAGGATTCCGAGGCGGCGCGCGCCCGGCTCCAGGGGCAGCTCGCCGAGATCGGGCGCGCCGTCGTCCCGGAGGCCGCCAGCGCCGAGAAGCGCCAGGCCGAGGCCGAGCTGGCCCAGGCCGAGACCCGGCTGCGGCAGGACGGGCAGAACCTGCGCGCCGCCGAGGAGCTGTGGAAGAGCGTGACCGAGATGCGCCGGTCGCTGTTCGCCCGGCGCCTCCTCGCCCCCGGCCTGAGCCCCCTCTCCCCCGCCTTCTGGGGCGAGCTCCTCGACCGGGCCCTGCCGCAGGTCGACGAGAAGCTGGCGGAGCTCGGGGCGCGGGGAGCGGAGAACGGCCTGGACGACGAGGAGCTCCTCGGCGTCGCCGTGATGCTGGTCCTGGCCTTCATCCTCTACGGGATCAGCCGCTCGGCGGGATGGCGCCTGACGCGCCGCTGGCGCCGCTTCTGCGAGCGGGCCGGCATCGGCCCGCGCCGGGCGGCGGCGGTCCATGCCGTCATCGACCTCGGCGTCACGGTGGCGCCGGTGCCGGTGGCGATCGCCCTGCTGATCCTGCTCAACGAGGACATGGACCTCGCGCCGGGCAGCGTCGATTCCCTGGCGGTGCGGGTGCTGGCCGCAGCGGCCGGCGTGCTCCTCGGCACCGGCATCCTGCGGGCGATGGTCGCCCCGCGCGACCCGGCGGTCCGCCTCCTCGCCGTCGGCGACGCGGCGGCCCGCACCATCCACCGCACCGGCACCGCGATGCTGCTGGTCTACGCGCTGAACCTCGTCTTCGCCGAGTTCGCCGTCATGGCGCGCTTCCAGGTGGCGATCAGCGAGGCCGCGACGATCCTCGCCGTCCTCGCCTGCTGCGGCCTCCTCGCCGGCGCGCTCGTGCGGCTCGCCCACGGCGAGCCCCCGGGCGAGGACGCGGCGGCCGCGATGCCCGCGGCGGCTCCCGTCGGCTTCCTCGGCGCCCTGGCGCCCCTCGCCTGGGCGGTGACGGCGGCCGCCGGCGCCAGCGTGCTCGTCGGCCTCACGGCGCTCGGCGGCTTCCTGATCGGGCGCCTCATCGTCACCGGGATCCTGGTGGCGCTGGGGTGGATCGTGCTGATCTGCGTCGACGCGCTCTCGGTCGGTGCCGAGGACGTCGCCCGCTCGCCCCGGCTCGCGCGGTTCTGCCGTACCTTCTCGATCCGGCCAGAGACGCTGGCCCTAGCCTCGATCGTGACCTCGGGCCTGCTGCACGCCCTCGTGGTCGGCGCGATGGTGTTCGTGGTCATCGGCCCCTGGAACCTCGCCTACGGCGAGCTGAACCCGTTCCAGGACGCCTTCCTGGGCACCACGATCGTCGATCTGCGCGGCTGGCTCGGCGCCGCCGGCCTCGCGCTCCTCACCTTCGGGGCGGGCGTGCTGGCGACCCGGCTCGCCACCGGCTGGCTCGACCGGCGCTTCCTGCCCCACACCCGGCTCGACGCCGGCGCGCGCTACTCCGTCATCACGGTGGTGGGCTACGGCGGCCTTGCCCTGACCGTGATCGTGGCCCTCGGCCAGCTCGGCGTGAACCCGCAGAGCCTCACGGTGATCGCCGGCGCCCTCTCGGTCGGCATCGGCTTCGGCCTGCAGAGCATCGTGTCGAACTTCGTCTCGGGGCTGATCGTGCTGGCCGAGCGCCCGGTCCGGGTCGGCGACCTCGTCACCGTGAAGGGCGAGGAGGGCCGGGTGAAGAAGATCAGCGTGCGCTCCACCCTGATCGCCACCGGTGACCGCACCGACCTCGTGGTGCCGAACACCGACCTCATCACCTCGATCGTCCGCAACAAGACCCTGACGGACGACACCCAGCGCCTGCGCGTGCCCCTGATCCTCGACAAGGAGACCGACATCGAGGTGCTGCACGAGATCCTGATCAAGGTCGCGGAGCGCCACCCCAACGTCGCAGAAAACCCGGCCCCGACCGCCCTGCTGATGCGGATCGGCGAGCACGGTCTCGAGTACGAGGTGCGCTGCTTCCTGGTCGACCTCGCGGCGAGCGACACGACCCGCAGCGAGCTGAACTCGGTGTGGCTGACGCTGTTTCGCCGCGCCGGCATCAGGCTCGGCGGGCCGCCGGCGGCCTGACCCGGCGCCGGGCCGACCGCCTCAGGACGCCTTCATCATCGGCGCCGCGACCACGAGCGCGATGGCCAAGGTGAGCGCGACCGCCAGGGCCAGGGAAGCGTGGCGCCCCGCCGCAACGGAGAGCCGGCCGGCCCAACGTCTTCGAGGTGATCGTTCGAAACCTGACTTGGTCATGACGAGACTGCTTGTCGATGTGCAGGAAACCACCGGGTCGTAGCATGGGCGATGGAAGACTGCGCGACGCGTCCATGCAGAGCGTATCGAAAGACGTGCCCGTGCGTCTCAATCCGGCAGACACGGGATCGGC
Organism: Methylobacterium variabile; assembly: GCF_001043975.1. Classification (GTDB taxonomy): domain Bacteria; phylum Pseudomonadota; class Alphaproteobacteria; order Rhizobiales; family Beijerinckiaceae; genus Methylobacterium; species Methylobacterium variabile. Next base: position 33,487 of record NZ_LABY01000050.1, read on the forward strand.
CGGTGCGTCTCAGGGAATGCCGGCACGTGAGCGGCGGCACCACATGTCGCACAGGCCCCCGCGCGGCGTGGCAACGCCGACGCTTCCGTAGCGGCGTTCGGACAAAAGCCAGTCGCCCTGGCCGAGGATACGAGGAACAAGGAGGCATGGACTTGCCGTCGGCCCCGCCTCGAGGTGCCGACGTCAGTTCTTAATCGAACATAAGCGGGAGTCGGGCTGCCTGATCTCGAGGCGCCTCGCGTCGGTGATAGTCGAACCAAGGTCCGCGACCCGATCATCCGTCTCGGTTCTCACGACAGTGCGTCTCAAACCGCGTCGCCGCCCTGGACAGCCGGACGCCATTGGGAAACAACCGCGTCGATCTCTCACGGCCGAGCTTGCTGGCAGGTCCGGGGATTCTCCCGACGATGTCTCCCTCCTGAACGTGGATGCGGCCGCCCGACGGTCATCTGCGCGAGCCCATTGATGCCCCTCATCGCCGCCTGCCTCAGCTTCCTCGCCCTGACTGCCTGCGGGACCGTGACCCGGGGCACCACCGAGCAGGTCACCTTCCTGTCGGAACCGCCGGGCGCCGCGATGCGCACCTCCCTCGGGCCGGGCTGCCCGGTCACGCCCTGCACCCTCGAGGTGGCCCGCAAGCAGGAATTCGTCTCCACCTTCTCGCCGCCCGGCCACGCCGACGTGCAGGTGCCGGTGACGACGAAGCTCAGCGGCTCGGGCGGCGCCAGCATGGCGGGCAACCTCGTCGCCGGCGGGCTGATCGGCGCCGGCATCGATGCCCATAACGGCACCGCCTACGACCACACGCCGAACCCCGTCATCGGCCACATGGTCCCGCTCACCTCCGCCCCGGCCGCCCGCGGCCGCCGCCGCGCCGCGCCTCAGAGCTGACAGACCCAGAAGGACACCGCCCGATGACCTCGCCGACACCCTCGACGATCGTGCGCCGCGCAGCGGCCGGCGCAGCGCTTCTCGCCGCGCTGACCACCGCCGCCTGCCAGACCTCCTACAAGAGCAACAGCAACGGCATCGGCCTGACCGGCGGGGTACGGGCCGAGGCGGTGACCCCCGACGTCTACCGCATCGAGGCCCGCGGCAACGGCTTCACCAGCAAGGGCCGGGTGCAGGACTTCGTGATGATGAAGGCGGCGGAGATCACCCTCGCCAACGGTCGCACGCACTTCATCATCACGGATTCCCGTGACGCCACCGAGCGGAACAGCTATCGCGGCCCGGCCCGCGCCGAGACCACCTGGCGGGGCGACACCCGGGTCACCACGATGACCCCTGGCTTCGTCAATACGGTGGTGCGGCCGGGGGAGGACGCCTACGTGCGGCTGCTCTCGAAGAGCGCCGGACCTCTGCCGCCGGACGCGCTCGACGCCGCCGAGGTGACGCGCGTGATCGGCCCACGCCTGCTCCAGGAATGACCCGGAGCCATCCCGATCCGGACAGGGCCGGTCCGGGGACCGGACACATCACCGCGGCCCTCGCCAGCGACGGCATCGTGCGTCCGGTCAACTCCTCCGACGATCGCCCGGCCGGTGGCCGTCGGTCCCGACAGGCTACCCGCCCTCGACATCGACGGACCCGGATCGGGACCGGCAGCGACGCCGGTGTCCACTACGCCCTGACGCCCTTCGAGGAATTCGAGTTGCGCGCCACCGCCGGCGGCATGACCTCCGGCCGCGTCACCCGCGACATCGCGGTCGGCACCCTGCAATGCGCCGTCGCCGGATCGCTCTCAGGCCCGACCGCCGGTGCCGCGGCCTTCGCGGGCGACCGCATGGCCGCCGGCCTCCAGGAGGCAGGGCTCAGGCGGTCGCCGTCGCGATGCCGCCACTGGCGTCGGACGGGTGCCGGCCGCTCGCGTCAGGCGCTCACGGCTCGATCGGGCACGCAACACGGATCATTTCCTCTCGCATCTGCGAGGACACATCTCGCATATGCAAAAAGATCCATGATCTCTGGAAGACCAGAAATAATTCCTTTTATCCATTGACGTAGAGGAGCTGTTCGAGCATCGATTCGGAGCGCGGACCATGTCGTGGCGCCGCGCTTCGGTTGCCATGCCGGCGACACCTCGGGGCCCGGCGCTCCAGGACGCCGGAGCAGCCGTGGCCTTCCGAACGTGCTGCGGGCTCCGCGCCAGCCAGCAAACTCCGACTCATGACAGACGAAGAGACGACCGACTTCAGGCTCGGCGGGCTCGAGGCCGAGCAGCAATTCGCCCTCTGGCACGACTTGGTGCAGCCGCTCTTCCGGGTCAGCCTCGAGCCCGACTCCGCGGCGGCGTTCCGGGCCGAGGTGCAGGCCGCCCCGGTCGCCGACGCGCTGCTGGTGGCAGCGACGTCGCGGGCGCAGTCCTTCGAGCGCAGCATGGGCGACGTCCGCAGCTCCGGCTGGGACCACGTCGTGGTCCAGCACTACGTCAGCGGCGGCTTCGAGGGCCTGTGCGGCGACAGCACCGTCGCGGTGGAGGCCGGAGACATCAACGTCCTCGACCTCAATCGCACCCTGCGCACGCGGGCGACGGACTTCTCCGCCCTGACGCTGATCCTGCCGCGGGACCGGCTGCCGATCGCCGCGTCGCACGACCTGCACGGACGGGCCCTCAGCCGGCGCAGCGCCCTGGCGGCGGTGACCGGGAGCCACATGCGCAGCATGGCCGAGCACGCCGCCGCCCTCACGCCCCGGGAGGCGGGCACCGCACTCGACGCGCTCTGCCTGCTGCTCTCCGGCAGCGACCTGCGGGAGGCCGATCCGCTCGTGCGCGCCGCCGCCTCCGCCAGCGTGCACGACCGGATCTGCGCCTATATCGACCGGCACCTCGACGACCCGGCCCTGAGCCCGGCGACCATCGCCGGGGCCTGCCGGGTGTCGCGGGCAACCCTGTACCGGCTGTTCGGCTTCGAGGGCGGCGTCATGGCCTACGTCGCCGGTCGCCGCCTCGACCGGGCCTTCACGGCGCTGAGCCGGCCCGATGGCGAGCGCACCACGATCGCGCAGGTGGCCTATCGCAGCGGCTTCTCGAGCGAGACGCATTTCAGCCGCTCGTTCCGGAGCCGGTTCGCGATGTCCCCGCGGGACGCCCGCCGCCTGGCCCAGGAGGGCCTGCACCCGCTCGGGACGGCGCCCGGCATGGGCCCGCGCGACTGGGTGCACATGATGCGCCGCCTGCGCGAGACCTTCTGAAGCGCGGCGGCCCGTCAGGGCAGCGCACCGATCAGCTCCTTGGCGTGGGTCATGGTGTCCGCGCAGGCCTCGGCCTTGCCGGCGCGGTCCTGCTCGCGCGCCGTAGCGATCAGGCCCCGCGCCTCGGCGATCCGCTGGGCATCCGGTCTCACCGCGGGATCGCTCGGCTGGCCCGCCGGCGGGGCGGCGAGGGCTCTCGGCGAGCCGGTCCGGGTCGGTGCCTCGCCCGTCACCGCCGCGGCGCCGGGGCTCTCGAGGCGGCGCTCGATCGTGGCGATCTGCTCCGCGCAGGACGTGGCCGCCGCCGCGGTGGCGAGGAGCGGGACCAGAATCGTTGCCCCGATCAGCGTGCCTCGCATGACGAATTCCTCCCGCCTGGGCACCGTCCCGCGCTCCGGAGCGGCCGGTGGCCGAAGGGGTCACCGATCGGGGTTACCGGTTCGATGGGACCGATGCAGAACCAAGGACCCGAGTGGGATTGCCACCGGCAGTCCCGCTCGCCGCCGCCTCCGACGGACGGTCGAGCCCGGTCAACCGCCTCCGGCGGGCTCGGTTCGCGCCGGGCAGCGCCGCACCGGTGTCGCACGCTGTCGCTCGACCGGGCCCCTCGGGCCGGTGCCTCAGGCCTCGGCCTCGCGCGCTGCCGCCAGGACCAGGCGCAGCACGTCGCGGCGCGCCTCCGGATCCGCGATCTGGTTGAAGGCACGCAGGAGTTCGATCGAGTCCCGCTCCAGCGCCCGCCCCCCGTCGAGACCGGGCGCGGCCCCGGGATCGGCGGCCGGGGCCGGATCGATCGCGCTTCCGAGGACGGCCTCGATCTCGCGCAGCCGGCGGAGCGAGAGACTTCCTCCAGGAGCGGCGTCGACGGAACGAGGGGCCAGGCGCCGGCTGGGATCGAACACGCCATCGGTCATCGGCACCTCCTGCCCCGGGTCGCGGTCACGGGCCGCTGCGACACCCGCCCCCGCAGACTTGGCACCATGGAAAGAAGATAATTTTCCAGATTGTTCGCGGACAAACAAGGTGAGCGTCGTCACCGAGATCTGATGCATGGCATGGGCATTGCCGGACGAAGCCCGGCGCGGAGCGCAAGTGCCGCCGGCGGCAAGGCCCAGCCATTCCCGACCGGCATGCCTCTCGAGGCCGGCATCGTCTTAGAGAGGAGGGATCCCCGCCCTCCGGATCATGAGCTGAGCGACCGATGACGCTGTCCCAGAGACGTTCCGGCCAAGCGTCGCTGCCCCTCCTCGTGGCCGTGACCATGACCGGAACGGTGGCCCTGCACATCTTCGTGCCGGCCCTCGCGGCGGCGGCGGCGGATCTCGGCACCACGCCGGTCGCCGCCCAGCTGACGATCACGCTCTACCTCGTCGGCCTCGCCTGCGGCCAGCTGGTCTACGGCCCGCTCTCCGACCGGTTCGGCCGCCGCCCGGTGCTGATCGCCGGATTGTCGCTCTACCTCGCGGGGCTGCTGCTCGCGATTCCCGCTCCCAGCATCGAGGTGCTGATCCTTGCCCGGGTGATGCAGTCGCTCGGGGCGTGCAGCGCGCTGGTGCTCGGGCGGGCGATGGTGCGGGACGTCTCGACCGCGGCCGACGCGGCCCGCAAGATCGCGATCCTGACCATGGCGATGACGCTGACGCCCGCCCTCGCCCCGGCGATCGGCGGACTCATCAACGGGGCCCTCGGCTGGCGGGCGGTGTTCGTGGTCCTGGCCGCGGTGGTGGCGGGCCTCGGCGCGCTGGTGGTGCTGACCCTGCCGGAGACGAACCGGCGACCGATGGCCCTGCCGGGCGTCGCCGCCGTGGCGGGCGCCTATCTGCGCCTGATGCAGGCCCCGGCCTACCGGGCCTACGTGGTCGCCGGCGCCTGCGCCGGCACCAGCCTCTACGCCTTCCTGGCGGTGGCGCCGTTCCTCCTCGTCGACCGCCTCGGCCGCTCGACGCAGGAGGTCGGGCTCGATTGCCTGATCGTCGTGGCCGGGATGGTGCTGGGCTCAGGCATCGCCGGGCGCCTGGCCGGCCGGGTGCCGATCCGGCGCGCGGCCAAGGTCGGCAACGGCATCTGCCTCGCCGCCGCCCTGGCGCTCCTGGTGGTGGATCGCACGGGGCAGCTCACGGTGGTGACGCTGCTCGCGCCGCTCGTCCTCTACGCCGTCGGCATCGGTCTCCTCGGGCCGAACGCGGTCGCGGGCCTGATGAACGTCGATCCCCACGCCGCCGGCTCCGCCTCCAGCCTCTACGGCTTCATGCAGATGGCGTTCGGCGCCCTGTTCACCCTCGCGGTCGCCTCCTGGCACGACGGCTCGGCGATGCCGGTGGCGGCGACGCTCCTCAGCGCCGCCCTGGTCGCCGCCTTCGCCCTGCGGCGGGTGTGAGCCGGCCTGTGTACGGACGTTAACCGTCTATTAACTCCGCGATTGCGGCGGCGGCCGCGCCGTGCGACCAACTCGTTAACGAAAGCTTAACGGGTGCGGGTCGGATGCGGTGCACGGGTCGCAGGAGCGGAATCGGAATCGCGCGGGCCGTGGCGGTGGTCGCCGGCCTGCTGGCCACGGTGAGCGGGGCGGGCAGCCAGACCCTGGCGGGCCTTCCGCCGGTCACGGTCCCGGCGGTCGCCGCCGGTGAGGCCCGGCCGGTCCCGGCCTGGACGGAGTTCTGCGCGCGCTATGGT